>NZ_JBHXRM010000055.1:0-50854 GCF_042716895.1 Streptomyces sp. NPDC058653 | reverse complement strand
GGAGCAGAGTTGGCACGGGCCACGGCTCGTACTCCACCCCCTCACCGCTGATCCGCTCGGACGTGTACGGCACCGGTGACCGCGCGCCGGTACGTGGCGGCGTCAACGAGCGCACACGCGTCACCGTGATCGGCGACGGTGCCGTCGGCCTGATGGCGGTGCTCTCGGCCAAGCTCATGGGCGGCACGCAGATCATCCTCATGGGAAGCCGCCCGGACCGCACCAACCTGGGCCGTTAGTTTGGCGCCACGGACCTGGTCGCATCATCCGGTGCCCCGGCCCCGCTCAGCTCAGTCGGGGCACGAGGTCCGGAGTTCCTCTCTCGGAGGTGTGGCCTTTATGTTCTGTTCCTGGAGGTGACCTTCCAGTTTCTCTCGGTAGATCTCCCGCCAGGTGCCGTCGTCGATCTGATCCGCGATGGATTCGCACACGAAGTGGCGCAGGGCGTCGTCCCCCTTCGCTATGCCGACGCCCCATCCCGTCGTGCTTGCCTCCAGCGGGTTGGGGACCATGGACAGATTCGGGTTGGCGGCCAGAAAGCCGGCGAGTATGGGCCGGTCGGTGACCACGGCCCGGACGGGGGGCTCGGTGGAGCCGGTGGTGCCGTCGGTGGAACTGTTGAGGTTGTCGACGCAGGTCTGGTAGTCGGATTCCCCTCTTGTCTTGAACTTGGATGCCGGCAGTTTGTCCAGAATTGACTCCGATATTGATTTCCCGACCGTGCACACAACTGTCCCGTCGGGGAAGTCGTCGGGCTCGTTGATCTTTTTCCGCGTCTGCTTCCCGTTCTGCTCCACCCAGGCTTCGTCTCCCGAAGTGCCGGTGTTCACCATCATTCCCTGATCGGTTATGAAGTAGGGACCGGCGAAATCCACTTCCTTCATACGTTCCTCGGTGATGCTGTAGCTGCCGACCATGAGATGGATCTGGCCGTTGTTCAGCTGGTCGTCTCTGGTCTTGGTGGTCACGGGGATGAAGTCGATCATGCTGTCGCCTTCGAATCCGAGTTCCTTCGCGATGTTCTTGGCGAACTCGATGTCGAATCCCACCCATTCCCCTCCGACCTCCTCGCTCAGTCCCGGCTGATTCGCCTTGACTCCGATTCTGAGCACCCCGCCGTCGGTCTGAGCGTCTCTGATCGCGGGCGAGTCTGTGAGCGCGAACTCCTGAGTCGGGTGGTACTGGTTCCAGGCGAGCCAGCCGCCGCCGGCAGCGAGGACAGCCAGACAGATCCCGCCCGCCAGCACCGCACGGCGTTTCGGGCGGTCGCGCCCCGACCCGGACTCCGACTCCCGCTCCGACCCCGGCTCCCGCTCCGGTTCCGGCCGGGACCTGGGGCTGTCCGGGCCGTCCGCGGACACCCCACGGACAGAATTCGTACCGGTGCCGGGCCCGTCCGTGCTGTCCGTGGAGGGACCCGGGACAACCTGTCCGGGGATGGTGCGTGCCCGGTCGGGCGAGCCGGGGGCGGAGCCCGGGGCGGGAGCCGGGGCGGCACTGCCGATCTGCTCGCGGATCGCCACCATGCCGGCTTCGTGGTAGTCGAGTTGCGCGTCGGCGCTTTCGAGGAAGTGGTCGTACTCCCAGGGCCGAGGAACAGGTACCGAGCGGCTGCCCTCCTCGAATGAGCCTGGGGGAGTGTTCTGCACGGGGGACGGCTCGATGGCATGGCGGCGCTGTTCGGCTTGCCTGAACGCCTCGATGCGCAGGTCCTCGGCGTTGTGCTTCTCCCAGCGGGCGCGGGCGAGTCTCTCCTCGAACTCGATCAGCCGCTGCTCGGTCTCCGCCAGCCGCTGTTCCGCCTCGGCGACGCGCCGTGCGTCGTCGGCCGCACGTCTCCTGTTCTCCTCCGCGCGCTGTTGGTTGGTCGTTGTCTCCGTCTCCTGCCGGCTCAGCCGCAGGCGCGCTTCGTCCCGCTGGATCTCCAGATTCCGGCAGCGCTGGTTCAGTTCGGCCATCGCGGTGATGAAGGCGTAGATGAGGTGGGTGAGCCCCTGCACCGTCTCCTGCGCCTTGATCTGGCCCTGAAGTGCGTCGTTCAGACGGAGTTGCTGCTCGTGCGCCGACGTGCCCTGAGAGGCGGTCGCCGGGGATTCTGCCTCTCGCCGCAGCTTCTCGGCCTCTTCGGCCGCAGCGAGCAGTTGCTGCCCAAGACCGCGGTGCAGTTGCTGGTCCTGCGGGGCGACCAATTTGGTGACGACATCATTCAGCAGCCATAAGGGAATCAGCTTGCGGCCCTTGAGGTATTCGCTCCACCGCGTACGCCGGGGGTGCGGGAAGATCCCTTCCAGTTGGCGCAGGGTCCGGCCGCCCACGCGGGCGCGTAACCACTTGGCGAGTTCGGCGCCCTCGGGCGTCTCCGCTTCCACCGGGCCGTGCCGCGGAACCCTCAGCGGATGGGTGGGGCGTTCCTCGTCGCGCATGATTTCCGTCCCCTCTCGGTTCGTATCCGTCCGGGATGTCCTCGGGATTTGGCCGGACTCAGCGCCGTGACGTGCGCGGACACGCACGGACGGGAGCGGACATGAATGGACATCAGATCACCATCGCAGTCTGGTCTTCCACCCGTTGGGCGAATCTGGAAGGCAACTGAAATGGGAAAGCGAACGAAGGACCGTGGCAAGTTCCTCAGGCGCCACAGGCGTGTCACGGCGGTCGGTGTTCTGGCCGTGGGAGCGGTGCTCATCTCCCTGGGGCTCTCCTCCGACTGGATCGACCTGGCCGCTCTCGCCCTCGCTGCCGTGTCGTTGGGGCCGGCCGGCGCCAACCGATCCGGCCGCACTCCGCGGCCCGGCGGTCGTCCCCTCCGCAGGCTCCATAGGAAGAACCCCTCCGCAAACCGGCGATCCCCTCGGGACCCCGGCCGACCCGGCTGAGGCTTGTACGCCGGGGGAGCCGGTCCCGGAATCCGCGGCGTCGGGCATGGCTGATCGGCTGTCGCGGCAGGACCGTGTGAAGTCCGTAACGGTGGGGTGAGTTGTTCGGGACAGGGGACGGCCCCAACGGCCCACCCCTGTCGTCCGATCAGGGCACCACGTAGCCGCAGCCCAAAAGGGCACCTTCCGGCATCTCCTGAGATGCAATCCGCTCTGCACATGCGCCCGCGCCCGCCGCCCTTTGCCCGGCGAATTGGCGCGCGCCACCCGGAATTTCTCCCCCGCAACCCATGAGAGAAGACGACCAAAACTAAGTGCGACGAGGGTCGCGAATCGAAACCCGTATCGATTCGATCGAACCGCATGCTCGCCAGGACGGCGGACGGTCCGTACCAGTGGCTAGACGACCCGTCGACGTACCGACCTACGAAACTCGCGCCCCGAGTCATAGGAGCAGGACTCGTCAACGCTATTGCGGAGCGACTCATTTGGCGGCCCCGAGCGGCAACTGGCCGCTACCGCGCCGCTCCCCAGTACCCCTGCAACTCGGCCGGGCGCTCCGGCCAAGTGAGCCACCACACGGCAACCCACTCTGTGATTTGGTGCGTCCGGGAAAGCCCTCGACGGGCGGGAAGGCGCAGGCGACGTCCGGCAGGCCGGACGAGCCTGCCGAGGATCATGCCGGAGCGAGTATCCGCGCCGGTCCCACGCAACAAGATCCTGAACCGGCTGGTCCTCGGTATCGCGCGGTAGACCGGCCGCCACTGCGGCGAGATCAACATGAGCCCGAACCGGAAGCTCGGGGTGGCGCCCCGGACAGGGGCCTCCGACGAACTGCTGGATCGATCGGGGCATCGAGCTGGCCAGTTGCCCTCAACGTCAATGGCGTTCCAATCCGTACCGCGGCTCGCCCTTCGGCGGGCAGAGAGTCCGGCCGTAGCCATCCGCTCCTGCTCTCCGCGATCGGAGTTCGCGGTTGGTGGTGCCAATGATGCCTCAGGCGCGTTCGAGGCCGACTACGACTGCTTTGAGCGGGGTGGCCGCCAGCGGGTGTTTCGGCGATTCCCTTGGCGAGGAGTCGGCTCAGCGCTTCCTGCCTGGCTGCCAACAGTTAGCGCCTGTAAGGGAATTGTCGGAAGAAGATGCCTTTGGTGGCTCCGGCGCGTTCGGTGATCTGCGCGACGGTCGTGGCGTCGTACCCCAGCTCGGTGAACGGGCCGACGGCTGCATCGACGAGGCATTCGCGTGCGCCCGGGTTCCCGTGGCCCCATAGCCCCATCGTGCGTGATGCGCGTGAGTGATGGGACTCTTGTCCCGTAACCCTGTTATGGTGACGGGACAAGAGTCCCATCACTTGCGGGAGGGCCCCATGGGTTTCCGTATCACCGGTGGCACCAAGCCCGCCGACGCGGGACCGCCACCCGTGTGGCAGCGAGGGTCCCGCACTGTCGCCATGCCTTGGCGAAAGCGGGCTTCCCCCGCATCGCCGGCTGCGGCAATTCACGTCCACAATCAACAGGAGGCCCCGTCATGGTGGCAGTTGTCTTCGGTGCTCGCGGTAACGTCGGCCGTCATGTGGTCGATGGTCTGTTGGCCGCCGGTGAGCAGGTCAGGGCCGTCAGCAGAACCGCGGTCACGGGTCTGACGCCCGGGTGGGAAGCGGTCACCGCAGACCTGGATCGACCCGAGACGCTGACCGCGGCGCTCGACGCGGCAGACAAGCTGTTCCTGTACGGGATGCTCGATCCGCAGAATCCGTACGACATCGAGAAGGTCGCGGCGGCGGCCACAGCTGCGGGAATCCGGCAAGTGGTTCTGCTGTCGTCGGTGTCGGTCCTGAGCCCCGACGCCGACCACCCGGTCCCCCGCCTGAACCGCACGATCGAGGAGGCTGTCCAACGGTCGGGCATGGACTGGACATTCCTCAGGCCTGGGACATTCGCGACCAACACCCGCACCTGGTGGGCCGAATCGATCCGCACCGACAGCGTCGTCCGTCTTCCCTATCCGCTCGCACAGTCGGCACCGGTGCACGAGAAGGACATCGCGGCACTCGCGGTGACCGCCCTGACCGAACCGGGCCACTCGCACCAGGCCTACACCATCTACGGGGCCGAGTCCCTGACCCTGCAACGGCAGGTCGAGTACATCGGCGAGGCCCTCGGGCGGCGCATCCGGATCGAACACGTCTCCGACGAGCAGGCTCGCGCGGAAGTAGGCAGAACAATGCATCCGGCCGTGGCCGGAGCGATCGTGAACCAGTGGGCCGCCGCCGACGGCATACCGTCCCTGACATCCGTCATCGCCGGAAAGATCACCGGAACCCCGGCGCGCACCTATGCGCAGTGGGCCGTCGACCACTCCGATGACTTCCGCTGAGCCTGTGGTTTGATCAGCCATTGGTTCTTCGGGCCGGGTGGGAGTTCCGGGCGTTCCGGGCCTGTCGGTCCGGCCGGGAGAATGCGCCTGTGAGCCTCCACTTCGAAGTCGTCTTCACCTGCTTTCTCCGGGACAACACTCCCGACACGGTGCTGGAAGCCCTACGTTGGCACCTCGGCATGGTCCCCGAGCGCCCTAGCGGCCTCGACGCGGACGAGCACATGTACCCATTGCTGACACCGGACCCGGAGGGCCGCCTGCCCGGGGGAGACTTCGCCTCTCTCCGGCGCCAGTCCCGAGGCTTCGCAGGCGGGGGGCGAGCTCTACGCGTGGGGGCTGTTCAGCCGCAACTACTGGCTCGACGACGAGATGGGTGAACTGGTCACGATCCTTGAACTGCTCGCCCCCTATGTCGAAGAGCCAGGTCACGGCGGATACTTCCGGGAGGAGTACGAGTCGGAGCTGACCGTCCTCACTTTCGAGGACGGCGCCTACGGGCCGTTGAACCGCTGATCGGGGCCAACCGCGGCGGGGGCAAGAGGCGGTGATCCGATCGGTCGCATCAAGCTCAGGTCGAGGATTCACGTCATCTGTGACTGCGGTGGGTCCCCGCTCTCCACATGCTGACAAGGGGCTACGGCGCCGACCGCCGTCTCAGTTGGTCGCCGTGCCGACGGATCGTGCCCTGTAATCGCCCGTCGAAGAAGGCGGGCTTCCTCCGGCACGCGGTCTCAGGCCCACTCATCGCGCAGCTCGGCGGCGGCCTGGGCGACGAGCGCGGAGAAGGCCGCGTCCGGGTCGGCCAGCCATCGGGACGTGGCGCGCCGGGAGATCGCCATCGCCACGTCGATGATGAAGCGTGCCTTGCCGGGCTCGACGCCCCGGCTCCGGAGCGCCCGCGCGAGTGCGTCGGCGATGTCGGCGAGCTTGATCAGGTCGCGCTCGGCCAGTGCCGGGCTGGCGGCGATCACCTTGACGCGGCGCAGCAGGAACTCGCGCGACTGGAAGACCTCGTCGGCGGTTCCCAGCGCCGTGAGCACCGCCTCGATCGGCGTGAGGACGGGGTCCGACGCCTCGACCCGCGCGACAAGGTGCGCTTCCAGCTCGTTGCCGGCGAAGAGGACCTCCCGCTTGTCGGGGAAGTAGCGGTAGAAGGAGCGCTCGGTCAGACCGGCGGTGCGCGCGATCTGCGCGACCGTGGTGCGCTCGAACCCCTGCGTCTCGAACAGCTCCAGCGCCGCGCGCTCAAGTCGGCCTTTTCCGTCGGACTCCCATCTCGGCATACCCAGCAGCATATGACGGCAGAGGCTGTCATCGGGGTGTTAACGTTGATGACAGCAGATGCTGTCATCAACAGGAGATCGTCATGAAAGCACTTCAGTTCGACAGGTTCGGATCCCCGGACGTGATCGTGCTCCGCGATGTCGCCAAGCCGGAACCGGGACCCGGCCAGATCCGGATCGCCGTGCGGGCGTGCGGCCTGACGCCGGGCGACTGGGCGGTGGTCGACGGCCTGCTCGCCGACCAGTTGCCGCCACTGCCGCGCGGACTCGGCATCGAGGTCGCGGGCACCGTCGACGCGCTCGGTGAGGGCGTCGACGGCGTCGAGGTCGGCGACCGCGTGTTCGGCCCGGCGGCCTTCGACGGGCCGACGGGCGGGGCCGCCGAGTATGCGCTGATGGCGGTCTGGGCTCACATTCCTGTGGGCGTCACCGCCGAGCAGGCCGCCGCGCTGCCGATGGCGGCCGAGACGGCGTGGCACGCGCTCGACGACCTCGGCGTCAGACAGGGTGAGCTGCTGCTGGTCCACGGCGCGGGCTCAACCGTGGGTGAGGTGGCGGTGCGCTTCGCGCTGCACCGGGGTGTCCGGGTGATAGCCACCGCCGGACCGAGACGTGCCGCCGCCCTGGAAAAGATTGGCGCGCAGGTGACCGGCTACGGCGATGGCATGGCCGAACGCGTTACCGCACTGGCCGGAGGCCGCGTCGACCGCGCTCTGGACACGGCCCCGACCGGCGGCCGGATCGACCGCGTCCACCAGGCCGGCCCGGGCGGCGGCTCGCTGCCGTCCCTGATCGAGCTGACAGGGGACCCCGACCGCGTCCTCACGATCTCGGACTTCGCTGCCGCGGCTGAGCTTGGCGCCCGGATCACCCGCATCGAGATGCGCTTCGACCGGATGGGAGAGTTCGCCCGGCTGGCCGGCGAAGGAATCCTGGCCGTGTCGGTGGCTCGCACCTACGCGCTCGGCGAGATCCATGAGGCGGCCAGGCTCAGCAAGTCAGGTCGTCCCGGCGGCAAACTTCTGCTGGTTCCCTGATCGCCCGGCCCGGGCATCACCGTGTTCCGACGTGGCGCCGCCAGTCCGGTCGTAGTCGAACATCGGCAACCTGCTGGCCAGTCAGGGCAACGTCCCTGCGACCGCAGGCTTCGGAGTCCCCTACGAAGGACTCCACGGCCTCGACGAACGCGCCCATCTCGCCGAACGGCTCCAGACCTACACCGTCTACCACCAAGCGGTTCTCAACCTGCTGCGCCGCCCGGCCTGACATCCCAGATCCGTACCAGTCCCCTTCCGACCCTTCTCCCAGTTGCTTCCTCCACAGTTGAACCCGGAAAGTGGCTGAACCCGGACGGTTCACGTCAGTACCCTGCCTTACCTACGCTAAGCAGGCAGATCCACGTTGAGTCGGGAAGGTTCAGCCGAGCTCCCTCAGGAGTGCCGGCCGACAGTAGGGGCGTGCATGGAAAATGGATCGATCGAGGGCAACACGTTCGACCTCAAAAGCCTGTTCGGCCAAGCCACCTACGACATCGAGTACTACCAACGGGAATACGCCTGGTCGGCGGAGGACGTACGTACCCTCCTCACCGACCTCTTCGACGCCTTCGAACGGATCCCCCACGACCGCCTCCAGCACCCGCACGACGCCGGCGTGTTCTTCCTCGGCCCCTTCGTCTACATCGAACAACCCAACGAGGCACGCTTCCTGGTAGACGGACAGCAGCGATTCACCACGCTGCACCTCCTCTTCCTCCACCTCTACCGAGTGGCCGGCGACTGGGGGCAACGTGATGTGGTCAGCAAACTCGACCGCGTGATCACCGACTTCGGCCCAGGAACCCGCCCCCAATTCCGCATCGACATCGAGGAGCGCCAAGAAGCACTCGAAGCGCTTTACCGCGACCGCCCCTACGAACTGCCCCCCGGCGCCTCGCTGTCGCTGCGCAACCTCCACGACCGCAGCCGGCAGATCGGCGAGCTCCTCGACGAACTTCTCGAGGAAGCCGACCGCTGCCCGCCGTTCGTCGACTGGCTGCTGTCCAAAGTTGTGATGGTCGGCATCCGGGCGCCCAGCCGTGACAGCGGATTCCGCATCTTCGAGTCGATGAACGACCGCGGAGCCCGTCTCACCCCCGTGGACCTGGTGAAGAGCTTCCTGCTGTCCCATGTCAGAACGGGAGAGGAGAAACTCAACGAGTCCTGGCGCCACATGCTCTCCGAACTCACCGGAGTCCGAGGCGACACCGATGCCCCTCGCAAGTTCCTCAAGGCGGCGCTCCTCGCCCGCTACGCGACGGTCAGCGAGACAGAGACCGTCGACAGCGACAACATCGACCTGGCACTCAACATCTGGGTCCGTAAGAACAGCGACCGCATCGGACTCCGCCAGCCCGACGACTACCACCGCTTCGTCGAGGACCTGATCCGTCTCGCCGGCCACCACAGCACGTTCCTCCAGGCCAGCAGACAGCCCTACCACGCCGACGGATTGGCAGCCCTGTTCTACAACGAGGTCAACGGACTGACCAACCAAATGGCCCTGGTCCTGGCATCCATCCAGCGTCACGACACCGACACGGAAGCAAAGCGAAAAGCAGCCCTGGTCGCGAACTTCCTCGACCGGCTCTTCGTCGAACGCACCCTCAACGACGAACCCGTCCAGACCAGAGACTTCCAGCCCGAAATCCACCGCCTCATCCCGCGCCTCCGCACCTGCATCACCCACCAGGACGTCTCACGGCTCCTGTCGGCCCAGCTGCCCGACACCACGTTCGAAGCAGTCACCGCTTTAGGGATGCGGGGCAACAACAAAGCCCAAGTCCGCTACCTCCTGGCACGACTGACCGCCCATGTAGAGACAGAGATCGGCAACCCCAACCTCATAGCCGACTACCTCGCACAGGAACGAACCTGGCAGGTCGAGCACCTCTACGCCAACCACCCCGAGCGCCACGCCCACGAAACGCCCGACCCGGCGACCTTCCGGGCCTGGCGAGCCCGCATCGGCGTCCTCGTACTGCTACGCCGGCCCGACAACGCCAGCTACAACGACCTCCCACTGGAAGTGAAAAGACTCCGCTATGCCCGCGAGAACGGACTCGCCGCCATCCTGGCCCCCGACTATCGCAAGAACCATCCGGCACTGAGAGCCTTCATCGCCCGCCACAAGATCGAACGGCACTTCCGAGAGTTCGGCAAAGAGCCGCTGCAAAAGATCGTCGAGGTCCGCGGGGAGCTCTACCGGCGCCTGTGCGCACACATCTGGGACCCGCAACAGCTCGGCTTCCAACCTCTCCCACCGCCCACCCGAACGGAAAGCACCACCCCCGTCACACCGCGGCGCTCCACCACACCGGTACGTCCCCGTCCGCTCCGCACCGACCTGGCACGCATGATGCGATCAGGCGTTCTGGCCCCAGGCACCCAACTTCACGGCGAGCGCCGCGGAAACCGCTACACCGCGAGAGTTGATGCGGAGGGTTTCGTACTCCTGGACAGCGGTGACCGCTGTCCGAGCCCGGACGAAGCGGGAAAGCTGGTCTGCGGCACACGCAGTTGTGTGGGGATGGCCTTCTGGTACGTGACATCGGAGGACGGAGGGCTCGTATCCCTTCGCGAACTGCGGGGGCAGGCGGAACGAGACGGCCGTCTGCTGAGCGCCAGGAGGTCGTAACGCGCCCACAACCCCTAGGCCGACTTGCCCTGACGGGTCGGAGCGGCGCTCTTCCGCCGGCCCCGAACCCGCCCCGGCCAGCGTCCTCTCACCGTAGCTCTCGCCGCCCTCGGGCACCACGACAACGGCCAGGTCCTCGACCGTGAGGTGGATCTTCGCGGTCAGCACCGTCCCCCAGGACCGGCCGAGCGCTTCGTGACGCGCAACCGCTACGGACCAGCCGATTCATCCCCGGCTTTCTGCGGAGTGAACGATCTGGGCCGGGTCGGCCGCCGGTCTGCTGATCTCGACGGTGACCGCGCCGGTCGGCGTGTCCGGAGCGGTCTTCCTCCTCTCGTCCAGCTCAGCGTCCTCGGCGTGCTCAGGTCTGCGGTCACCCAGACGAACATACTGTTCAACGTGGTGGCCGGGCTGGGTGCCCCGTGGCGCTACCGGCGGGCCCTTCGCCGCACCTCGGCCTCTTGGTTCATCAGCATCGACATCACCACTCCAACCGGCTCTTGCGAGCCTGATCCACGCCGTGGCTGGGCGGCGTTGGATCTAGAACACGTCGCGCAGGGTCTCAAGGAGGCGGGCGATGTTCGCCTCGTCGCGGCGGTAGTAGGTCCACTTGCCCCGCCGGGTGGCGATCACCAGCCCAGCTTGCCGCAGCATTGCGAGGTACTGCGAGGTGGTCGACTGCCCCAGGCCTGCGCGCTGCTGGATGTCGGTCACGCAGACACCGATCTCGACGTCGGCGGGCTCCTGGCCGGGGAAACTCATCGGGTCCTTGAGCCACACCAGCATCTGACGGCGTGCCGGGTTGGACAGGGCCCGGAACACAGCCAGCAACTCCGCTTCCGAGAACACGCCACGATGGTAGCGCATCGTCATATTGACGAATCGCGATATGACGATCTAAGGTTGCGGCATGTCGACTTCGATGCGCGTGATGGAACTCGTCCGCTTCGGTGCCGCGGACACCGCGTTCGCCACCCGAGAGCTGCCCAGACCGACTCCCGGACCCGGCCAGTTGCTGGTGCGCGTGGAGGCAACGTCCGTGAACCCACTCGACCTGCAGACCCGGCGCGGCGACTACCGCGACCAAGTGGCGCTGCCCGCCGTGATCGGCAACGACGTGTCCGGCGTGGTGGCCGAGACCGGCCCCGGGGCGGACGACTTCCAGCCGGGCGACGAGGTCTGGTACCTGGCGCCGATCTTCGCCGGGCAGGGAACCTACGCCGAGTACCACGTGGTCGACCAGGCCCTGGTCGCCCCCAAGCCCGCACGGCTGACGCACGTCGAGGCCGCCGGCCTCGCGCTCGTGGGCGTGACAGTGTGGGAGGCACTGGTCGAACGCGCCAGGGTGCGGGTCGGAGAACGGGTCCTGGTGCACGGCGGAGCGGGCGGGGTCGGCTCGGCCGCCGTCCAGCTCGCGAGCGCGCTGGGGGCCGAGGTGGTAACCACCACGCGGGCAAAGGACCACGAGTTCGTCACCGGACTGGGAGCCGACCACGCGATCGACTTCTCAGCCGGTGACTACGTGCCGCAGGTCCGCGCGCTGGGCGGGGTGGACGTCGTGCTGGACACGGTGGGTGGGGACACCCTGGCCCGCAGCCCGGAGGTCCTCGCCGACCGAGGCCGCGTGGTGTCCATCGTGGACATCCCCGAACCCCAGAACCTGCTCGCCGCGTGGGGCGTGAACGCGACGTACCACTTCCTCTTCGCCAGCCCCGGCCGGGCGAAGCTCGCGGCCCTCGGCCGGCTGGTCGACCGGGGCAGACTCCGGCCGGTGATCGGCGCCGTGCTACCACTGGCCGACATCGCAAAGGCGCACACCCTGCTGGAAGGCGGCTCTACCGGCGAGGGCCGCAGACGCCCACGCGGCAAGATCGCCATCACTGTGCACCAGTGAGTGTGCGGGGTGGTGTCAGCAGGGTTGTTGGCATTGTTGCCGGGTGATTCCGGCTGCGCGCTGCCGAGCCGGGCACACTTGCCGAGCGTGCAGCTCGGCGACGCTGCTGGAACCATCCCCCGCGGGCGCGGAGAGCCCACCCGATGATGCGGAGCGTGCAGACGGGCGAGGGGACCATCCCCGCGCCTGCGGGGAGCACTGGGCGGGGCAGTCGGCAATCCAGCGACCCCAGGGACTATCCCCGCGTCTGCGGGGAGCACAATGCATGACGTGGACAGCCCCTATCACCTTCGGGACCATCCCCGCGCCTGCGGGGAGCACTTGGGAAACAGGGCACCGAACGCGGCAAAGGACGGACCATCCCCGCGCCTGCGGGGAGCACTCTCGGTGACCTGGGAGTTTCGCGGCGATAGGGGCCGCTCTCGAGTAGTTTCGGCGAAACAGTCGGACAGCACAAGGCTTACAAATCTCTTGCTGGAGAGCACTTGGGCGGACAGCGTGTTGCCGGGGCGAGAACGACTGGCGCGCTCCAGCAAGGTCAGCAGGGCGCAGTACGGCTGGTCGCCATACAACCCGCCGCACACCCCGCCGGGAACGGGCCGGGCGTGCCCGAGAGCCGGGCTTGTGGGGGAGTGGTCGTTCATGCGGGTGTTATCCCTTCCGTATCGTCCGGCGAGATCAGGTGGGCGGTCTCGCCTCAGGCGGACAGACGCAGTTGATGACTGACACCGACCCAGGACGACACCGACGCGTTCGGGACTGGCGGCAGCCGATCGGGCGCGGTGGCCCCGACCCCCGAGAGCACATGGCGGAGGGCGATGATCACGCCGTCGTGCGCCACCACCAGGACACGCCGCCCGGGTGCGGCGCGGCCCAGATCGGAGACGAACTGCCCGACCCGTACGCCAACGTCGGTGAACGCCTCGCCACCAGGCGGCCGGTAGTACCACTCACCCAGCAGTTCGCGGCGGGCCGCCTCCTCGGGGGACCGTGCGTGCAGGGCGGCAGGCGGGTGCAGTTCGAAGATGCCCATCTCCCGGTCGCGGAGCCGCTCGTCGACCAGCACCGTCAACCGCGCCTTCCCGAGGCCGGCAGCGGAGTCCGCCATTACGGCCCAGGTCTGCCACGCACGCAGGTAGGGCGAGCACACCACCAGATCCGGCCCGCCTGCCGGCGACTGCCTGGCCAGCCAGTCGCCCAGCATCGAAGCCTGCGTGGTACCAAGGTCGGACAACGGGACATCGCGGTCGCGGCCGGGTACCGGTTCAGCGGAACCGGACCTCTCGGCAGCGGCGAAGGCGACGTTCGCCGTGCTCTGACCGTGCCGGACCGCCCACAGAGCGGCCAGAGAGCAAGGCGGCACGAGGCCCGCGCGCCGCGCGCTTTCAGCGAATGAACGGAAGGTCACGACACCTCTCGGATGGGGCTGTTGACCGGAATACCGGATAGCAGTTTTGCCGCAGCGGAGAAACGGCACGCGCGTGCGGTCCCCCGGCCTCCAGGTCGGGGGGACCGCACGGGCGGCAGGGGGGATCAGCTCGGTTGGTCGCCGGTGT
The DNA here is from genome assembly GCF_042716895.1 of Streptomyces sp. NPDC058653. NCBI lineage: Bacteria > Bacillati > Actinomycetota > Actinomycetes > Kitasatosporales > Streptomycetaceae > Streptomyces > Streptomyces sp. NPDC058653. Next base: position 37,191 of record NZ_JBHXRM010000055.1, on the reverse strand, counting down.
ACCGGTAGATGTCGCCGCCGCTGTTGATGTGCCACACGGTGCCGTCGGCGCCGGCAGCGATGTCGGTGGCGTTACCGGGGATGTTGACCCACGGGTTGCCGCCACTGGCGTCGTTGTTGGTGTAGTGGTAGATGCTGCCGGCGGGATCGATGCCCCAGACGTTCGTCCGGGAGCCCACCGCGATCCGCTTGAGGCTGCCGTTGACGTTCTTCCACGGGTTCGAGCCGTCCTGGTCCCCCGTGTACCGGAAGACCTGGTTCCCGCTGTTCACCCCCCACACCGTGCCGTCGGCGCCCGCGCCGATGTCGCTCAGCGCTCCGGGGATCTTGATCCACGGGTTCGCGTCGTGGTTGGTGTACCGGTAGATGGCGCCGGCGGAGTCCACTCCCCACACGTTCGTCCGGGAGCCCGCGTCGATGCGGACCAGGCTGCCGGAGATGCCTTTCCACGGGCCCGGGCCGTCCTGGTCGCCGGTGTAACGGTAGATCTGGTTGCCGCTGTTGACACCCCAAACGGTGCCGTCGGCGCCCGCGCCGATGTCGCTCAGGCCGCCGGGGATGTTGATCCAGGGGTTGGCGTCGTAGTTGGTGTACCGGTAGACGGCGCTCCCCGCGTTCACGCCCCACACAGTCGTCCTGGACCCCGCCGAGATGGCCGAGAGACTGCCCGCGACCTTCACCCAATCCGCCATGCTGAAATCCCCTTCGTCGAACCGGTGTTGGCTGCCATCCTCAGCGATGAGATGACCGAATAAGGCGGGTGAATACTGGTACGAATACCAAACAAGCCTTTAAATCGGCGTTTAAGTGCAGTCCGCCTTGCGGTTGCGGGGCGCGGGAGTGGCTCCGCCCGGGCAGTTCGGCTCGAAGCGTTGTCGCTCCCAGGAAGGATCGACACGAGTGCTGGGTGTATGCCTCCCGGCATCCCTCGACACGGCTCGCGGCGCTGACCGCGCCGGATTCCCGTTCCACGTCTCGGCGTCCCAAGGCGCTTTCACGCGACCGGACAACTACGGTCCGCCGCGGAGAAGGTCGGCGACCTTCAGGCTGGGCGCGCCCAAGTCAGGGGTACGCGACCCTCCGTATCGGCAGGCGCGCGGCGAGTTTCCCCAGCGACGGACCTCGCACGTGATGCAGATGCACCGAGATCGGTGTGCCGAACAACATCCTGAAATAGTTCGCCAGCCCTGGCCCGGTGCCGGTCCACAGCTCGCTCACTGGGCTGTCAGGTGCCGGTACCTCATGAAGTGGATAGACACACAGGGCCTGACGGCCCTCGACCGGCCCCGGCAGAACCGCGACCGCGCGGACCTCCGTCCACCTCAGGCGAGTGGTCGGCCCACGTCCGTACGACTCGTGGTACTCAACCCCGTTGGGGTCGAAAGACACCGCCGGGTCATCCTTTCGGCTTGGTGTCGGCCCGCCCAAGTAGGCACCGACGGTGCTCCATAGGGGGTTCCTCGGCCGATAGAACAACTCGTCGCCCACCGTGCAACTCCTTCACTGATCCGCGGCCGACTCGGCGGACGGTGCCGGCTTCCCCGCGCCGCGGTACGGCCACCAGTTTGCCCGCACGGACACACCCGCGGCGGGAGACTTCGCCACCACCCGCTCCAAGACCGCGCTTCACGCGGAGCTGTCGGCCGACACCGCGCAGTTGGTAGCCGACGCGCTGGCCGGGTTCCCGCCGCCCGCCATCGTTGCCACGGCCGGTGAGTGGCTGGAGGAATCCGACCGCTACGACCTTCACGAACCGATCCGACCCTCCCGCCAGCCGACCCCCGCCCTATCAGCCAGACGAATTCCCTGTGCCCCCTGTACGTCGCGCCGACGCCTCGGAGCGGGGGTGAGATGGAGCCACTATCTGGTCAGCAAGGGCGAGATGGCCGAACTGCTGACGATGCTGCATGCCGCCGGTCTGTCGGCTCGCGTCCTCGGGACGAACCTGCTGGTCTGTCCCATACCGCACGAGCGCGGCGGCCGACTCCACCTCGATGCCCGCCCGGCCCGGTGGCGCGTGAGTCCCGGATACGAGGACCACCCGGCGTACGGGGTCATCTGGACGGGGGCGGCCGTCTTCGCCGCGTGGAGCGGAGCCAGGCTTCCCACCCGTGACGAGGCGTGTGCCGTCATGGGCGGCAAGAGTGCTGTCAACGCCGAGTACCGGCCGGGCGATGTCCCCACCGTCGCCGAACCGGGCCGGGCAGCCCAGTCCTTCCACCACCGGGTGGGCAACGTACAGATCTGGTGCGGCGACGGACCCCGCCTGCCCCCCACGCACCCCCCTCAGCGCCGCGTGGAACACACCTGCCGCACCGGCGGACATCCACACCGAGCGCTCCCGGTATCTCCTCGGCTCCCCGCGAGGGCTGGGCGTACGCCTCGTACGCGACGACAGCACCGGCGACCACATCGGCCTGGGAGCGTGGGAGATCGCCGCCCGTCTGAACCGGTGGATCGACGACATCGGTGGTCCCGACCTCTCGCCGGGAGACCGGGCCCGCCGCCTCATCGACGCCCTGTCACAGCCCGATCGCTGATCAGGTGCCCGGCACTGCGCCGTGGCACACGGGTGTTGGACTGGGGTGGCGGACACGCAGAACGCGAGCGGCGATGTCCTGCGGGGGGAGCCGGCCCGCTCTGGCCCTGATCAAGGTGGTGGAGCGCCGAACACCGCCACGGCACACCGCGCACGCCTGGAGCAACTGGCCGCCCGCGTCGAACAGCGCCCGTGCTTAGGGGAGATGGTGCCATCAGAAGCGCACGCTGTCGCGGTCGCCCACGTCGCAGGCGACCGGCCCTCGCCCCGCAGATCTGCCCTCGGGCAACGAGTACGAGCTCGTCCACCCGGGTCGCAGCCTTCCCCCTGACCGTCGGCACCCCCTCATGGCCCCGTAGATCCGCGTCGATCCCGGGTCGCCGGTCCGGCGATGGAGGGGGAGCCGGGCGTACGGATCTCGGTCATGCACTCCTCCTGCACGCACCCCGTCCTGTCTGGGACCGTCAGGGGTGCATGCACGCGCGGTCGGCCGTACGCCCTGGCGCTGTCAGACCTCCAGTTCGGCCTCGATGCGCTTGAGCGCGTGACGGGCGAGCGCGAGGTTTCCACGGCTCCGGTCCAGCGCGAGATAGAGGAAGAGACTGCCGCTGCTGCTCGTCATGGGGCGGATCAGGTGGTACTGCTGGCCGAGGGTGATCAGGATGTCCTCGACCGTGTCGTTCATCTGGAGCGTCGCGAGTGTGCGCGTCTTCGCGCGTACGACCTCGGTGTTGCCGGCGGCTGCGACGTCCAGGTCCAGGCCCTGGCCGCCGCCGAGGGTGCCGAGCGACATACCGCTCTCGTAGTCGACCACGGCAACGCCGATGGCACCGTCCACGGTCATGGCTTCCTTGAGCGCTGTTTCGAGGTTCATGCCCTTGCCCTGCCTTTGGCTGCTTGGTGATGTTTTGACCGTTGACCGGTGACGGACCGGAAAAATACAAGTAGAGGCTCTGTTCTGGCGCTTTGAACTTAAACTACTGTGGTTTTTGTCATCTTGTGAAGTATCAGTGAAGAGGTGCGGGTGTCATCGCTCGAAGCTTCCCTGTCCCAGTTGCTCTCGGCGCCGGGCATCAACACCGTTGCGCTCGTTGACGCGGTGACCGGTCTGGTCTACGGCCAGGCGGGTCTGGGAGGCGTCGACGGCGTCGAGTGCAGCGACTTCGCCGCACTCGTTGGCGACGGACTCCATGCCGCTGGCGCCCAGGGAGATCTGGAGAGCATCGTCGTGACAAGTTCACATCACCACCACATCCTGCGCAGTCTGCCGAGGCAGGGGGACCCGGTGTTCCTGGCCGCCACCCTTGAGCGGGAGCAGGCCAACCTGGCGCTGACCATGCACGAGTTGGGCGTCTACGCGACGGAGGCGATGACGTGAGCCCACGGTCCGGCCGTCCGCGCAACGTCCCGGCGCTGCTGAACTCCCTGCACCAGAACCAGTACACCGGCGCGGTGCGCCTCCCGGGTTCGCCGGGAGGGTCGATTCATCTGCGCGAGGGGCTGGTGATCTCGGTCGAGACTCCGGCCGCTCCGAGTGCAGAATCCATTCTGCTCAAGACCGGCCGGGTTGCTGACGCTGTCTGGGCCTCCACCGTCGCCGCGTCCTCCGCGTCCGGGAACGATCTCAAGGCGGAACTCGCGGCCCGCGGAGTCATCGGACCGGAGGAGTTCGAAGTGGTCTGCGCCGCAACGGTCTTCGACGGCGCCTTCGCCCTGGCCCTCAACCCGCCCGGTGACTGGGAACTGACCGAATCCGGCCCGTCCGTCGTGGCGGGCGTCGCCGTGCAGCCGCAACGCCTTACCGCGGAGACCACCCGGCGTACGGCACTGCTGACCGGCCTCTGGGGGCCGCCGTCGGAGTTCGCCCGGACCCGGATCCGCCAGGCGGGCGCCGCGGTCTCCCGCGTACAGCCCCGCTACCTCGCCCTGCTGAGCGCGGTGAACGAGCGCCGCAACCCGCGTGACATCGCCTTCGCGGTCGGGCGCGGACTGTACGCGGTGATGCTCGACCTGAGCCGCATGCAGACCCTCGGACTCATCCGCCGCGACTCCCCAGCCCCTGCGGGCCGCCCCAGTACCGCCCCCCGCGCCGTGAACCCGAGGAAGGCCCCGCCCGCGACCCCCGCGTCGCCGCTGCCCCGGCGCGCCCCAGGAAACCACCGCCCACCCCGCCCGGGCACCACATGAGTTCGCGAAGACGCAGGGCAGCCCGCAGACGCCACCTCGCCATGGCGAGCGCCCTGAGAGCCCGCACACCGACCCGGACTCTCCCGCCACCACTTCCCCGGCGCGAGGGGAAGCCTCCGGAGCTTCCGCACCAAGGCGATCTCAAGAAGCACACTCCCGATCTGGACCTACTGCGCCGGGTCCGGGCCGGCCTCGACGCCCTGTCCTGACAGGGGGCAACGATTCCGAGCACACCACGACCGCAAGGAACCGCCATGGACGACACCCGCACATCCGATCCCCTCGTCGAGGTCCTGACCGCCCTGCGCGACACGGTCGCGGGAGTGAGCGAGACCGTCATCTCGACGGGCGACGGTCTCCTCGTCGCCGCAGACACCGACGCGGTCCTTCCCGAATCCATCGCGGCCCTTGCAGCGGCTGCCCTGGGCGTGGGCCGCCGGCTGGCCGAGCAGACGAACACAGGCTCACTGCGGGATGTGGTCACCCGATGCGCCGGTGGCCACATCATGGTCCTCGCGATCGGCGACCGCGCTCTGCTCACCTTGATCGGCGACGAGGGGCTGGACGTCGCCGGTCTCCAGCGCGTCATCCCCACGACAATCGAACAGCTGGAGAAACTGCTGGCCGCGGACGCAGGCTAGGAGGTCCCGGGTGGATCCCGGCCGGAACCGTGAGGCGGACCGCCATCGTCGGGCACCGGCAAACCCAGGTCATCGACCTCGCCCTGGCCCACAGGCGAACAGTCGTGGCCGCGTACGACTTCCCCTTCCGCTGCTGCCTCGTCCACTACGAGGCAGCTGACCCGAGCGGAGAGGTAGAGGGCGCGTGGAGGACCGCGGTGGTAGCGACGGGGACCCGCGCAGGTTTCCGCTGACTTCCCCCGAGTCCCAGGGGCCCGGGACCAGGCCGGCCCGGGCGTTCTTCGGCTTGGGGTCCGGACGAACGGGTGGCAGCGCCTCCGCGCTAGGATGCTCACCCTGGGAACTGGGCGGCTGCAACGGATGCGGACAGGTCATGCGCCATTCACGGCGTGCCCGTGCGGTACTTGAACGCGATCGCGTCGCTTAGCCGCCCGTGATCACGCCACCGCCCTGCCCGCTTCGGAGCCCCCTCCAGCAGCTACGGCTCGATACGCGCACGCCCGGAATCAGTCGGCTGGGACACCGCATCCGTCTCCTCCGTGCCATCCGGCGCGACCTTGCCGAAACGGACAACCGTCCTTCTCCACTCCGGCATCCGGCATGACGAAGGAACCTGGCCGGTGAACAGCTCCCGCCGATGTGCCGGACGTCCCACCGCAGGAGGGGCAGGTGGTGAGCCGGCCCAGTGCCAGTGCGCCGCGGCTGCCGGGTTCCGCCTGGTAGACGATCAGCTGCTGTCCGGGGGCGTCCCGGACGTCGAGGGCCTGGTAGGTCAGCGACAGCAGCCCGGCACAGGGGTGGCGGATCTGTTTGGCGGCCTGTGTCTTGCTGTGCACGTCGTGCTTCTGCCAGAGGAGGGTGAAGTACGTGCTGTGTGCGCTGAGCGTCCCAACGAGTTGCCGCAGGCGCTCGCTGTAGCCGTTCTCCCCTTCTGTCAGGCGAAGGTGCCCGACGGCTGTCTCCGCGGCCTTGGTCCATCGCGGGTAGAAGTGCCGCCCCGCAGGGTCGAGGAAGATCATGCGGGCCATGTTGTCCATAGACTCGAAGGGGGCGTGCAGGGTTTTCGCCAGTGTGTTGGCCGCCAGTACGTCGAGGGTGGCGTTGATGACGAAGGCGGGAGCAGTCGGATGGCTGTCCATGAGCTGACGCAGCCCTGGGCTGACCCGGTCGGTCGCTGGAATGGGCGGGCGCTCGGGCGTCGTCCCGGCCAGCCGGTGCAGATGGGCACGGGACTCCGGGCCCAGGTGGAGGGCGTGCGCGAGTGTGTCGACGACCTGCGCCGACGGGCGCCGCTCCCGCCCCTGCTCCAGGCGCGTGTAGTAGTCGGCGCTGATCCCGGCGAGCACGGCCACCTCTTCGCGGCGTAACCCCGCCACTTTACGGGCGCCGGACAGGACCACCCCCGCGTCGGCCGGTCGCAGGGAGTCCCTGCGGGCCCGGAGGTATTCGCCGAGAAGGTTCTCGCTCATCTCACCAGAGTAGGTCCGCGACTGCGGAGCGTGCCTGGGTGTGATACACCCAGGCACTCAACTACTGTTCAGCGGCCCAGTGTTGAGCCTGACGGTGCGAGGGGTCACGGCAAGGACAGCGGCCGCCGTGTTTTGCGAGTCGGCAAACCGGGACCCGGCCGACTTCCCGCGCACCGACGTCAGCTGACGACCGGTCGGTCGGGGAGCTGAACGCGTTCGATCAGGTCCCCGACCGCGACCATGTCCAGGAACGCGTTGACACGGACGACTCGGCTGCCGCGCAGGACCATGATCCAGCAGTACTCGTTGTGATACGCCACGCCGTCGAGAGCGGTCGCGTCCGCTTCGAAGCGGACGACGACGGTGTCCCGTTCGGCCCACATCTCCAGAATCCGCATGAGCAGCGGCGTGTCCAGGCGATCGAGGACAGGTGCCGCCCCCTCTGCGAGGAACTGGTGCTTCCCTTGGTACGTACGGCCGTTGACGACCGACCATACGACGTCGTCGGCAAGGACCTCGTAGACGCTGCCGCCGCTGTTCTGCTGACCGAACGCCCACCGGAGGAGCGCCTTGTTGCGCTCTCGGTGATCCCCCTGTCCGGGCGGTGTGGTCGCCTGGGCGGGGGGCGCGCCACCCGCGAGCGTGGCGGAGGCGGCGAGTCCGCCCAGCAGGGCGGTAAGCCGGTTCAATGCGTCCATCGTGGGTCTCCTCGCCGAGGGTATGGCTGCAATCTGGTACTCGCCATGCTGCGCCAACAAGCCCCCACCAACCAGACCGTGAACTTCCTAGGTGCGCACCTCCCAGCCAGGACGACCGGCCATCGGGTACCAGAAGCCCCGTGACAGCACAGGCCACCGACGCGCTCCCGACGCAATGGCGACGGCCTACGGCGTCGATGGGATCGTGCTGGACCATTCCCCCGGAGGACCTTGGCGCGGTCCTGCGGCGTGCGGTTGCGGTCATGGCCGACTTCGCCGGGTCCGCTGGACACGGGTACGGCCGTACCGGCGCGAGAAGTTGCCGAAGGAATCCAACGAGTAGGGGGCACCGTTGGTTGATTGCCACGGTGGCAGCCCGGTACGGCCGGGCTGCCACCGCCTGAGTCCTGCTGCGTCCTGGTCTGAGATCTGCTCGTCGACATGGGAGCCCACTAGCCGTACGTACTGATGCCCGACGAGATCATCCTGCTCGACCGGCCCGGCGACCACCGCCGCAACCTCACGGGCTGGGACGCGTAGAACCGCCCCTGTGGCCAAGACATGAGGTTTGAAGGGAGTGCCCCGCGGGGCCGAAGCGTGCCCGTCCGAGGACCGGAATGGACGCTCCTGGCTCGCACAGACGACCGAAATGCCGACACAGGGCTCCGCGCCCTCGCTTGTCACGGTTGCTTGGTAGCCATGCCAGGGCCGCAGTGAGGGAGGAATGTCAGTCACATCGGCATACCTCACCCCGGGACGTGGGTGCCGCCTAGGTAAGCGGTGAAGAAAAGGAGCCGGCCCGAAGCGCCTTCAGGCACTCCGCAGCATCGCTGCCTCGTCGCGGGACCGGGTCGCAGCGTGGTGGTCGCCAGCCTGTCTGTGCGCAGTAGCCAGGGTGTCGAGGGCGACGGCGAGCCAGGTGTGGGAGCCGATCTGTCGCCAGATCCTGACCGCGGCTTCGGCGCGTCTGCGGGCGAGCGCCGGCCGGCCGGCCGCGAGTTGCGCCTCAGCAAGGGCGTACAGCGTGGCTGCCTCGCCCCAAAGGTTGCCGAACTCCCGGTACGTCCACAGACTCTGTGCGAGCAGTCGGCGCCCTTCGCGATGCTCGCCCTGGCGGACCAGAACGTCTCCGAGCCAGCAAGCGGCGTGAGTGGCGGTCAGTCGGTCGCCGAGGTCCGCACTGATCACGAGGGCCTGCCGGTAGGCGTCGGCGGCGGCCGGGTAGGTACCGCGTTCGCGGTGGCTCTGGCCAAGACAGCGCAGGGCCTGTGCCTCCCCTGGCCGGTATCCCGCAACCCGACTCTCGCGCAGGCAGTCCGTGAATCGCTCCACCGCAGCCTCGATACGGCCTTGTTCGAGGTCGATGACACCGAGCCCGTTGGTGGCGTAGACGAGACAGTTGACGTTGCCCGCCTGCCTGGCCAACTCGGCGGCCTTCTCGAAGTGAAGTACGGCCAAGGGGTACTGACCGAGAAGCCGGTGCACGTACGCCAACCCTGCGGTCGCCCCCGCCCGGTAGCTCGGATCCTGGCCTTCGGCGAGCAGCAGCGCCTGTTCAAAGTGGTTCAGCGCCTCCGGGTACCGGTCGAGGATGGTGGTGAGTTCGCCGAGGCAGCGGTGGAGTTTCGCGGCGCTGTGCCGGTCGTCGTTGCTCAACGCCACCTTGAGCGCCCGGTTCTGCAGCCGCTCCCAGTCGTCGAAGTGGCCGCCGACCTGGAACAAGGTCGTGAGGGCAGTGGCCAGTCCTGCGGCGGCGGGTGCGGCTTCCGCCCTGTCCAACGCCTGCTCCGCCACTTCGATGAGGAACAGGCGCTCCTCGGTGAACCAGGCCAGCGGGTCGGCGAGCAGACGACCGGCTTCGGCCGGGGAAACCCGCCAGGAGGCCAGATCCGTCTGCGAGACGCCCTGGAAGTCGACGCTGAGGGTGTCCGCGGCAAGGTCCGCGAGGTGGAGACCGGCCCCGAGCAGCCGGGTGAGTGCAGCCGTATGGTCCTGGTGACGGACAACCTGATGCGCACGCTCCCGGCCGAAGAGCCGCACCAGATCGTGCAGTTGATAGCGGACTCCGCTGGCGCCGACCGAGCCGATCTGCACCAGGTGCACCTCGACCAGGTCATCGACAACGGCCTCCGCCTCGGGCACATCCACATCCAGCAGCGCGGCCAGCGTCCAAGCGGCGAAGTCGGGGCCGGGCAACAGGGAGAGCAACCGTAGCGCGTGCTGGGTCGGCTCGGGCATCCCCCGATAGGTGAGCTCGAGGCTGGCCCGTACGGCGATATGTCCGACGGCGAGCTCGTCAAGCTTGCGCTCCTCGTCGGCGAGGGCGCGGGCCACGACGGCCAGGGGGAGGTGCGGTCGTGCGGCCAGCCGCGCGCCGGCCACCCACACCGCGAGCGGAAGGCCACCACACGTCTCCACGATGGAACGGGCCGATTCGGGCTCCGCGTCGGTGCGGTCGGAGCCCAGCATCTCGCGCAGCAGGGCGAGCCCGGTCGCGGAGTCCAGTACATCGAGGGCGAGGCGACGGCAGTCCAGCTCCGCCATCATCGTGCGGCTGGTGACGACGGCGGAGCACCCCAGACCGCTCGGCAGCAGGTCACGCACCTGGTGAGACCCGGCGGCGTTGTCCAGGACGACGAGTACCTGCCGTTGGGCCAGCAGGGAGCGGTAGAGGTGGATGCGTCCGGTCAGTTCCGCGGGCACCGTCCCGCCGCGGACGCCGAGCGCGCGGAGGAAGGCGCCCAGGACCATGAACGGATCGGTCGGCTCATCGCCGAAGCCGCGCAGGTCCGCATGCAACTGACCGTCCGGGAAGCGGGAGGCGAGCCGGTGGCTCGTGCGTACGGCGAAGGCCGTCTTGCCCACCCCGGCGGGACCGGTGACCAACAGAGTGAGCGGCCCGGCGGCGTTCCGGTCGAAGAGCCGGCATACCTCGTCCACCTCGGTCTCGCGGCCGACGAACAGGAAGCGGTCCGCCGGCAGGAGTCGGGGCACGAGTTGTCGGCCCGTCACAGGATTAACGGCAGAGCCACTACCGTCTTCCGCCTTCGCCTCCTCGTCGGCAGACGGCGCGACGGCAGACGGCGCGACGGCGCGGGCAGCGGCCGGATCGGGCTCGCCGGAGAGATCAGGATCCCCGGCCAGGATCCGCCCGTACAGCCGCTTCAACGCCGCGCCGGGGTCGACCCCCAGCTCGTCGGCGAGTCGCCGCCGGGCCCGCTCGTACTCCTGCAACGCCTCCGCCTGCCGCCCGCACCGGCACAGGGCCAGGAGCAACTGACCGGTCACCCGCTCGTCGAGCGGATGCGCCTCGGCCCGGGCCACCAGCTCATTCACCATCCGATCATGTTGTGCCAGGCGTAATCGGACGTCGACCAAATCCAGTTGGGCCGCCAACCGCTCGGCGTCCAGGAGGTGGCGCTGCGCGTTGAACCACGCCGTGTCCACTCCGGCGAACGCGCTGCCACGCCACAGTCCGAGCGCCTCCCGCCACAGCGCCGCCGCCTGGTCGTCCGCGGTCGCCCGTCGAGCTCGGTCCGACAGTTCCCGGAATCGGTGCACGTCCACCAGCGAGGGATCGGCCGTGATCCGATAGCCACCGCCGCGCTCACGTGCGATGGTCGTACCGTCACCGGCCAGTACGGTGCGCAGCCGCGAGATGTAGCCGTACAGTCTCCGGCGGCCCTGCTGCGGCTCGGCATCCCCCCATACGCGATCCACCAGCGCATCGATCGATATAGCGCGGTCCGCGTCGGCGAGCAGCGCCGCCAGCACGCGCTGTTGCATCGCGTGCCCGACGTCGACAGGGACCCCGTCGCGCCGAACTTCGATGCTCCCCAAGATCCCGAAGAGCGTGCCCATCACACCCCCTTGTCACGCCCGCACCCGTCCCCACGCCACACCCTGAGCGCCACCAATCAGTGATTCAAGGCGTATTTAAGCTTTTCTGAAGATTTCGTGACACCCGACTGCAGCCTGACGTCGCTGCTCGTCCGAACGTGGTCGCACGCATCACCGAAGTGGAAGTCGCTGGTTTCTGGGCACGACCTGGTCAGCAGCCCACCAGATCGCCCGGACCGACGCATCCTGCCGAGCATCAAGTGCCTCCCAATCCTGCTGCCGGCGCCAGCGCGCATAGTGCTGGCGGAACTCCTCAGAAGCACTTCTCGATGCAGCCCGCGTCGTAACGGACGTACGGGCCGTGGTACGCCGAGAAGCGCCCGTGCGGCCACCGGGCGGCCAGCCCCTCTGCTTGTTCGTATGACTGATGAGGAGAAGGCGCAGCAGGCGACCCGGACACGCGCCAAGATCATGGACGGACTCGCCCGAGCGGAGCGCGCCCTGTTCACCCGTTCCGCGCCGAAATCCGCGCGAGCCCGGATGGAATTCCCTCGCACGCGGGAGAGGGGCTCCACCAAGAGCCTGGCGGAGCGCTTGGGCGTCCCCCGAAAGACGGTCCAGCGCTACCTCTCGGGCGCCTTCAGCAAGCCGAACAGACGCTTCGAGGAGGCTCTGACTCAGGAGACCGAGTCGGGGAGTGGCAACCACAGGTCAGAGCGCACACGAGGCAGCACACGACTACCTCGGGCGGGCTCGCCATCAGTTTCCGGGCCACCCTCGGCTTCACCGCGAATGGGACCTCGGACGACGCCCGGGTACGGGACCTCAGCATCGTCGTGTCGCCCACCCACGCGGCCCTCATCCTCGCAGCGCAGGAGGAGGGAGCGACGGACACCGACGTTCACGAGACGCTCGCGGAGGACCTCGCGGATGCCTATTTTCGTCAAGGCGGTGGCGGACGCGTGAGCCTGGAGGTGAAATTCTCGGACGTTGAGTATCTCGACATAGCGTTTTGCAGCACGGTATTCACGACTGCGATGCACCTGTCCGTGGGCGCCGCGCACAAAGCGCGATGTCCCCCATCCGTTTTCCTTTCCCCTGGCGATGGAGAAGCCCGTGTGAGCACGGCCGCCGAAATCCGCGGCCCGCGGCCGGAGTAGCCGGTGGGCGCGGCCGACCACGTGGTCCTTCGAGGTGGGCGCAGATGTCCTCCTGGCCGGCGATCGGCTTCTTCAGCTCGGTGCCGATCCGTTCCACGAAGGCATCGACCTGCTCGTCATCGCCCAACAGCCCGCGAAGGATCATCCGTACTCGGTCCCCGCCCGCCGAGGCCAGCTCCCGCTCGGCATCGCGCAGCGCCGGCAGATAGACATGCCGCATACCGCCCCGTGCCGGAGGGGGTCCCCCGTGGTCGGAAGGCCCGCGCCCTGCGCCCAGACGGTGCTTCCACGCCGCCCGCCCGTTTTCGGTGTTGTCCAGGACACCTGCTACCGGGCGGTACGGCTGCCAGTAGCCACTTGGGGCAACAGCGCCTCCAGATACGCGCCGCTTTCCCGCGTGCCGATGCCGGCCACATCCAGCTGCAGGCTGGGGCCGCCCTGCGCGGCCGCGGTGGTGAGGACATCGGACTTCTCGAAATGCGGCACGCGCCGCCCGTCCAGGGGGTCCGTGAGCAGCCGGAGTGCGTCGACTACGGACGACTTGCCAGCGTTGTTCTCCCCGACCAACACCATCACTTCGGGCCGCAGCGGAATCTGTACCCGCTCGCACGACCTGAACTGTTCCACCAGCACCTCGGCTACGTACACCGCTCGCCGCTCCCACCCCTGACTTTATGATCAGAGCAGTGGTGCTCGGATGATGGTAAGCGTGGAATGACGTGGTCTGTTCTCCGTTCTGAGTACTTCTCGCGGCGCGACCGGGGCTTGGAAGACTGTGAGCCGCGCGTCCGTTGCCTCGCTCTGGTGCCGGCCCGCGGGCAGCATCCTAGCGGTCGGCGCCGCGCGCGGCAGGCCACTGCGGAGCACCAAGTGGCACAGCACGTAGCGCCAGCGGGCCGGGGCGAAGCCGTAGTCTCAGGAGCGTTCACCGCCGTCCGGCCCGGTCTGGTCTGGTCACCGACGTTCTCCAGGGCCTGGCCGCCTACTCCGCCAGCCAGGCCGCTCAGGGCTTCGACGACTTCTCCGGCGCCTGCACCGACGCGGAAGCTGACTTCGCCGCGGTTGTTCGCGAGTACCAACAGCACCCCGGCAGGAGCCTTCTGATGACCACCCCCACACAGCCCGGAACTGCCGCCGTTACCGGGGACTCCGATGTCGACCTGGCCCGCGATGCCCTCCAGGCTGCGATGGCCAACTCGAAGAACCAGCCCGTATGGAATTCAAGGTTTATCGCAAGGTTCTCTCAAGGTCGGCGGAGAAGAGTGTCGCCGTAGAAGCCGACCGAACGCCTTCCTTAGGGGGATTGAGAATGTCGAAGGGCTCCCGCTCATTGGTCGCCAGTTTCGCGCTGGCCGTGGGCCTTGCATTTTCCACCGCGACCGACGCCGCCGCTGCGGACGGGCTGCAGGCAACGACACAGGACAGCAACTACAGCAACGGATACGCCAAGGTGTGCTCGTACTCCGGTGACCAGGTCCTCTTCGACACCGGACAGGGCTGCTTCCAGCCGTACGGCGACTGGGTTTGGGTCCGCGACCTCGACGCGAACGGAATCCCGGTCGGTGTCGACTGGACGTACTACCCGCCGAACGGTGGCGCTCCCCGTTCCGGTCTGATCTACAACAGCTCGGGCAAGGACAGCGGCTGGGGGAGCGTGAACAAGAACTTCGCCGAAGGGGGCACCTTCACCTGGCAGACCTGTGAGGTGACCACCTCGGGTCATGTCTACTCCGGGACGTGCAGTGAGAGCCGCTCGCAAACGACCTGACCGTCGCGTGAGTACTCGTACTCAGCATCGGAGCAGGGCGAGGATTCAGGAGATTGCCGCCGAAGTCCTCAAGGAGACCGAAGGGGGGCCGCAGCGTCGGCTCACTGGATGCCCCGGTTTGCGGTCATCGAACCTCTGAAGTCGACCTGTCGTCCCCGAACACCCCGCGAGCCCGGACCAAGTGGTCCGGGCTCGCTTGCGATTCCACATGAGTACATCTACGCGCCCGGCGCAGCGGCTCTCGCAGGCCTGGTCCACCACGGCTCGGCCAGTCACCGCCCACGGGCGGCCGGTGGAAGACGCCGAGTGACATGGCGGTGGCGGTGTTTTTCGTCAGACGTCGCTCGACGGCCGTGGGCCGGCTGATCGGCTTTGCCCTGCCGCAGCGTCAGCAGTGGGGCGACAAGCGGTGAGGCAATCGCATCCTGCTCGACTCAGGCCAGGCCTGCCCCCGTTGCGAGGAGAAGCAGGCCGACCGCCGGGAGCAGCGCCGCGCCGTCGCGGCCGCCGGCCACCGCCACGCAACTGCACCAGCACGTAACGGCCAGGGCGTGGGCAAAGACGTACGAGTGAGAGCAGCACCGTGCCCGGAAGGCCGCAGCCGCGCAGCCCGAGGCAGCCCCAACGGGGAGTGGGTGGATGTCACCGACACCGGCCGCCACGCCGTGAACCTCCGGGGCTGGCCCCTCTCCCACCGCGACACCCGCGCGGACGTCCACGAGGACAGCGCCGCTACATCTGGTCCAACGTGTCCCGACACCGCCACCCTGCGCAACGACCGCGCAAGAGGCGCGCTTCTACCTGCGCCGCGAGGTGGACAAGGACGGCACCACCCTCTACCGGCTCTTCCACGAAGGTCTCGCCGAATGGCTGCGGCATCCCCCGCCACACCGACGGCCAGCGCGACATGATTCGCCCATCGCCGGGGACGAACTGGGTCCGGCTGAAGCGATTGCGGACAGCGCTGTGCCGGGTGCTGGTGACGCCGGCACCATCCCCGCTTGTCAGCGCCGCTGGACCGGACATCTTCCTGCGGGTCTTCCGGCTCCGGATCGGTCAGTGGTCCTGGAGGGGGAGGCGGAGGACGAAGTCGGCGCCGTCCGGTGAGGGGGTGATGGTGATGGTGCCGTGGTGTGTGGCGGCGACCCGCCGGGCGATGGCGAGTCCGAGGCCGGAGCCGTCCCTGTCGCCGGTGTCGCGTGTGCGTGAGTGGTCGAGCCGGGTGAAGCGGTCGAAGATCCGCTGGTGGTCCTTGGTGGGGATGGGGGGTCCGTCGTTGACGACGTTGATGACGGCTTCGTGGCGCTGGGTGTCGCGGGTCAGGGTGATGGTGATAGTGCTTTTGGCGTGCCGTTCCGCGTTGTCGAGGAGGTTGCCCAGGACTCGGGAGAGGAGTGCCTGCCGGCCCCTGACGGTGCACGGGTCGGGGCTGATCCGGATTTCCACGGCAAGGTGGGGCGGGGGGCGGCGGCGGGCGGTTTCGTCGCGGACGAGGTCGGCGAGGTTGATGGTCTTGTGCACGGGCTGGCCGGCGTCCTCGATGTCGAGGCGGGCGAGGAGCAGCAGGTCGTCGGTGAGGTTCTCCAGGCGGACGGTGTCGTTGTGCGCTTCGCGTACGGTGCGGTCCAGGCGGGTCAGGTGGGGTTTGCTGAGGGCGAGTTCGAGTGTGAAGCGGAGGGTTGCGAGGGGTGTGCGGAGTTCGTGGGAGGCGTCGGCGACGAACTGGCGGTGGCGGTCGATGGCGTTCTGCAGGGTGTCGAGGGTGGAGTTCATGGTCGTGGCCAGACGGGCGACTTCGGTGCCTTCGCGTGGTGGTGTGATGCGCCGGTCGAGGTGATGGGCGGTGAGTTCGGCGAACTCGGCGCGGATGGCTTCGACAGGGCGCAGTGCACTGCCGATGGCGTACCAGATGCTCGTGGCGATCAGGGCGGAGAGACCGAGGACGGCGCCTGCCAGGGACCAGACGATGGTGTTGACGCGGGCCTGGCTCTTCTCCATCGAGTAGACCATGACGACGTAGCCGGGGAACTCGAAGTAGGCGTCTGCGTGCCGGATGGGTGTGGTGCCGTGGAGCGGGTCGGTGAGAGGGTTCAGGGAAAGGGATCCGTGGCTGGTGAGGGAGTCGAACATCGAGGGTCGTCCGGGCAGGGAAGCCTTGACCAGGTCGAAGTCGTAGCGGACGAAACAGAACCTCAGCTGCCGGTTCCTCGTGGGCGTCGGGGAGGTCGACTCGCATTCCGGTACCGGTTTGCCGCGGTAGGAGACCTGCTTCTTCTCCTCGATGAACACCCGATGCCACGGCTCCTTGTCGGCGCCGCGCTCCCGTGCTTCCTGTAGGGCTGATGCGCGCACGGCGAGGGCGACACCCGCTCCGCCCGCGGTCAGGAGAACCAGGGAGGCCAAGGCGGCCAGCAGGGTGAGCCGTGTCCTGATCGTGGCAGGCCGTAGCCGGCGGAGAAGGCGCCCCAAGCCGGCCGGTCTCATTGCGGTTGCCCTTCGGCGGCGTCCAGACGGTAGCCGGAGCCCCGGACGGTGTGGATGGTGCGCCGCTGGAACGGGGTGTCGAGTTTGCGGCGAAGGGCGCTGATGTAGACCTCCACGATGTTCACGTCGCCGTCGTAGCGGTCGTCCCAGACGTGATCGAGCACGTCGGTCTTGGACACGGTCTCGCCGCCGCGGCGGGCGAGGAGTTCGAGGACGGCGAACTCGGTGGCGGTGAGGGGGACGTGCGTGTCGCCCCGTCGGCAGCGGCGGGAGGCCGGGTCGATCTCCAGGTCGCCTATCCTCATGACGGTCGGCCGCTCGGGCCGGCCCCGGCGGATCAGGGCACGAAGGCGCGCGGCGAGCGCGACGAAGGAGAAAGGCTTGATGACGTAGTCGTCGGCGCCGGTGTCGAGGCCCTCGGCCTGGTCGTACTCACCGTCCTTGGCGGTGAGCATCAGGACCGGCGCCCACACCCCGGCCTCGCGCAGCTGCGTGCACACCCGGTACCCGTCCAGCCCGGGCAGCAGCACATCGAGCACGATCGCGTCGTAGGGGTTCTCCAGGCCCAGCTCCACGCCGCGCACCCCATCGTGAGCCACGTCGACCGCGTACCCCTCGTCGACGAGTCCCCTCCGCAGCAGGTCCGCCATCCGCCGATCGTCTTCGACCACCAGAATCCGCATCGGTCCAGCATGGCCGCCGGGTTCACCGGACGATACCTGATTTGGCGTCAATCACCTTCAGGTTCTCCACAGGTACGTCGTGCCACTGTCATTCCCACGCCGCCCCGGCTAACGGGGCCGACGGGCAAGTTCCCGGGGGCACTGTCCTGCGGGGTTCATCGGGGGAGGGGACCAAACTGTGGGCTGTTGCGTGTTGGGCGCCGTCCCACGGTCGTGGCGGCGGTGGTGCTGGTCGTTGGTTTCAGGGGCGCTTGCCAGAGCGGCACCGGCTCCCGGACCCGGGGGCCGGTATCACCCTCCCCCAGAGTCTCACCGAGCGGGAGAAGGACCTGCTCCACGAGACCGAGCAATTTAGGCCAGAACAGAAAAACCTGGCGACGGCTCTCTTCGACAGCCAATCGGTATGGCAATGGTCGATAGGCAGTCTCAATCAGTGCACGCAAGATCTCACCTACGAAAGGATCAACGAGTGATGGCACGTCGTAGATTTAGCTCCGTGGTGCTCGCAGCCTGCGCCGTAGTGTCGTTAACCGCCCTCTCCGCAGCCGAGGCTCAAGCCGGAACGAGCAGCGCCCGCGGCTTCGGCCCGACGAAGTGCACGAACATCGGAAATGGCGAAGTGTGTGCTACCGGCATCTCGGGTTCTCCCAACGGTTATGACGCGGCCTACAACAAGTGGGCGGGGTCCGCGGTGACCGCACGATTCCAACTGGTCTGCACTAATGGCTACACGAAATGGGATAACGGCCTCTTCACTATCTCGGCAGGCCAGAGGAAGAGCTTCGTCTTCTCGGTGGGCAACAAGGGGTCTTGCAAGGTGGTACTGCACAGCGGCGGCACTGCTTATAGCAGCCCGTACGTGACGATCCCCTAGTCTCGATCTTGTGTAACGGTCCGCCGTCTCCGCCGGTGGACCGTTACACGTTCTGTATCTAATGGTGGGCAGGCGGACGGGCTGCGGTAAGTGCCGGATTTCCTACGGCTGCTCCGAAGGTGTGGACGCCGCAGATCGTAGCTGTGGTTATCGGCAGCTACTCGTCGGGGAGCCATGCGCGAGCCCCTCCCAGGACTAAACCCGCCGTGTACTTTCTCCGTTGCGGTGTACAAGCCATGTGGGGCAGAGCTGGCGAGTCTGCATTGTGCCCACTCTGTGCGAGTCAGGGCGGGCGTTCAGGCGTCCGGCTCTGGAGTGGAAACCAAGGTCGTGAATTCCCGAAGCACTTCGAACGGGCACTTTCGTCGCCTTGCTGCACTGGTGCGCCCAGGCGATCAGCGACACTGCGAGAGCCAGCACACCTGCGGTTCCGCCGATCACACTGGCCAGCTGATCCGCCGCTTCCAGCCCCACCCGCGCGACCGCCCACACGATCCCACCCGCAAGGACCGCCCCCGCCGACGCCCACAACAGCCGCCCAACCGCCCACCGCCACCGGCCACGCCCCACCTGCCCACCCACCACGCCAGCACCCCCGCGTTCGTCCCGGAACACCGAGAATGCCCGTCGCCATCAACTCACGGGCAGAGCGCGGCGTTTCGGTCTCCAGCCGTGACACCACCGTCTGCATACAAGGCCGCCCGCCGGTCAGAGGTACGGGGGCCGGTTCGGTGGGCCGCTCGGTTGGGCGGTGTCGGTGGGCGCGGCGGCGGCTGGGGCGGTGGTGCGGGTCCGTGTCGGTTGCCGGGTGCGTCCTACTTCTCCAGCGGACGGACGGCCGGCCCTTGCCGTACCGAACCGTGGACAGCGAAACGGGGCTCGTGACAGGGGCGCTCCCAGGCGGTTTCGGTGTTGTTGAAGACCCACGAGACATCCCAGATGTGTACAGCGGGCGGATGGGTCCTGGACGACTGGCTTGGGGTCCCGGTGGACCGCGCGGTGTTGTCCGCCGGTCCGTACGACCGCGCCGGTGCCCGGGGGGATTTCCGCGACCGGATCCGCAGGGGTGGTGCGCAGCCGGCCGCCCGCGAAGTGCCTGGCGACGTCTGTCTGTTGCTTCAGTAGGGCCGGCGGTTGAGGCAGGGTGCTCGCCAGCCGTCGCGGGTCGTACGGAGCGGCCCGCGGCGGCTCGTTCCTCTTGATCAGGCCGGTGTGGAGCCGGCGTCGGCCGTGACACCGCCGCTCATGCCCCAGCCCCAGCCCTCGGATCCCGTGGCCGTGTATGTGTGGCGGGAACCGGTAGGGAAGGGGCCGGCGAGTGGCACCGTGCCGGACGCGTCGTTGTGCTGTGCGTCCCACCGGTACGCGGTGTGCCCTGCCGGGAACCGTGTGTGCGTCCAGGGTGTCCGGCCGTCGGAACCCTTCGTGGGGGTTGCCGGTGCCGGGGGTTGAGGCTTTCGCACGGGGTCTCGTGGTGTTGTTGGAGTCGGCCGAGTAGGTCCGGTACACGGCCGGTCCTCCGTCGCGTGACGCACCGCACCAGTTGCCGCGCCCCGCCTTACGGGCGGTGGTCGCTGCTTGCCGGGTGCTGTCTGGGTCCTGCTCCGGCCGGGTCCTGCTCGGGCTGGGGACTTTCCGGGCACGGCTCGGATCAGGGCTCCTCTGTCGTGGCGTGGAGCCAGTCCAGGACTCTGAGCGACTGCTCAAGGTCCTCGCGGTGCAGCTCGGGGCGCGACGCGGCCAGCACGTGCCGGATCTCCCGTCCCTCGCCGAGCGCCGCGAGCGCGTCGTCACGTCGGCCCAGGTGGCCGAGCCGGACGGCGAGGTTGGTGAGGCTGGAGGCGAGGGCGGGACGGAAAGTCGCCGGGTGCCGCACGGCCAGTTCCCGGTACAGCTGTACGGCTTCGGTGATGGCCGCCAGGCCCTCTTCGTGCTGGCTGGCGTCGCCCAGCCGGTTGGAGAGGTTGTTCAGTCCCCGGGCGACTTCGGGACGGTAGGTCACCGAGTTCTCGGCGGCGAGTTCCCGGTGCAGTCCCATGGCTTCGGTGATCGTGGCGAGTGCGGCTTCCCGAAGACCGGCGTCGCTCAGCCGGTTGGAGAGGTTGTTGAGGGCGGTGGCGAGGCCGGCCCGGTAGTAGTGGAGGTCCTCGGCGGCCAACGCCCGGAAAAGCGTGACGGCTTCGGTGATCACGGCAAGCGCGTCCTCCTGAAAGCCCGCGTCGCCCAGCCGGACGGAGAGATTGTTGAGCCCCCGGGCGAGGTTGGGCCGCCCGGAGGCGGGGTGCTGGCGCGCCAACTCCCGGTACAGTTCGACGGCTTCGGTGATGGTGCTGAGCGCCTCGTCGCGCCGGCCCAGCTCGCTCAGCCTGCCGGAGAGGCTGTTGAGCCTGGAGGCGAGCCCCGGGCGGTAGACGTCGGGCCGGTCCCTTGCCAGCTCCCGGTATCTGAGGACGGCGACACGGAGAGTGGCGAGGCTCTCCACCTGCCGTTCCAGGTCGCTCGCCCCGACAGGAGCCGGGGCGAAGGCATCCGCCAGTTCGGCGGCGGTGGGCCGGGCACCGGGGACCAGGTCCAGACACTCCCAGAGCGCGTCGACCAGGCGCGCGTCGATCCCCGAGGCGGCCAGCGCCTCGCGCGCCTCGGCGTCGGGCCGGAAGTCCCGCCACCGGCCGGTGGCGAACGCCAGGAGCGTGGCACCCACCGCGTACATGTCGCTCTCCCTGGTGGGCCCAGGGTTGTCGTGCCCCGCCTCCAGATAGGCCTCACTTCGCGGAAAGTGGTCCCGGTAGTCGCTGTGCGCACCGTCCACCGTCGCCGTCATCCACCCGACGAGGCTCACGCCGTGGTCGGTGACCAGCACCGTTCGCGGCGCGAGCGTCCCGTGCACCAGGCCGACGCCGTGCGCGTGACCCACCGCGCGGGCCAGGTCCCCTCCGACACGCCGGAGGAGATCGTCTCCGACAGGCCCACCGAGCTCGTTGGAGAAGGCGCGCAGGTTCGGGGCGGACCCGGAGCCGGGGTCGCCGTCCCGGCGGCTCACATACGTGGCCGCCAGCCAAGGGGGTTCCCCCTCAGGACCGAGGTGTGAGTCCAGCAACCGCGGAGCGTGCGCTCCGTCCATACGGTTCAGACAGTCCGCTTCCGTGCGGATCAGTTCGCGTGCCTGCCGTGCGTCCATGGAGCCGGACGGCGAGGGCGTCCGTACCAGCGCGATCGTACCGTCCTCGTGCCGGGCCAGATAGCTGCCCGGATCGTCCCAGCCCCGTTCACTGCTGGCGTAGAGCCGGTACGGTCCGAGCCGCTGGGGGTCGTGCCGCTCGATCCGCGACCAGCCGGGCGGGATTTCCGGGTGCGGGGCCCCCGGCCGGCCTTGCGAGGGGCCGGCCTTGTCCGTGCCGGGCGAAGGCGCCTGCTTTGTGGGAACCGGAGCCGTACGCCGTGCCGACAGCCCGTCGGAGGGTTCTGCGCTCACCGGCGGGACGCCCAGCCGTCCCAGCAGCCGCTCCTTCAGCCAGCCGAACGCGCGGTCGTTCTCTGCGACCACGGCCGTGCCGTCGGGATGGCCGACCCAGGCGGGGAAGTTCGGGGAGCGGCCGACCGCGGCCTCCAGCTGCCGGGTGACGGCTCGTGCCGTCCGCAGCAGTTCCTCGGGGGCCAGGGCGCCGAGGAGGACGCGGCGGGCCTCGTCCGAGAAGTCGAAGAGCTGGTGCTGAGGGAGACGGGCCGGTTCCGCCGCGCCGACCTGGCGCATCAGACCGCCGAGGAACACCTCCACCAGGTGCCCGTTGTCCGTGGGCGCGCCGAGAGCCCTTTGCACCAGACGCATCACCGGTGGCGTGACGGGAGCCACCGCCGCCAGATGCGCGGCGAGCCGGTACGCCTCGGGGGAGGCGGCGTCCCGGAAACGCGGGACGTCGTCCGCGGGATCGCCGTGGTGCTCACCGACGGACGAGGGTGCGGGGGCGGGCCGGCCGGCGGTCCACAGGGGGAGCCGCGCGGTGGCTCCGGGGGAGGTGATCAGCCGGGCCCAGGAGGCCACGGCGGCGGGTGAGGGCTCCAGGACCGGCACGGGGACCGCGTCGAAACGGACCAGATCCGGAGGCAGCACGGGATCGGTGACGTGCCAGGCGCTGTTCGGGCCGCCCCGGCGGTGTGTGGCGACCTGCCACGGCTGGGCCGTGATACCGGAGCTCGCCCACAGCCGGGTGGGAAGCGCGTGGACGACGGCCGTCGGGCCGTGGCGCGCCCAGAGGCTCGTCGCGGCGCGCATACGGCCGTCCCACCACGCCTCGCCGACCCCGTCACTGATGACGAGAACGAGCGTGTCTCCGGTGGGGTCGCTCAGGCTCGCGGGTGTGTGGTAGGGCCCTTTCTGTTCGTAGGGCCGGGTGTTGAGGCGCGGGGCGTGCGGGCCCCGGGTCTCCAGTCCGTACACGCGGATGTCGCGGAAAGCTCCCGCACGTTCCATCAGCGCCCGCACCTCGGTGGCAAGCCGCTGCCACAGCACCATGGACACGCCGTCGTCGACGAGGAGGGCCAGCGAGAGCCAGCGGCTCCTGACGGGACGGGTGATGGTCTCGGGCAGTCCCGTGTCGGCCATCGCGGCCACGGTCCGTACGATGTCGAGCTCGCGGCGGCGGCGGTCGGGGAACCGCTGTCGCAGTGGGCGCAGGGACTTGCCCAGCCGGAGCTCCCGGGCGCCGAGGAGACGGCGGTCGGGAGCCCGGACGGGGACCGCCCGGTGGGGGGCCGTGTCCCGGCCCTCGCCCCTGTCCGCCGTTGTCGCGGCGCGCAGCGGGAGTTCGGGTGCGGAGTCCCCCGGCCGTTCCGGGTCGGGCGGGGCGTCCCGCGCGGCGGCCGGCGGGTCCGGCGGAGGAGCCGGGCTCCTGTCCTGGCCGTCGGGCCGTCCCTCCGGTGTACGCGCCCGGGCCAGGGGAGCGGCCTGCGGCGGCAGCTTTCCGGCGAGCCACAGGACATCGAGAAGTTCCTCGTCGGAGAGGTCCGCGCCGCTCCGGGCGAGTACCCGCTTCAGCCGCCCCAGCACGCCGTCACACCGCTCCGCCGAGTTCGTGCAGGACGGCGTCGAGAAGGCGCCCGGAGTCGAGATCGACGCCGCCCTTTCGCAGGAAGACGGCGTTGAGAAGCTGGTCGGTGGCGAGTTCGCCGGGAGCGCGGCGGCTGAGGAAGGCCTCCAGCAGTTCGTCCACGTCGCGCAGGGCGTCGTCGCCGAGGTGGACGGCGACGATGTCCCGCAGCCGCTGCTCGTCGGGCTCGGGCAGGTCGAGCCGGACGCAGCGCCTCAGGAAGGCGGGAGGGAAGTCGCGCTCTCCGTTGCTGGTGATGACCACCACGGGGAACTCCTGGCAGCGGACACGGCCCCGAACGACGGGTGCGGGCCGGTCGGGGTCGTCGGTCTGCACCAGGACCGGGGGGTGGCTGTCCGGCAGCCGGGCCAGCTCCGGGATCGTGAACTCGCCTTCCTCGAAGACCGTGAGCAGATCGTTGGGCAGGTCGACGTCGCCCTTGTCCAGCTCGTCGATGAGCAGGATCCGTGGGCGCTCCCCCGGGACCAGGGCGTTGCCCAGCGGACCGAGACGTACGTACCGGCCGATGTCCGGTTCCGGACCGTCCGATCCTCGGTGGAGGTTGGCCTCACGCAGCCGGCCGACGGCGTCGTACTCGTAGAGGGCGTCCCCCAGTGTGGAGCGGCTGTTGACCGGCCAGTGCAGCACGGATCCGAGGGTCAGCTCGTGCGCGACGGCGTGGGCGAGGGAGGACTTGCCGGTGCCGGGGTGACCGTTCACCAGGAGGGGGCGGCGCAGGTGGAGGGCGGCGTTGACGATGTCCGCCTCGTCCCTGCCGATGAGATACGGCCGGTGCCGGGAGCCCCGACGGCCCGCGGGCGGTTCCTCCGGGTCGAACCGGCGCCACGGCGGGGCCGGCGGGAACGCGGCCTCGCCGGCCGTTCCGTCGCCGCGGAACAGCCGCCAGGTGTCGGCCGGCCGTGCGTCACCGCGGCCGGGGTCGGTGGGCGTCATGAGGCATGGACTCCTTGTCGTGGATCCCTCAGCCGCAGCGACCCGGGTCTCGGGATGCTGCTCTCTTCCTCCCATACGAGGGAGGGGCGGGCGGTGGCCGACTCGGGCGACTCGAAGGCCGTGGCCCGGAAGACGCGTACGCGCTCGGGGAGTTCGGCCAGCAGGCCCAGGGGGTCGAGCTTGCCCAGCCGAGTGGCGTCCTCGGGGTCCCCGGCCACGCGGTCCCAGAGGACCACGGGGACACCGAGCGCGAGACAGACTTCGAGCAACGGCACCCGCTGATCACCGGGAGCGTGGATGACCACGCGGGTCGCGTCGCGGTGACTGGTCTTCAGCACCCGTGCGAGCTGTCGGCTGTTCCCGCAGCTCTGGTCGGTGACCAGCGGCGTCGGACATCCGCTCCGCCAACGGCGCCGCTGGTCCCGTTCGCGGCCCGCCGCGACAGCGCTCATGTCGGGGCAGCTCAGCGTCATCCGGAACTCCGCGCCGATCGGCTGGTCGGGCACGATGTCGTTGGGCGCCCCGGGGTTCCATTCGTCGACGGCCAGATGCAGTCCCTGCCGCTCGACCACCACCGTCACCCACGGAACGTGATCTCCCTGGCCCGGTTCGTCGGCCGCCGCCTCGACGGCCTCCCGCAGGCACGCGGCGACCTCCTCCGGCGTCTTCGGTACGGTCCGCGACTCGTGGAGCAGGGCGTGCGTGCCGTCCTGGCGGGCGACGAGGATCCGGCAGTTGTACCGCTGGTCCGGGGAGTCCCGCACACCGGTCAGCTCCAGCACCACCCGCGACACCGGTGACGTCTGCCCGGCCGCCCACCGGACGGCGTCCGCGCGGCGCTCGTCGAGCGCGGTCGGGTGGATGCCTACCCGGCGGGCCACGCCGGTGGACCACGCGCGCAGCCCCGCCCGCTCGTCTCCGCCCACACTCGCCGCGACGTACTCGACCAGCCGCAGCAGGGCCGGCACCCGCGGAGTTCCGTCCGGCACCTCCTCGCTGTCGGACATCGACTCCAATTCCCCTACAACCCGTGCGAGTTGGCCGTCCGGGAGCTGCGTGCGGGAGAGGGCGTCGGGGAGGCAGGCGTGGCGCAGGGCCTCCCTCGCGGCGCGGGGCAGCAGGGTGGGGCGCTCCTCGCACAGGCCGCTCAGCAGCCGTATGAGGAGGTCGAACTCCTCCAGGGAGAGCAGCGAGCCGAGCCCTGCGGCGCGCGCCCGGGTGAGCAGGGCGGTCAGCCGGGTGCGGGCGGTGTCCCCGGTGGCCGTCCGGGCCAGGGTCCCGCTGAGCGAGGCGAGTGCGCGACGGTCTCCGGCGACCAGTGCCATGAGATCGGAGATGGAGGGCGAGTAGTCGGCAGGGACCTGGTAACCCAGTTCGTGGACGAGTGAGCGGCCGTGGAACGAGCAGGTGCCGGGGTCGCCGAGGAAGTACCACAGCGACTGTTCGATGTCCTGCTCGGCAGGCGTACGTGTCCCCGCTGGCCGGGCCCTGGGCAGGGAGCCACCGATGTCGGCCAGGTGGGGCGGGCCGTCGCCGTGCCGCCCGAGATGAGGGGCGAGATCGGCGTCCTGGATGAAGGTGTGCGCGGGGAGGGCGCGCAGCCGGCGGTTTCCGTAGCTCTGGGCGTCCTGGATCACCACACCGACGAGACGGTCCTCGCAGAAGACCGCGGCCCCGGAGGCTCCTGCCCAGGCTTTCCGTCCGTCGGCCCGGTGGTCGGGCGCGGGGTCCTGGTCCAGGACGTAGAGACCGCTGGAGCCCGAGGACAACGGGGGCAGCACTCCCCGCAGATGCTCGACCTCGCGTTCCCCGCCGGCGCCGGCGAGGGGGAAGCCGAGCCCGTCGTAGCGCAGCGGCGCCCTGCCGGTGGGACGGCCCCAGCGCACCGGGTCGTCCGGCTCGCCCACCGTGTCGTCAGTGAGCAGGAGGGCGACGTCCAGACCTCGTGGGTGCGTCCACAGGACGGTCGCCCGGGTGGGGGACGTGCCACCCTCGCCGGGGTGCCCCACCCGTACCTGGATCTGGGGCCAGTCGCGGTCCGTGCCGCTGTCCACCAACACGTGGCGGGCGGTGAGGACCAGCCGCGGGGCGATCAGATAGCCCGAACCGACACTCCGCCGTTCCTGTGCGGTGCCCCCGCGAATCAGCGCCAGTCTGCGCGGGTCCATCTCACTCCTCTTCCCAGGAGCCGACCGCGCCGTCGCTGATCTCGGGGGAGCTTCCGCCGGCGGCGCGGTCCCGGACCGACAGGCGCAGGGTCAACTTGTGGGTACGGACGGTGGAATGCTCACCGCCCACGCCGACGGTCGCGACGCCAAAGGTGAACCTGCCCTCGCCGCTGCCGCTGTCGCGCAGCTCCAGCAGCAGCTCCAACTCGGCTTCCTCCACGCCGAACGCGAACTGCTGGCCGACGCCGAGATCCTGCGCCTGGTACAACTCCTGGCGCAACTCCTCGATCGCCGCGGCCAGACCGATACTCGCCATGCCCAACTCCACACACCGTCCCGAGCCCCGTCCCCGTTCAGGAGCTGATGACCCGTCACGCTACCGCTTTTCCGGGACGTACCGGCGAAGTTGGGCATAACCTCGCAGGACCCCGGGGCGCGCATGCGGCCTCGCGCCCCTGACGGCGGAAGGAGACGGCCCGGTGCTGTCCAAGGCGGAGATCAGGAACCTTCACTGGAAGGCTGCGGAGAGACTTCGTGGCTCCGTCGACGCGATGGAGTACAAGGAGTACATCCTCGGCCTGATCTTTCTGAAGTTCGCCTCCGACGCGTTCGAGGAGAACCGGTCCCAGCTGAGGGCGCGGCTTGTCACCGAGGGGTTCGACGTGGACCACCTCGACGAGGTCCTGGAGGACAGGGAGTTCACGGACGCCCAGATCATCTGGGTTCCCCGGTCGGCCCGATGGGCGTCCGTCGCCGCTGAGGCGGACTCCCCCGGCCTCGGCGAACACATCGACCGGGCGATGGGATCGATCATGCAGGCGAACCCTGCGCTGAAGGGCGCCCTGCCGACGGTATTCCGAGAGGGCTCCGTCGACCCGAGGCGCTTGGCCGGCGTCGTCACCATCGTCGGCAGCATGGGCGTCGAGCGTTCCCGGGACGGGTCGGTGCGGGACGGGCTGGCCGAACTCTACGCGTACTTCCTCGACAACTTCGCGCGTGCCGAGGGACGCCGGGGCGGCGAGTTCCACACGCCTCGCTCCGTCGGCCGGCTGATGGTCGAGATGCTTCAGCCGTACGGCGGGCGGGTGTACGACCCGGCCTGCGGCTCGGGAGGCCTTCTCGTCGAGGCGGGCGCGTTCATGGCGGCCCAGGGGGAGGACCCGGGCGGCATGAAGATCTACGGCCAGGAGATCAACAGGCACACCTGGCGCCTGGCCAGGATGAATCTCGCCGTCCACGGTTTCATGAACGGCACGGACATCCGACGGGGTGACACACTCGCCGACGACGGACACCCGGACCTGAAGGCCGACTTCGTGCTGGCCCAACCGCCGTTCGGCCTCGCGGGCCGGTCACCTCGGGAGGACGATCCCCGGTGGGCGTACGGCGTCCCGGGGGCCGGCACCCACGACGCGTGGCTCCAGCACGCGATCTCCAAGCTCGGCGAACGGGGCACGGCCTGTCTCGTCCTGCCGAACGGCTCGCTCTCCTCGTCCGGGGCGGGGCGGATCCGGCGGGCGCTCGTCGAGGCCGACCTGGTGGCTTCCGTCGTGACGCTGCCGGGCCAGCTGTTCCGCTCCACCCTGATCCCTGTCTGCCTCTGGACGCTGGTGAAGGAGAAGCCCGAGCACCGCCGAGGGCAGATCCTCCTCGTCGACGCCCGGGACACGGGCATGATGGTGGACCGTACCGAGCGGGTGCTGGGCGAGGAGGACGTGGCGAAGATCGCCGGCACGTACCACGCCTGGCGCGGTGCCGGCTCGGCCCGTCAGCCCCTCCGGACGTACCGGGACGACCCTGGCTTCTGCGTCTCCGCCGATCTGGGAAAGGTGCGGGAGCAGGCGTACGCGCTGACACCCGGGCGATACGTGGACGCCGCACCGCCCGTCGACAGACCCGCCGTGCCCGGGGCGGGGGCCGGGGCCCTGACGAAGGATCTGTACGGGGTGTTCACCTAGGGAGCATCCGGAAATTAGTGTCGTCCGCCCATGGTGCGGTGCCTCGTGCTTTGGGCGGGACTGTGCTGACAGGACCCAGGACTGGCGGAACGGCAGCGACGAGATCACGTCGTTGAACTTGTTGTGGTTCTTGCTCGTGTCGATCTCCGAATTCGTACAGGTGTCCCTCGTGTTACAGCCCCGCACATCGAACGCGTGGCCGTGGTAGACGGAGGTGGCCCAGTTGTCGCGGTTCTCCAGGTGCAGGACGCTGTCGGTGAGTACGCAGATCAGCGCGTCGCGGCTGCCGTTGAAGTCGTGGTTCTGCTGGAGCCGCACTGAGTTGCTGGGGCAGGCCGCGGCGCCGGCAAGCCACGCCCGGTCACGCCCGGCGCGGCAGCCCAGGTGTTCACCGGGCCCGCCACATCCTGCGGACCGCACTGGAAACCGGCGCGTGCGAACGCCCCGGCCCGGACTGCGGATTCGTCGTCGCGCTGCCACTCGGCCGGGCTCCCCGCAGACGCCGAAAGCCGTTCTCCGGCGAGGTGGCGCGCGCCTTGGCGCCGACGGCATGATTCGGGCCGTGGACCTGAGAGCGGAACTGATGCCCCCGATGGTGAGCCGGCAACACCTGGACGAGCTCTGCCGTGAGATCGTACGGATCGCTGACCTGGTGCTCTCCGGTTCCGAGAAGGCGGATGAGGCGATCAGGGACTTCAACGCGAAGACCGGCCATGAGTGTGCGCCCCTTGACTTCGCCGAGTACGACGGCGGCCGGGACCTGGTCGAGTTCGCGTTGGAGACTGCCCGACCGGCCCGCTCCCAGATCGCGGACATCACCATGGACGAGCTCGTCGAAATCGTTCGAAGGCTTCTCGCCGGAGACCCGGAGAGCGACTTCTTCCTGCGATTGCTCGACGCCAACGTGTCGCATCCGGGGGTCAGTGACCTGATCTTCCGTCCCCCGGCCGCACTTCGGGACGCCTCGGCTGAGGAGATCGTCGAAGAAGCCCTCAGATACCGGCCGATCGCCCTGTGAACGGCGAGGCAGGCCGGACGGCGGCAACACTGATCGGAGACCGTGGTGGGCCTCACTTGGGTGACTTCGGCGGGCGGGCCGTTGATCCTGGTTGCCGGGTCGACCTGCACGCAGTGGGGTGAGGCACCACGCAACTACCCCGATGACGAAGGCGATTACGGACGAGGCTGCGAGGTCGAGGGCTACGTCGGGCTGATCGACGTTGGCACCTCGGAGGCTCTGGTCCTCGGGGACATGCCGGCGCGGACGACATTCCTCCCCGAGTTCAACGTTCTGGTCCGTGAAATCGCGGGCGACGACGAAGCAGAGCTGCCGGACCTGGTCGCCGGACTGCTGCCGAAGGTGGACTGGGAATCCGGACCTTCTTGGAGCGTCACGGAGCCGGTCATCCTGTTCGACGCGGTTTACGACTCCACCGGGATCAAGAACGAGGAGCACCTGGACATCGACCTCACGCCGGGCGAATACGCCATCGAAGCCGGTCGCATCGAGACGCCCGGCGAATACCTCGTCCTCGTGCGGCTCACACGAATCTGAGCCCATGCCTCGGATGGGGTGGACGGGACCCGATGTCACCCGGGAGTGTGGTCTGCGTTTCGCCCGTGCTGTCGCAATGCAACACGCTCCAATGCCAGGGCTGCAAACACGCCCTCCAACGCACACGGCCTCTGCAGACACAACGCACACCCGGGGCGCCTGGGGCACCCGGTCCGCCCATCGGCCGAGCAGGAGTATCCGTGACCGGACTGGTTCCCTCATCGTAAGTGTGGGAGACGGCTGCAGTCGTACCGAAACTGCTGCGACGAAGCGGGCGTTCGGGGTCGAATAGGGTATGTCTTCGCCGCCCGCCCGCCTGCCGCCACGGGCGCAGCCGTCCGAGCGGATAGCCGGCCGCGATCACGGCAGCACCGCTGACCCAGGACGGAATTATGCCCATCGCATGCCGATCGCGGACAGTTGTTCAATTCGTTCGGGTGTGAGTGTGGCGGCTCTGCTGGTAGTACTGGCGTGCGGCGGCGTAATTCATGACCCATTTGTCGGCCTGGGTGCGGCGGGGCTTCGGCTTCTCGTCCTCGGCCGCGGGTTCGATGCCGAGGACGTGCTCGCACAGCCACTGCTGCACAGTCGTCAGCTTGTCCCGGCCCAGCCGGACCGAGCGCACCCACCGCCCCAGATCCTCGCCATGGTGCACGACATCACTCGGCTCCATCGGGAGCTCGCCGCCAGCCTCCAGGCGCAGCCGGACCAAATGGAAGGCGCGCTGCCACTCCAGGGGCCAGGCGGGGCACCAGGACGGGTCGATCTCTTCCAGCTGCTCGCGCCGCTCCTCCGGCAGCGCACCGGCCGACAACCCACCGGCAGCCTGCGCGGGATCCGGACTGCCGAGCGAACCACCCGTGCGATGAGCGGTATGGACGTCCGAACTGGCTGGGCTTAAGCTGATTTGGCCTAGCCTGGCGGAGGCACGGGGGGCTCTGCATGGATATCGATGGCCGCATCGACTCCTTCGTCCGGAACGATCCATCCAGAGCTGTTGTGCTGCGCTCCACGCGCGGACGGGACCTGTGCGCCCAGCGCAACGCCGATCGCACCTTCCCTGCCGCCAGCCTGATGAAGGTGCCCTTGTTCATCACATTGCTGGAGCAGCGTGACGCCACCCAGGTCGTCAAGCGGTCAGACCTCGGCCGTACTGCCTATCCGTCCCTGCTTGAGGTGTTCGATGAACGGCACGAGTTCACCCTGGCGGAGCTCGGCGGTCTAATGCTCGCCACCAGTGACAACCCCATCGCCGCCTACCTGACCGACCTCGTCGGCATGGAAGCCGTGACCGCCACTGCCGCGCGGGCAGGCGCACACCACACACACATGCGCGTGGGATTCACCGACGACGAACTGGGCCCGATGGCAAGAAACAGCATCACGACAGCGAGCGATATGGCACTGATCTTGCAGCATGCCGCCGCAGAGCCGAAGCTGCAGCCCGTGATCAAAGCCCTACGGAACAGCGTGCGCAATTTCCGCCTGCCGCTGCGCCTCCCGGACGACCTCCATGTCGCACACAAGACGGGCAGCCTACGCGGCCTCGCTCACGACGCAGGCATTCTCTACGGCCGCGACCACGACCTCATCGCTGTCTTCCTCACCGAGAATCAGCCGGAAACTGCGACAGTCGGAATTGAGATCGGCGACTGCATGGCAGACGTGTGGCGGGTCCTCGGGGAACCTGTGTAGTCGGACTCACCTATGGTCGACCAGCGCAATGTCATTGCAGAAGTCCGGCGCACGGTGCGCATCTACAACCTCCTGGTGCTGGTGGTCGGAGCGGTGGCCCTGGTCCTCTCGGTGAACCGCGCTGACGACGACGTCATCGTCAAATCATTAGAGATCGTTGGCACGACGCTGGTCTCGGCCGCGATGGTCAGCTTCATCTTTGGCCAGATCACCATCCGCGACACGACGTTGCAGGTGAACCAGGCCATTGACCACGCTCTACGCGAAGTCCTCGAACCGATCCGTGAAAACCTCTTCACCGGCGCCCTGACCCGCTACCGATGGGACTGCCACCTGGACGGCCTCGGAGCCGATGGGTATGCCGTCCAAGCAATAAGGGTCTCCTACCAGGTGCCGGAAATTCCCAGGGAACTAAGATTTATTTGTGTGTCCTCTCTGACCGACGAGCCGTTCAGCGTCCTGGCCAACGACAACAGATATGTGTTTCGCTGGCAGATCGATGACGGGCTTGAGATAACGGACCGCGAAAGCTTCCGCGTCGATCACGTACGGGTCGACGGCCAGCAGCTGGAACCAGCGTCACCGCACCAGTCCACATTGAGAGGATCCCCGGCCGTCGAATTCAGTTTCCCCCTGTCGGAGCTGCGCCGGCACAGCGGATCCCACTCCGTGGAGTTTTGCGTTGTCACTCGCAAATACTTAGGAACGGACCGAGAAATCAGTGTCCAGGCTCACCTCTTCAGGCCCGTCCTGGACGCCGAATATCGGCTGACCGTTGGAGAATCGATCGGAGCTCAGATTCTCAACACGCAGGTCTCCGGACTGAGCCGCCTCGGTACGGGCGGGCTGACCCAACACGGCCGCACCCACCCGGCATTCGGCCAGGCGGCCGCCCATGCGATCTTCACCACTCCGCTGCAGACGGGCAGCAGCGTCGTGTTCACCATCGACCGCGGCAATCCGCGCCGGACAGGCCTCGGTGCCGGAGCGCCCTGACGTTGATCGTGGTCTCGGACACCACAAAAATCGCAGTCATGGCACCCGGAAACAAGGACGCCGACCCGATACCGGTATGCGGCCCACCGGAGCCTCGTAGTGCCCCGGACGCCGCCGCTGGCGCCCTGGCAGGCGGAACTAAACGTCGACCGGAAAGTAGTCGCCTTTATGGAGATTGAAGATCCAGTGGGTGAGCTGGACGTTGAGTAGCGTGTGCTCGCCGCCTGCAGTGAGCGGGATGCGGTGATCGAGAGTCGCGCCCCACATGTCGGGCCAGGACCGCTCGCGCTCGACGGCCGTCTTGCATATCTGGCAGATCCAGCTGTCGCGTTCGTACACCGCAAGGGGATTTAGACGCTCGACTAGCGACGATTATCCGGACTACCGGCAGCAGAGGTCCGAGCCCGCTCTTCCACGTGCAGCGTGAACCCGAAATTGGCTGGCATCACCCCAGGCCAGGGCAGTTAGTGTTCGAGGGTGATGACATCCGTGGGAATGAAGCTGGGGTTGGAGGCGGCGCGCCTGCTCGGCGCCGCCGACTGCTGCGAGATTGAGCCCGGGTTGACCGATGCCGAGTTCCGCCGCATAGAGGAGGAGTGCGGCTTCGAGTTCGCCGACGACCATAGGGCGTTTCTGGCTGCGGGGCTTCCGGTGAGGCAGCCGCCCGAGGAGGGGGACACCTGGGAAAATCCGTGGCCCGACTGGCGGCATGGAGATCCGGCGAAGCTCCGGGAACATCTTGAATGGCCGGTCGAAGGCGTCCTTGGCGCTGTTCAGCATGGCTTCTGGCATCCGACGTGGGGGCAGCGGCCTGCGGGCGCGGATGAAGTGCATCAAAAAGCTACGTTGATGCTGGGCCAGGTACCAAAGCTCGTGCCCGTGTACGCCCACCGATTCCTGCCTGCAGGTCACGGCTCCCACGGGCACCCAGTCATGTCCATCTGGGGCACCGACATCATCTATTACGCCGCTGACTTGGCCGACTAAATCAACCACGAATTCGACGACTTCAGCACGCACACCCCTGACGGTTGGGACCCCAGAGCGACTGTGGCCTTCTGGCAGGACTTCCTGGAGTAACCTTTCCGCCTCGGACACGATCGTGCCCCGGGCACCCTGAGTGGGCACGGGTGATCTTGCGGGAAATCCGACCCACCTTCGGAATGCTGACTTCTGGTCCACCTGGTGTTCCCGAAGCTGAATACCAGACATCTTACGATCCTCCTCTCGCTCGTATTCGAAGCCGTTTCGAGAAATCACAGGTTCGGTGAGAAGGGCGGGACGGACACCGAGCCGTCCTCACTCACCACGATCCGTTCAGCGAGCTGCGCCAGGACCTGAGTGAGCTGGAGCCCGGCCCGGCTCGCCACCGTCCGGATCAGTCGGCTGGGGGCTGCGGGCAACCACAACTCCATCCGCAGCTCATCCGCCTACTCCCGCCGCGCTCTAAAGGCAGCCGCCTCCGCGAGAGCATTCTCCCGCCGTTCCGCACGGTCCTGAGCCCACTTCAAGCCCTGGGTGTCCTCCTCCGGCCCGTACGCACCACAACCGGCCGCGACCATCGAGTCCCTGACACGCCGCCACTCCGAGTGCTTGGCTGCCCAGATTTCGGCCAGGCGTTCCGGGTCCGTCTCGAACTTGGAGAAGGAACCGCCCCGCCGCGACTGCTCCGCACTCTCGCGCTCGCGCACCGGCTGGCGGAAGCCGGGCACGCCATGTGCGGCCGTCACCTCGGGTGGCCGCTGTGCGGGTGCGGCGCGCCCCTCCCGCCGGGGGTCGACGGCCCGCTGTGGGTGACGTGTGCCGAGAGTGCCGCGTACCGGGAGATGAAGCGGCAGATGGCGGAGCGGCCTCCGGCGGAGCGGTGCCCCGGACACCAAGGCAGAGGGTGCGAGCGAGGTGGCGACGTGCAGACGACCACAGGGCTCTGCTTCCGGTGCGAGTCAGCAGCAGCCATGGAGCGGAAGCAGGCGAAGGATGCCGAGTGGGCGGCGACGGTCGCGGCGGCGGGTGCGGCGGCCGAAGCGATGGAAGCCGCCTCAACATCGCTCTGAGCGCCACTGAGCGCCGTTCTCCCCCCTCGTGCGGCTCCTCCCGGCCGCCGGGGGTGGAGATCGGCCGCCAGGTCGGCGTACAGCGCTTCGGGCGGCGGGCGTTCACGTGCGGGTGGCGTAGAGAGGTCCGGAGAGTGGCTGGCCCGTCGCGGTGTCGCAGGGCCGTTCGATCAGGGAGCAGGCGAGGTGGGTTGCGTGGGCGGCGTCTTCGAGCAGGCGCATGGTCTGCCGGAGCGCGGTGGCGAGTGCCGGGTCCCCGACCAGGACGTCCGCGCCCATCAGGTCATCGAACAGCAACCGCTCGACACGGTCCGCCGGATAGGGCAGGTCTTCTCCGAGTCCGCCCGGCGGCGAAACCCCGGCGAAGACCTGGGAGACGGCTGCGGACAGACCGTTTCGGAGCCTATGGGTTTCCGCGGCGACCCGGCTCAGATACCGCACCAGGTCGCCGGAATTGGCACAGTTGGCGCCCTGGTCGACCCGGCTCATTGCGTACTCGCATTCGTTCATACCGCCCATCCTTCCTGAATCGGGCAGGCGGGCTCTAGCACCCGGTCGGCGCGGCGGTTGAGGTAGCCGGCTGCCGGGGTTGCGGGGCTTGGGTGACGGGCTGCTAGACACTAGAGCGCTGGTCAGAGCGGTGTGCCTAGCGGCAGGGGCTGCTAGGTCTAGCACCCCTGCTAGCACCTGACTTCATGAGTCCGCATCAGTCGTCGGGGTCGGGTCTGGACTTCTCAAAGACCCCTCTCAGAGAAGTAGTCGGCGCCCGGACCACCCCCTTGACCGGCTTACTGACGTGCGGGTTCCCTCGCCCGCAGCGGTACGGCCAGGCGCCTTGTGAAGCGCCCCGCCGGAGGGGCGCCGACCGGTCCGGCGGGGCGCTGGCCGCGGTTCCGGTGTCGAGGGTCCGGCGCCGGTTGGCCGGCCCCGCGGCGACGGGTTCGTCGGCGGAGACCGTGACCGTGGTCGCCGGGGGGCGTTCGGCGGCGAGCTGCGCGCGTGCCGTCCGGCGGCCGGGTTCCGGCCTCGGTCAACGCGGCACTGACGCCGCAGCGCCCGCTTCCCGTCACCGGAGAACCCGCACCCCTCCGCACTACTGAGCGTGACGCTCCCAGTACAGGGCTCGTAGTGGATGGTGGCCGGGCCGCCGACGGGGCCGGTCCTGGCAGGGGTTGCGGGGCTTGCTCCTTGATGTCGCACGGTGCTGCTTGTCCAGCTCCGCCCTGCGGCACAAAGGGGCGGAGCCTCCCATGCTCCGCCCCGCCGCGCGCCGATCCCCGGTGTGCCTGACGAAAGGACCCCCGGTCATGTCGACCCCGACCGGTCCGCAGAACCCGCCGCCCGTACCGCCCGAGCCGCAGCCGCCGGCCCCCGCCCCGGCGCCGCCGCTGAGGGACGCCGTGGTGCTGCTCGCCGTCCTGGTGGTGCTCCTGGCGGTCGGAGCGGGTGCGTACCTGGCGTACGCCCATCCCGGCTCCCGGGAGCCTCTGATGGCCGGCGGGGCAGTTGCGGCCGTCCTGGTCCCGCTCACGTACGCGACGCTCCGCCGATGACCCCGGCGGCCCGGCGGCGTCCTCGCCGGGCGTTCGGGCTCAGGTCGGGACATGCCGCGCGGCACGGTCAGGGTGACCGATTCCATGCCCCCGCGTGACGGCACGCTCCAGCTGATCCGGATCGCGGAGGGTGTCAACGGCCGGGCGCCGGGGCGCCGGGCAACCCGAAACGGGACACGTCCACTGAGTGGGCATGTCCCGTTTCGGGTTGCCCGATTTCCGGTCCGGCGCGAATTCCCTTTTTCTCCGAGGGGAATTGGGCGGCGAATTGAGGGATGAATTGGTGGGTGGTGGGGTGTGGTTCCAGTGTTGGTCTGGGGGTGTTTTTTGAAGTGGTGTCAGATGGGTGGTCCGGGGGTGTTGTTGCGACCGGTTGAATTCATGCAGGTTCCCTGACGGCTCGTCAGGTCAGGGTGGTGCTGGAGGGGTGTACCGGTGTCTGGCCTGGTCAGGGGTGGTGGGGTGGGGGTGGGGTGTGGTTCCAGGGTTGATCTGGGGTCAGGTTTGATGCAGGGGGTGCCCTGGTTTTGCCAACTGCACATGCTGCATCACTACGTTCGGTCACATGCTCCGGGGCCGGCTACCCTTCCCCGTAGCCAGCTCCCGGCGGAGCCGGGTAGGTCCGGGAGCGCAGCGGACAGGCCCAGGACGGGGCGCGAAGCGGCCTGTCACGGCCTCAGAGCGCAGCGAGGAGGCCGCACTTCCCGTCCGGGTCGGAGCGCAGCGGAGGCCCGTCCCCGGGCGCAGCCCGGAAGGGGAGGCGCGCAGCGCCGAACCGTCACGGTGAGCGAAGCGAAGCGTGATCGCTTGCAACGCGCGCAGCGCGTTGGTA
>NZ_JBHXRM010000054.1:0-51191 GCF_042716895.1 Streptomyces sp. NPDC058653 | reverse complement strand
GGCCGGCCGGGTCTGCCGACCAGCCGCCCCGGCACGAGCGTCACCGCCCGTGCCGGGGCGGCGCCATGCCGGGACCGGGGCGGCAGGCCGTCGAGCGGGTCAGGAGTACTCCCGCTCCTTCGGCGCGAAGATCAGGTTGCGGCTCTTCTCGGGGCGGTCACCGGTGATGGGGACCAGACGGCCGTCGGCCTCCGAGATCCAGCGGAAGGTGTAGTCGAGTCCCTCGAAGGGCTCGGTGAGCTTGCCGAGCAGCGTCTTGTGCAGCGCTTCGAGGATGATGACCGGACGGTCTCGCTTGATGACGCCCCGCGCTCCGGCCAGGACGCTCGGCTCATGGCCCTCGACGTCGATCTTGATCAGGTCGACGGGGGTGTCCCCGAGAGTCTCGTCCACCGTGAGGAGATGGACGCGGGTGGTGAACGCGCTGGCCGGCGGCTTGGTGAACTCCTCCAGCGAGGAGCCCGTGGAGAGCAGGTTGGACAGCGGGAAGCGGATGTTTATGTCCGCGGTGCCCCTGTGGTCCGAGACGCCGTTCTGGTGCAGGACGAGATTCTTGAGGTTGTTCGCCCGGTGGTTGACGGCCAGCCGCGCGTGGATCGGCGGAACCGGCTCGAACGCGTGCACCGTGGCCTTGGGCGCCGACAGGGCCGCGATCATCGCGTAGTAGCCGACGTGCGCGCCGATGTCCAAAATCGTACGGCTGGTGGCGGCGAGCCGGCTCCAGTGGTGCAGGCTCGCCGACTCGTAACCGAAGCGGCCGTTCCACACGGTGTCGAGGGCGACGGCCTCGTCGTTGGCGCAGAACATGACGAACGGCGGACAGTGCTCGGAGTCGATCTCGACCCAGCCGTGATGGGGGAAGCCCTTGCGGTGCTTGGTGAGGATGTCGGACGTGGTGACGGGCCTGACCCGTGCCGCCTCCTCCTCGGTCCGGCGGTTCGCCTCGTCGAGATCGCGAATCCGGGTACCCACTCGCGCACCGGCCGGCCGGCCCGGCCGCGGCCTTCCGGCGCTCGCGCTTGATGAGAACTTGCGGAGGATCTTCACGGGGCTCCTATATGTCGTTCAGACGGCCGGGGGGGTAGGGCGATGTTGTCGACACCGAGTGAGCGGCGGATGTTGGTTTGATGAACGGGCGGGGAACCATCCCGTCACGACCGAGGGGGCGGGGGCGGCCGAAAAGGGCCCCGCGAAACCTCCCGAAGTGGTGGTCACGGACGCCCGGGGCGGGCGCCCGGTTCGACCGCCCGGCCCCCGCACCTCCGAGAGGTCGCGCTCCCTGCCCGGTGACACCTCCGGGACCCACGCCGACGCCGTCCGGGCGGGCAGGCGACGTAGCACCCCGGCGGACCACCCCTGGGTTACGTTTTCGACATGCCCTCTGTGAATCACGCACGTTTCGGCCGGATCGGTATCTGGAGTTCGGCCCTGCACCCCTCGGACCCCGACGCCCGCGCGGCGGTCTCGGCCGCCGTCGCCGAACTCGACGCGCTCGGCTACGGAACGATCTGGGTGGGCGGCAGCCCGTCGCTGGACCAGGTCGCTCCCGTCGTCGAGGCGACCCGCCACATCACCGTCGCGACGGGCATCCTCAGTGTCTGGGAGCACCGGGCCCAAGCGGTCGCCGAGCAGGCGGCGCGGCTCCAGCAGGACGCCGCGGGGCGCTTCGTCCTCGGTCTCGGCGTCAGTCACGACAGCTCCACCCCGAACTACGCGCGCCCCTACTCGACCATGGTCGAGTACCTCGACGCGCTGGACGCGGCGGCTGCCCCGGTACCGGCGTCGGGGCGTGTCCTCGCCGCACTCGGCCCCAAGATGCTGAAGCTCGCGGCCAAGCGGGCGGCCGGCGCACACCCCTATCTCGTCACCGTGGAACACACGGCGGAGGCCCGGGCCGTGCTGGGGCCGGACGCGCTGCTCGCGCCGGAACTCACCGTCGTACTCGACACGGACATCGTCGCGGCCCGTGCCGTCGCGCGCGGGATGATCTCGATGTATCTCCAGCTGCCCAACTACACCGACAACCTGCTCCGCCTCGGCTTCACCGAGGGCGACTTCGCGGACGGCGGCAGCGACCGGCTCCTGGCCGCGCTCTTCGCGCTGGGCGACGCCGACACGGTGCGGGCACGTGTGGAGGAGTACCTGGACGCGGGCGCCGACCATCTGGCGCTCCAGGTGCTGTCGGGCGACCGGAGAAGGCATCTCCCGCTCACCGAGTGGCGGGCGCTGGCCGAGTCGCTGGAGCTGACACCGCGGAGCTGACGGGGCCGCGACGGAAGAGGCCCGCCCGCGCGTGCGGGCGGGCTTCTTCACGGAAGCGAAGACCGCGCCCGGCCGCTCTGCGGCGGCCGGCGCGCGGGGCGGAACGCTCAGACGCGTTCCAGGATGACCACGGCGATCTCGCGGTCCGTCTTGGTCTGGTAGTCGTCGTACGCGGGCCAGACCTCGGCCATCCGGCGCCACAGCTCCGGCCTCTCCTCCGCGGTCGCGGTGCGCGCGCGGGCGGTGTAGCGGTCGCCCTTCACCTGGACCTGGACCTCGGGGTCGACCTGGATGTTGCGGTACCACTGCGGAGGCAGTTCGGCGCCGCCGTGGGAGGCGACGACCATCACGTCGTCACCGTGGGGGCGGTAGATGAGGGGGGTGCTGCGCTGCTCGCCGCTCGTGCGCCCGGTGGTGGTGAGGATCAGCGTGGTCGTGCCGTTCTCCCACTCGTGTCCCACCTCGCCGTCCGTCTCCTGGTAGCGCTTCACATGCTCTTTGCCGTACAGCATCTGCCGTCTCCTTCTGGGTCTCGCTCCGCCCGGAACGCCCCCGCGCGGGGAAGCCCCCGGGCTCGTGCGAATCCGACCGTAGCAACGTCCACGCGATAGCCACCGCCACGTGGCGCACCGCGCGCCACGTGTGCGCAGACGGACAACAGCGGTCCGGAAGAAGTTATTCCGATGCGCCGGTCCCCCGATTAGGGGGAGAGCCTGCCCAGTTGCAACGTGTCGGCGAAGGAGTCGTCGGCCGTATGCCATTTCCCGGCGCCTTCGGAAGGCTTCACATATGCGTACGCGTACCCGTACTCACTCCCGTACTGATGCTCCGCGCCGACCGGGGCCGGTCCGTACGCGTGCGCGTCGGCGTAGGCGTCACGGATTTCCGTCTCGTCGAGCAGCGAGGGGCTGGCGCGGTCCATGCGAAGCGCGTCGACGGATTCCGCGAGGAGTTCGTATTCGGTGGTTTCGTCGCGCGTGGCCACACGAATGAGCAGTCCCGCCGCCAGATGTTCGGCCACCCGGTCCTGATGGGCGCGATTGTCGCGCCAGGCCCGCAGCATCTGGGGCACGTCAGGGACATTGTCCGCCAGCGGGGCCAGCGCCTGGGCGGGAAATTTGCCATTGTCGGGGCTCGGATCAAGACGTTCCGCTATCCATGTCGCCCGGTCCCGTAACCACCACAGTGCAAGTGACAGAGTGGGTGCGCGATACGTTCCCAGGGGTACGCCTATACGCTGACCGCCACTGACTCCGTAGGCGGTGACATGGCACAGGAATTCATCATGCACGGCCGCTCTCCTCGCGCCGTTCATTGGTGGCCCGGTGGCCTGGGACATATTGCCGTGTGTGCTGACAGTGCGCGGTGGCGGGGCGAATCCCGGAGAGCAGAATCGATGATCTTTAGGAGCGCCCCAACATATTATTATGTAGTTCGCCGACTCACTGCCACGGCATCATTCTCGCCAGAGTTCGAGTGGATTAATCCAACTCCTCGGCCGAAATTCGGTGGCCCGGCGAGAGTCCGGGGCGCCAGGAGGATCGAGCGATCATTCCCCAACTGCCTTGCACGGCACCGACCTTGACGTTCACTCTATGAAGTAGCAGTGGGACACTGCGGCACAACACCACAGGGGGGCACATGTCGACCGGCAGAGACAGTGACGAGAAAGGGACGGGCGGGAGCGCGGGCTCCGAAGCGGGCAGAGAGCCGGACGCGACCGCCCCGGGGACAAGTGGCGGCGGACCCGGCGACCCCGTGCCGCCGACGGTACCGGCGCGACCGCTGACACCGCTGCCGGCATCACCGCCCCCGACGCCGCCGGCCCACCCTCCGACGACACCGCCGCCCCCGGAGCAGCCGCCGGTCTTCGGCTTCCCCCCGCCGCCGCCCTCCGTTCCCCCGGCGCCGACCGGCCCGCCTCCCCCGACGGGTCATGTCGCCGCCGTCGCCCTCCTCAACCTCACCGGCCTCGGGCTCGGTTACGCCCTGATCCGCGACTGGCTCCGGCTCGCGCTCAATCTGGCGGCGACCGGGCTGTTCCTCTTCCTCGTGCTGCCCGCCGACACCAACGGCGCGCCAGGTCTGCTCGTCGCCCTCTACGCCCTGGTACTGATCGCGGCGGCCCTCGACGGCGCGCGGCGCGCCCGTGTCCCCGTCGCACGACCGCCGTTGGCGCTCCCGGCCCTGCGGCCCGCCGCGGCCGTCGCCCTGGCTCTTGTCCTGCTCGCCATACCCGTGGGCGGGGCGATCGCCTACGAGGCGGCGCGGGACGAGGCCGTCGAGAGGATGCTGCTCGACCGGCTCGCCGAGGCCGACAGGAAGGTCGAGACGACGCGCGCGAACGGCGGCAGCAGCGAGGACAAGAGTGTGGGGTTCACGGCAGCCCTCAGCGTCTACCGGCAACTCGGGGAGAACGAGAGGGATTCGAGGGCGGGCAAGCTCGTGCCCGAGCGGCTCGCCACGTTCTACGACGCGGTGTCCGTCCCGTACAAGGACAAGGACTACTGCGACGCCGTCGACGCTCTCAAGTACCTGCGCGACGTGCCCGATTCGGTCGACCGCGAGCTGCTCGGCAAGCTGGCCACCTGGCCGGACCGGCCATTGGCCACCTCGCTCCTGGAGTGCGGCAAGCTGGGACTCGCCCCGGGCAGTCCGGTCAGCGACGGTGGTGAACTGGCCGAACTGATCTCGACGTTCCCCGAATCCGATCAGGCTGCGGCGGTGACCCCGGCCGTGGACGCGGCGATCAAGGACCGCTCCGGGAAGCTGGGCGGCGCCGATCCGTGCGCGTCCACCACCGAGCTCGAGAACATCTCCACTATGGTCGCCTCCTTCGAAACGGACACGGCCGCCCTCAAGAAGAGGGCCGCGTCGGCCGTGGAGTCCGGGACCTACTCGTGCGGTGTCGACCAGTTCAAGGACAAGAAGTTCGACCTCGCCCTGGAGACACTGACGTCCTTCAGGTCCACCTACAAGAACAGCCCGCGTCTGGACCGGGCGCGGGACATCTCCATCGCCGCCGAGATCGCCACGAAGCGTGCCGCGGCCGGCAACCGCTTGCCGCCCTCGGGCGCGCCGGGCGGTCCCCGGCTGGAGGTGGTGATCAGCAACGACGCGTCGGACGCCGTGGAGATCCTCTACACCGGACCCGTGACCGGCACGGTCAAGATCAAGGCGTGCGACGGCTGTGTGAACTACTCCACCTACGGCGCCGCCGGCAGGGCCTGCAAGGACTCCGGCAAGAACTACCCGAGGAAAACGCTGCGACTGCCCGTGGGTGACTACCACTTCCTCCTCAAGCACTCCGGGGACGCGGCGGACGACGTCACGAGCACGACGGACGGCATGTCGGTCGAGTCCGGTTACTCGTACACGTACTGCAGCTATGTCGTCGAGACGGACCCGTTGGGCGTCCCGCCGCTCATCCCCGACCTGCCGGACCTCCCCGACTTCCCTCTCCCGTCCCTGGAGCCGCTGGAGCCACTGCTCTCCAGGTAGACGACCCGATGGCCGACCCGGTGGACGCCCGGGGCGCGTCCTCTAGGATCCCTGGCATGGGTATGACCTGAGCGGCACACGAGCGTGGTCCGAGACCACGACCCGAGGGCCCGGCAGCCACCGGGCCGCGTTCGTGTGCCGTCGTCCGAGCCCAGGAGAGACCTGCCCATGCCCTACGTATCGCCCTCCCCCGTCCTGAACCGCCGCGTCGCACGGCTGCGTGAGCTCGCCGAGGCCGAACCACGCCTGGACGGCGTGCTGTTGTACGGGTCCTGGACCCTCGGGGAGTCGGACGCGCACTCCGACATCGACGCGTATCTCTTCGTACGGGACGAGCACGTGGAGACCTTCGACGGGCGTG
Organism: Streptomyces sp. NPDC058653; assembly: GCF_042716895.1. Lineage (NCBI taxonomy): Bacteria > Bacillati > Actinomycetota > Actinomycetes > Kitasatosporales > Streptomycetaceae > Streptomyces > Streptomyces sp. NPDC058653. Next base: position 45,067 of record NZ_JBHXRM010000054.1, on the reverse strand, counting down.
AGTTCGTCGAGAGGCTGGCCCCTCTGAAGCTGGCCCACATCAATATGCACGGCATCCTCGCCGTGGTCTTCAACGACCTCATGCGCGGGGAGTTCCATGTCGACGCGGCGGGTCCCGGTATCGATCTGATCGCTTCGTGGGAGGGGTCGGTGCATCTCCCCGATCCCGGATCCGCCGTCCTGCTCGACCGGGGCGGGCGGCTGACCGCCGCAGCCCGGCGGCTCGCCGAATTCCGGCCGCCGGAGCCGGTGTCCACGGCGCAGGAGCTGTGCGACGAGCTCGCCAACTGGACGCTGATGCTGGCTCATGTGGCCGCGCGCGGCGAGTCCGCGCGCGCGTACAACCTGCTGCACGCCGTCGTCGCACCGCTCCAGTTGAAGCTGTGCCGACTGCTGCGCGGTTCGACGGCGCACTGGCTGACGCCGAGCCGTGCGCTGGAGCGGGACATCCCGGAGGCCGACCGCGCCCGCCATCTCCTGACGACCGGCGGCGGGCTCCCGGCCGAGGTGCGCGTGGCGGCCGTGGAGAGCTGGCGGTGGAGCCGGGATCTGGCGGCGGAGGCGGCGGAGCGCTGGGGCACTCGGCTGCCGCTCCAACTGCACGAGGAGATAGCCGAGTTGCTGGCCAAGGGGTGAGTTCCGCGGCGTCGCGGGGCGGCGGATCGCGGGCGTCCGCCCCCTCGGCTCTCGCGCGGTGGGCGGAGCACGGTCGGCAGGGCGCGGTGAGCAGGGCGCGGTGACGGCCGAGGGCGTCTGACCTGGAACGGTTCAGCCGAAAGCGCGAGTACGGCTGTGAGGCCGGACCCAACCTTGACACGCGTCCGCGCCGCCGCCTACCTTCTCAATGAATCGATTCATTCATCGATCTGGGATCGAAGGAAGCCTCTTGATGACGCCCTCCCCCGAAACCGCTCAGCCCCTGCCCTCGGTCGAGCTCCTGGCCCGTTCGCACCGCCTCGGCGCGGACCCGCGCAACACCAACTACGCGGGCGGGAACACCTCCGCGAAGGGTCTGGCGCCCGATCCCGTGAGCGGCGCCGAGACCGAGCTGATGTGGGTGAAGGGCTCCGGCGGGGACCTGGGCACCCTCACCGGGCCGGGTCTCGCCGTGCTCCGGCTGGACCGGTTGCGCGCGCTCGCCGAGGTGTATCCGGGCGTGGAGCGCGAGGACGAGATGGTCGCCGCCTTCGACTACTGCCTGCACGGCAGGGGCGGCGCGGCTCCCTCCATCGACACCGCCATGCACGGGCTGGTGGACGCCGCGCATGTCGACCATCTGCATCCCGACTCCGGCATCGCGCTCGCCTGCGCGGCCGACGGCGAGGCCCTGACGGCGGAGTGCTTCGGCGACCGTGTCATCTGGGTGCCCTGGCGCCGTCCCGGCTTCCAACTCGGCCTGGACATCGCCGAGACGAAGCGCGCCAACCCCCAGGCCATCGGCTGTGTGCTCGGTGGCCACGGCATCACCGCGTGGGGCGACACCTCGCGAGAGTGCGAGGAGAACTCACTGACCATCATCAGGGAGGCCGAGCGATTTCTGGTCGAGCGCGGTAAGCCGGAGCCCTTCGGCCCTCTCCTGGACGGGTACGCGGCGCTGCCGGACGACGAGCGGCCGGCCCGCGCCGCCGCGCTGGCCCCGCTGCTGCGCGGGCTGGCCTCGACGGACCGGCCGCAGGTGGGGCACTTCACCGACAGCGCTCCCGTTCTGGACTTCCTGGCACGCGCCGAGCACCCGCGTCTGGCGGCCCTCGGCACCTCGTGCCCGGACCACTTCCTTCGTACGAAGGTCCGGCCGCTGGTCCTCGATCTGCCCGCGTCCGCGCCGCTCGACGAGGTGACGGCCCGCTTCGCGCGTCTGCACGAGGAGTACCGCGCCGAGTACGCCGCCTACTACGACCGGCACGCCGACGCCGACTCGCCCGCGATGCGCGGCGCCGACCCGGCGATCGTGCTGGTGCCGGGGGTGGGCATGTTCTCGTACGGCAAGGACAAGCAGACGGCGCGGGTGGCCGGAGAGTTCTATCTCAACGCGATCAATGTGATGCGGGGCGCCGAGGCGGTCTCCTCGTACGCGCCGATCGACGAGGCGGAGAAGTTCCGTATCGAGTACTGGGCACTGGAGGAGGCGAAGCTCCGGCGGATGCCCGCCCCGAAGCCGCTGGCGACACGGGTCGCGCTGGTGACGGGTGGCGGGTCCGGTATCGGGAGGGCCGTCGCGCACCGGCTGGCGGCCGAGGGCGCGTGCGTGGTGGTCGCCGATGTGAACACGGCGGGCGCGGCGGAGGTCGCCGGTGAACTGGGCGGCCCGGACCGGGCGTTGGCGGTCACCGTCGACGTGACGGACGAGGACGCGATCGCCGGGGCCTTCCGGGAGGCGGTGCTCGCCTTCGGTGGAGTGGATCTGGTCGTCAACAACGCCGGTATCTCGATCTCGAAGCCGCTTCTGGAGACGACGGCGCGGGACTGGGACCTCCAGCACGACATCATGGCGCGCGGTTCGTTCCTGGTCTCGCGGGAGGCGGCGCGGGTCATGACCGGGCAGGGGCTGGGCGGTGACATCGTCTACATCACCTCGAAGAACGCGGTGTTCGCCGGCCCGAACAACATCGCCTACTCGGCGACCAAGGCCGACCAGGCGCACCAGGTCCGGCTGCTGGCGGCCGAGTTGGGTGAGCACGGGATCAGGGTCAACGGCGTCAACCCGGACGGGGTGGTGCGCGGGTCCGGGATCTTCGCCGCGGGCTGGGGGGCGCAGCGGGCGGCGGTGTACGGAGTGCCGGAGGAGAAGCTGGGCGAGTTCTACGCCCAGCGGACGCTGCTGAAGCGCGAGGTGCTCCCCGAGCATGTGGCGAACGCGGTGTTCGCGCTCACCGGCGGCGATCTCACGCACACGACCGGGCTGCACATTCCCGTCGACGCGGGTGTCGCCGCGGCGTTCCTGCGTTGAGGCGCCGAGAGAGAGCCGGGGGTCACCGCCATGTCGTACGGCACCGAACCGAAGCCGGAGCAGCCGCGCACCGCCGCGCCGGACGGGGACGCTCCGGTCTTCCTCGCGGTGGACCTGGGCGCGACCAGCGGGCGGGTGATGGCGGGGCGCGTGGGCGGGGCCGGCGGGCAGGGCAGGGCCGGCGGGGCTGATCGGAGGACGCTCGACCTGGCCGAGGTCCACCGCTTCCCGAACCGGCCGGTGCGTCTGCCGGGCAGTCTGCGATGGAACGTGCTCGCGCTCTTCCAAGGGGTGCTCGACGGACTCGGCCGCGCGGCCCGTACCCACGGCTGCGGGATCGCCTCGATCGGGATCGACAGCTGGGCGGTGGACTACGGTCTGCTGGACGCGGACGGGCAGTTGCTCGGCAACCCGTACCACTACCGCGACACCCGTACGGAGGGTGTGGGCGAACGGGTGTGGGAGACGGTCCCGGCCGGGGAGCTGTACCGGATCACCGGGTTGCAGCATCTGCCGTTCAACACGGTGTTCCAGCTCGCGGCGGCGTCCGGTGACGCTCAACTGGGCGCCGCGCGGACCCTGTTGATGATTCCGGATCTGCTGACGCACTGGCTCACGGGCAGCGTCGGCGCGGAGGCCACCAACGCCTCCACCACGGGGCTGTTCGACGCGCGCGCGGGCGACTGGGCGGACGCGCTCATGGAACGTCTGGGCATCGACCGGAGCCTGTTCCCGCCGATCCGGCGTCCGGGGGACCCGGCCGGGACGCTGCTGCCGTACGTGGCGGCCGGGACCGGGCTGCCGGAGTCCACCCCCGTCACGGCCGTGGCCTCGCACGACACGGCGTCGGCGGTGGCCGCCGTGCCCGCGACCGGGCCGGGCTTCGCCTACGTGTCGTGCGGTACGTGGTCGCTCGCCGGTCTGGAACTGGACGAGCCGGTGGTCACCGAGGCTTCCAGGGCCGCCAACTTCAGCAACGAGCTGGGGCTGGACGGCGGTTACCGGTTCCTGCGCAACGTCATGGGGCTGTGGCTGCTGTCGGAGAGCCGGCGTGCCTGGGCGGACCGTGGGCTGCCCGCCGAGCTGGCGCCGCTGCTGGAAGGGGCGGCCCGGTCCCGGCCGTTCGCCGCGCTGGTCGATCCGGACGACCCGTCGTTCCTCACGCCGGGCGACATGCCGGCCCGTATCGCGGCGTACTGCGCCCGTACGGGACAGCGACCGCCGGTCGATCAGGCGGCGACGGTCCGCTGTGTACTGGAGAGCCTCGCGCTGGCGCACCGCGCCACGCTGCGTACGGCGGCCGAGCTGTCCGGCACGGAGATCCGCACCGTGCATCTGGTGGGGGGCGGCAGCCGTAACCGGCTGCTCTGCCAACTGACGTCCGACGCCACGGGGTTGCCGGTGGTGGCGGGCCCGGCCGAGGCCACCGCGCTGGGCAACGTCCTCGTCCAGGCGCGCACGCGGGGCCTCGTGGGAGACCGCGCGGACATGCGCCGACTGGTGGCGCGAACGCAACGGCTGCGCCGGTACGAGCCGCGCGGCGACGCCCGCGCGTGGTCGGAGGCGGCGGCCCGCGTCGGACTCGACGCACCCGGCGGTGGGCGGGGTTAGGGCCTGGCCGCCGGTCCGGCCTGGTACCCGCCGACCGGACCCGCCGTGTGGCTGACCGGCACGGTGTGGGTGAGCCAGGACGTGCCGGCGAGCAGGTGGAGGAGGAAGGACGTCGGCTCAGGAAGGTAGTCGGGAACGCCCTCGCGCAGGACGAGCCCGCTCTGGAGATAGGTGCTGGGTGCGACGGCGAGGGTGCTGTTCGCGTACGCCGTCGTCACCGGGCGGTGGACATGGCCCGCGAGCACCCGGGCGACGTTCCGGTGCCGTACCAGCACCTCGGCGAGCGCGTCGCCGTCGGCCAGCCGCATCCCGTCCAGGAAGGGGATGCCGACCGGCACCGGTGGATGGTGCAGACACACGAACGCCGGGACGTCCGCCCTGCGGGCCAGGACCTCGTCGAGCCAGGCGAGTTGGCCCGGTCCGAGACGCCCGCCGCCCTCTCCCGGCACCGAGGAGTCGAGGGCCACGAGAGTGAGCCGGGGCAACTCGGCCGCGTAGTACGCCTGGTGGGCCCCGCCCATCAGCGCGGACCCGCCGAACGCGCCGAGCAGGGCGCCGGGTTCGTCATGGTTGCCCGGCACCAGGAAGAGGGGCAGCGGGAAGCGTCCGATCACCTCGCGCAGCACCTCGTACTCGTCCGGACTTCCCCGCTCCACGAGGTCTCCGGTGATCACCACACAGTCCGGCCGTGGATCGAGCACGAGCACGCGTCCGAGCGCCCGGCTCAGCCCCTCGGCGGGTGCGCCGCCCAGGGGGCCGGTCGTGAGGTGCGGGTCACTGAGGTGCGCGACGGAGAGGGCCATGGGCCCACACTGCCCGGACGTGCCGACGCCCACCGTCCGTTCCACCGATGTCGCCGGGACATTGGCTGAGGTACGGTGCCTGCCATGGGTCCGTACTCGAACCACCGTGCAGGGGAGCCGCGTCACAGCGGCCCTCGCGGTGAGTGCGCGCCTCGCGGCCTCAGCTTCCTGCTGCGCCGCGGCCGGGTGGGATCCCCGCCCGCCCTCTGTTGTCGCTGTCGCTGACCCGCGCCGCCGGCCCCCTCGTACCACCTTCTCGGACCCGCCCGCGCCCGTGCGCCCCTGCCGGGCCCCGTCGTCCCTTCCCCACCGGTTCGTACTCCTGAGGAGCCTCGTGACCACCACCACCGCCGCCGTCCCCGCGATATCCGCCCCCGCCGCCCCCGCCCGGCCCGTCGCTCCCGCCCCTCCCGTCCTCCGTGATCCCCACATCCCCGCCGACGGGCTGTACGAGGGGAATCGGGAGCTGCGCCGCGTTCCCGAAGGCTGGGAGGACCGGCCGTACGAACTCTTCGAGCTCGTCCCGCAGTCCGCCACGATCGGGGCCGAGATCCATGGCCTGGACCTGTCGGCCCCGCCGTCGCCCGTCCTGCGGGACGAGATCAATCGCGCTCTTCTGGAGTGGAAGGTCCTCTTCTTCCGGGGGCAGCGGCTCTCCCCCGGCGCGCAGCGCGCGTTCGCCCTCGCCTGGGGGGAGTTGGAGACCAATCCGCTGCTGACGGCGGGGGACGCCGAGGACGTGGCGCGCTTCGACCGTACGGCCGTCCCGACGTTCGAGAACGTCTGGCACACGGACGTCACCTTCCGGGAGCGACCCGCGATGGGCGCCGTGCTGCAACTGCGAGAGGTGCCGCCGGCCGGGGGCGACACCCTGTGGGCGGACATGGCGGTGGCGTACGACAATCTGCCGCGCGAGGTGAGGGACCGGATCGACGGCGCCGTCGCCGTCCACGACTTCGTGCCGGGATTCGCGCGGTTCTATCCCGCCGGACGCCTGGCCGAGTTCCAGGATCTCTTCCCGCCGGTCGAGCACCCGGTGGTGCGTACGCATCCGGAGACGGGCCGGCGGATGCTGTTCGTCAACACGTCGTTCACCACCCGGATCGTGGGGATGCCCCGGGAGGAGAGCGACCGCCTGCTGCGGCTGCTGTTCCAGCAGGCCCATGTGCCCGAATACCAGGTGCGCTTCCGCTGGCGGGCGGGCGACATCGCGTTCTGGGACAACCGCGCCACCCAGCACTACGCGGTCGCCGACTACGGCTCGCACCGGCGGATCGCCGAACGCGTCGCCGTCGTCGGCGACCGCCCGTACTGATCCGTCCGACCCGCCCGCCGGCCGCGGGGCCCCGGGCGCCGGGGTCCCCGTCGACGCGATGCCGTCCGGCGGGGTGTCCCGGCTAGGACTTCTCGGTGAGACCGGCGATGCGCTCGCGGTAGGCGGCGATCTCCCGGTCGGTGAGAGCCAGGCGGCCGGGGCCGGCCTCGTTGGCGGCCAGGAAGGGCGCCTGCTCCATGGCGCGGTACAGCGGTCCCGGCAGATTGAGCAGGAGCTGGCCCTGCTCGGCCGTCTCGATCACCATCCACGAGTTCCGGTCGGCGGCACCCTCCCCGACGATGTTCGGCTCGATGGTGCTGGCGGCGATGACGGTCAGGACAGGGGGGATCGGGGTCTCTTCGCTCATGCCTCCCTCCCTATCAGGGTGGCTCCGGCGCTGCCCAGCGATCGCGGCGAGTCCCCCCTCACACAGCCCGTCCGGCCGTCCGCACGGCCCGGCCGATGCCCGGTCCCGGCGGGCATCGGCCGCATCCTCCCGGCAGATTTGCGATGCTGGTAGGAGCCTGCCGGTGAGGAGGCGGTCGCCATGCCGAGCGAGAGCGCGACCCCCGGGCCCGGTGAGGAACTGCTCGAAGAGCTCCTCACCGCGGCACACGCCGCGGCGCCGATGGAGCTGCCGGGGCTCGTGGACCGCTGTGCCACCGCGCTCGGCGTCGACCGGATCGTCATCCATCTGGTCGACATCCAGCAGCGGCAGCTCGTCCCGCTCACCGAGGGGATGCCCACGCTCGCGGTGGACTCCACGACGGGTGGCCAGGCCTACCGCTCACTCACCCTGCGGATCGAGGAATCGGGGGACGACGGGCTCACCGCCTGGGTGCCCCTGGTCGACGGGGCGGAGCGGCTCGGTGTGCTCAGTGTGCACGCGCCCGCCATCGATCCGGTCCGGCTGCGCCGCTGCCGCATGCTGGCGTCCGTCCTCTCCATGGCGATCACCTCGAAGCGGGCCTACAGCGACAGTCTGGCGCAGCACGCGCGTACCGAGCGGATGCAGCTGCCCGCCGAGATGCTGCGCGCGTTCCTGCCGCCGCGGACCATCGGCAACGCCGCCGCGCTGTCGACGGCGGTGCTGGAGCCGGCGTACGAGATCGGGGGCGACGCCTTCGACCACTCGATGACCAGCTCAAGTCTGCATGTCGACATCTTCGACTCGATGGGCCACGACCTGGCGGCGGGGCTGACCACGGCCGTCGCGCTGGCGGGCTGCCGTACCGCCCGCAGGGGCGGCGGAGATCTGCTCGACCTGGTGGACACGGTCGATCAGGCGCTCGCGCAGTGGCTGCCCGAGCAGTACTGCACGGGGATCGTCACCCAGCTGGATCTCGCGGGCGGCCTCTTCCGCTGGTGCAACTGCGGCCATCCGCCGCCCCTGCTCATCCGGGGCCAGCGGGTACTCGACGGTGCGCTGGAGCGTCCGGCCCAGCCGCCGATGGGGCTGCGGGTCCGGCTCTGTGAAACCCCTCGTACGGTCCATGAGACGCAACTGGAGCCCGGGGACCGGGTGTTGCTCTACACGGACGGTGTCGTCGAGTCCCGGGGCAGGGACCGTTCTGAGTTCGGGCTGGAGCGTTTCACGGACTCCATCATCCGGGCGACCGCGGCCGGTGAACTCGCTCCCGAGGCGCTGCGCCGGCTCATCCACTCGATTCTCGACGAGCATGAGAACCGGCTGCGCGACGACGCGACGCTGCTGCTCATCGAATGGCGCCCGCCCGGCGCATAAGCGCGCCCGCCCGAGGGAACCCGCCCGCCGCACGAGAACGCGGCACGGCGCGGGTCCACCCGGAAGACCGGTGGGCCCACGCCGATGTGCGGTTCCTCGTGGGGCGCGCTCGGGTCCGGGGCTCAGTGGCTGGGGCCCCGGCCGCCGCCGTGTCCCTTGTCGTCCTGCCCGGGGGCGTCGAACTCGACCTGTTCCTTGCGGACGTCGGCCGACACCTCCTTCTGCTCGGTGATCTTCTCGGTCTCCATGCGTACGCGCTCCACCGGCACGGCCTCCTTACGGACGACCGCCTCCTCGGCGTGCAGGATCACCTCGGCCTCGGCGTTGCCCATCGGCGAGCGGCCGAGATCGCGGTCGCCCGGCTTGATGGGCTCGCGCACGATCCGGACCTCCTCGTGGGTGATGGGAACGGTGGTGGTGACGTTCTCCGTCACCACGACCTTCCGCAGCCGCGCCCGGCCGGACTCGTGCTCCTCGGTGCCGACCCGGAGACGTTCCTCCGAACGCACCATCTGGTCGTCGCCGCCACCGGTGGCAGGAGCGGCGGCGGGCTCGGAGATGTCCGCGCGGCCGGTGGCGCCGCCGGTCTGGGCCGGGGCTTCGGTACGGTCGGTCATGCCCGCCCGGGCCGTGGCGTCGCTCCGGGCCTGGGCGCTCTCGCCGTCGGTCCTGGCGTCGGCGCCGGTCCCCCCGGCGGCCTCACCGCTCATGGTGTCCTGCCCGCTCCTGCCCCCCGCCGCGGCCGTTCCGGCTGCCGCGGCCGTGTCGGGCGACCCGCTCCGCCCGGTGGGGCGGGTGAGGCCGTAGTGGTCGTACAGCTCCTGCTCCTGGCCGACGTCGAGATGCTCGTCGGCGTCCATGCGGGGGGCGTCCTTGACCACGTCCTTGGAATGCGGGATCAGGAGACCGCTCTCGTCCCGGGTCGCGCCGGACAGAGGCACGAAGGACTCCTTCATGCCGAACATTCCGGTCTTGACGGTCACCCACTCCGCGCGGCCCGTCTCGTTGTCGAGGTACGCCTGCTCGACACTGCCTATCTTCTCCCCGTTGGTGTCGTAGGCCGTCAGACCCGTGAGTTCACCCACGTGGTGGAAGACATCGTCGGCTGCCATCAGTGATCACTCCTTGGCGGCGAGCCGGCGGGGTCCGTTATCCCCGCGCGTCGGCTGACTCGCGTATTTCCATGCGGCACCTGCTGACGGCGGGCGGCAACCAGGGAAAACGCCCCTCTGACCCGTCCGGGGGACAAAGGGGCGTCGGAGGCGCCCCGCTGGGCTCCGGGCACATCGCCGGACCGATTCAGCCATTCGGGTGACACTTGTGGGGAGCGCCCGCCTTCCGTCACGCGTTGTACAGACATGACCACGGAAGGGAGTCGGATGATACCGACGAATCGATCAGCCGCCCGTCGCCGCCGTCCACACGGCGGTGTCCGGGGCCATCAGGTCCCCCTCCAGGCTGTCGCTGGCGAGCAGCACCTCGCCGTCGGGCAGCGGGAGGGAGCGCCGGGAGAGGTTGATCCGGCATTCGAACCCGCCCTTGCGGAAGGCCAGTTCGCCCTCGCGCGCGGGCAGCCAGCTGAAGGACTCGTCGCCCCGGAAGCGGGTGCGCAGGGACAGCGCGGTGCGGTACAGCTCCAGGAAGGAGTCGGGCCGCCCGGTCTGGACCTCCACCGCGTGCTCGCCCCAGCCCTCCGGCTGCGGGAGCCAGCTGCCGCCGGGCCCGAAGCCGTGGCTGCCGCCCGCGCGGGTCCAGGGGATCGGGATGCGACAGCCGTCACGGCCCTTGGTGGTGCGTCCGGTCCGCTCCCACATGGGGTCGCGCAGCGCGTCCAGGGGCAGGTCGGAGACCTCGGGGAGACCGAGCTCCTCGCCCTGGTAGAGGTAGGCGCTGCCGGGCAGGGCGAGGGTCAGGAGCGCGGCGGCCCTGGCCCTGCGGTGGCCGAGCGCGTCGTCCGGCGCGGGGTCGGTGCCGCCGCCGGACAGCCAGGCGCGGTAGTCGATGCCCTGGGGAAGGGAGTAGCGGGTGCGGTGGCGTACGACGTCGTGGTTGGAGAGCACCCAGGTGGGCAGGGTGCCGACCGCGCGGGCGCCGGTGAGGGAGGTGTCGATGACCTTCCTGAACTCCTCGGCGTCCCAGGGGCAGCGCAGATGGAAGAAGTTGAACGCCTGGTGGAGCTCGTCGGGGCGGGTGTAGAGGGGCAGCCGGGACGCGCTGACTCCCGCTTCGGCGACGGTGATCCGGGGCGGTGCGTAGGAGTCGATGATCTTGCGCCAGGCCCGGTATATGTCATGGACCTCGTCGCGGTCCCAGAAGGGGTGGTTCTCACCCTCGGGCGGCGAGTTGAGGGAGGCCGAGTCGCGTCCGCCGGTGTCCCGCAGGGGCTCCACGAGGTCCTTGCGCAGACCGTGGGCGACGTCGATCCGGAAGCCGTCGGCCCCGAGGTCGAGCCAGAAGCGCAGGATGCCCTCGAAGTCGGCGAGGACGTCCGAGTTCTCCCAGTTCAGATCGGGCTGCTCGGCGGAGAAGATGTGCATGTACCACTGGCCGTCCGGTACCCGCGTCCAGGCGCCGCCGCCGAACTTGGACTTCCAGTCGGCGGGCGGCAGGCTCCCGTCCGGGCCCCGGCCCTCACGGAAGATGAAGCGGTCCCTGGCCGGTGAGCCGGGCGGTGAGGCGAGCGCTTCCACGAACCAGGGGTGCTGGTCGGAGCAGTGGTTGGGCACGACGTCGACGATGACCTTGAGACCGAGGCCGTGGGCGCGCCGGACCAGGCCCCGGAAGTCGTCGAGGGTGCCGTGGCGCGGGTCGACGCCGCGGTAGTCGGAGACGTCGTAGCCGGCGTCGGTCCAGGGCGAGGGGTAGAAGGGGGTGAGCCAGAGGGCGTCGACGCCGAGCCCGGCGAGGTGGTCGAGCCGGTCCGTGATCCCGCGGAGATCGCCGATCCCGTCGCCGTCCGCGTCGGCGAAGCTCGGGACGTACACCTGGTAGACGACGGCTTCGCGCCACCAGTCGGGGGCGGGCCGGGACAGCAGGCCGCCGGGGGTGTCGGGGGTGTTCGGGATCACGGGTGCCTCTCGTGCTTATCTTCTGGCCGGTGACGCGGGTGGTGCGTAGGGCGTGGTGCTGCGTAGGGCGTGGTGCTGCGTGGTGCGTGGTGCGTGGTGCTGAGGAGATTCGTGCGACGGGTGGTGCCTCGTACGGAGACAGCCTGTCACCCACCGGCGTCAGGCTGAAGTCCCGATCTTCGATGGTTACGGAAGGGATGTCCGAAGGACGTAAGGGTGCGGGGCGGTGAAAGCCGATCCGGCGGGTAGCGGATGACAGACCTGCTCGTCCCGCCCCACAGGAGGAGAAACCATGACGTCCTCACTGGTCGAAGCCGTAGACATCAAGGCTCCCGTCGCCGTGAGCTGGTCGCTGTGGAAGGACGTCGAGCGCTGGCCCGCCTTTCTCAGCCACGTCAAGCACGTGGAGCGCATCGACGACCGTCTGTTCGCCTGGCAGGTGTCCCTGCCAGGCGCCGACAAGAGCTTTGTGGCGGAACTCACGGAGGTCGTGCCCGAGGAACGCATCGCCTGGCGGACCACGGAGGGTGTGCACCACGCGGGAGTCGTCACCTTCCACCGGCTCGGTGAGACGGAGAGCCGGGTGACGCTCCGGATCGAGTACGACCCCCAGGGGTTCGTGGAGCATCTGGGCGCGCTCACCAATCTGGACTCGACGCTGGCCGGCCACGACCTTGAGGAGTTCCGGCGGATGGCGGAGCGTGCCGTCTCGCTGCCCTGAGGCCGTGGGAGGCCGTGGACAGACGGTACGACGCCGTACACAGCGAGCGTACACAGCCGTACACATCGAAGCGTCCCGCCCCGATTCCTCGGGCGGGGCGCTTCGGCGGCTTACCGGGACGCGGTTCGGCGCGTGCCGGGGCGGTCAGGACTTCCGGGCCCTGCGACGGGCCCACGCGACGGCTACGGCCACCACCGCCACTCCTCCCGCGAGCAGCAGCGACCGGGGGTGGCGGCGCCGGGTCCCGGCGGCCTTCGTGGCCACCTCCTTGCCCGTCACCGCGGCCTTCGCGGCCGCGTCACGCACCCGTTCCGGCGTGTGCTCCCTGACCTGGTCCCTGACCTGCTTGCCTGCCTCGACGACCTGATCGCGCACGTCGGCGACCTGGTCACGTACCTCGGCGGCCTTCTCCTGCGTACGGCCCTTCACATCGGCCTTGGCCGCGAGCTGGTCCACCGTGTCACCGAGGCGCTCGCGCGCCTCCTCGACCCGGATCCTGGCTCCGGCGACGGTGTTGTCGTCGGGCCCCTGGGGCCCGTGCCCGTTCTTGCTCATCGGTGCGCCCTCTCCTTGATCTCCTCGATGTCCGTCCGCACGCTCGCCGCAGTCCGCTCCGGCGTCAGCGGCGCAGCCTCGCGGGTCTCCCGGCGGCCCTGCCCGGCCAGGACCGCGGCGGTCAGCGCGAGCACGGCGGTGACGATCAGCGCGGACACCCAGACCGGGAGCACCAGGGCCAGTGCGGCGACGACCGTCGCCACCAGTGCCTTGGGGGCGAGGACGCCGGCGAGTGCCGCGCCTCCGTAGAGCCCGCCGCCGCGGCCGGCCCTTCTGCCCTTCTCCTTCATCTCGGCGGTCGCGAGGCGGAGTTCTTCCCTGACGAGCCGGGAGAGCTGCTCCGAGGTCTGCTGCACCAGCTCAGCCGCCGACTTCTCGGTCTGCTGGGTCACGGTGGTTCGCCTCCAACTGAATCAGCGGGCCGCCCACCGGGCCGGGGGACGATGCCCCGGAGCCGGTGGGCGAGCAGGCGGGTCTCAGTGCCTGAAGCTGTCCTTCGCCTTCTCCTTGGCCATGCGCGCGTCGCCCTTGGCCTGGTCGACGCGGCCCTCGGCCTCCAGCCGCTCGTCGCCCACGGCGCGCCCGGTCATCTCCTTGGCCTTGCCCTTGGCGTGCTCGGCCCTGGCCTCGGTCTTCGAGCTCTTCTTCTTGGTCATGTCACTCACGTCCTCTGTCGCCGATGAATCGGATGGACGTGTATGCGTGTGACCCTTGGCGCGGCTGCCAAACACAACCCCGGCGCCGCGTCTCGCGACGGGAGCGGGCCGCGCGCGGGATGCCGGCCGTGCCTCGCGGGTGGTCGGTCACCGGAATGCCGCTGAGCCTGCTCGACCGCGACGAACTCGCGGGAGGCGACGTACCGTTCGCCGGATCCCGGCCGGCCGCGCATCTGCTCGACCAGGTTCTCGACGGCTTCGAGGCGCAAGCCGTCCGCGGCCGGCACGGCTCGCTATGGCTACTCCATGAGGAAGACCCGCTCCATGGGTGTCCACCAGTCGCCGGGGCCGGCCTCGGGGACCGGCTCCTGGCAGGGGTCGGTCAGCTTCCACCACTCACGCGTCGCCTCGTCGGCGGCCATCGCGGCGAGATCGGCGGCCAAGTCCTCGCCGTGGTACTCGAAGTAGCTGAAGAGCCGGTCGCCCAGCAGATGGATCGAGTAGTTGGCGATCTGGCAGGCGCGCAGCCGGGCGAGCACGGGCTCCGGCACCGCGCGGTGCAGTTCCCGGTACTCCGCCAGCTTCTCCGGCCGCACCTTGATCACCTGCGCGATGCGCTGCATCTGCCTCTCCCCCACCGTCCGCCGGGCACTCTCTCCACCGGACGGGAACCTATAGGAACCCTTGTGGAGCGTCACGCGCGCCTGGCGTGCGCCGTCCCCTCCGGTAGGTACGTGGAGCACCTACCGCGGCTCGGCGCCTGATCAGTCCGCCGCGGGGGCCGCGGCGTCCCGGCCCGCGTGGGAGTAGAAGACGGACGTGTTCTGCTTGGTGCGGTACGCCTCGGACTTGGCGACAAGCTGTTCCAGGGCGTTGCGCACCACGTTGACGTCGGAGTTGCGCCCCGGGTGCGCCGCGGCCAGCTCGCCGGAGACCTCGGCGGCCGAACGCGGCTCGCCGTGCGCGGCCAGCAGTGTGCCCACCAACTGGGCGAGGCTGGGCCGCTTCCCGGCCGCTCCCTTCGCGGGGCGCTTCGCCGTCCGCTGCCCCGGCACCCTCGCGCTCCGCGCGGTGTCCGTGCCCGCGCCGTCGGCGAACACCCGCTGCACGCCGAGCAGCAGGGCCCGGTCGCGCTCCAAGGTCTCCAACTGGCCCTGAAGCGAGGCGATCTCGCCGCGGAGACGTTTCTGCTCCGCCACGTTGCGCTCCAGGTCGGCCGCGACCTGGGCCTCGTACTGCGACTGGACGCTTGTGAACTCGGTGACGGCGGTGCCGGACATGAATGGCTCGCTTCCTCTGGATGACGTCTGTATGGCGTCCCCCCGGTTGTCGGCGATGGTACTTCTGTCGACGCGTCCGCCCTGAAGCCGACCGTCGGGTAACACCTTGCTGAACCATGCGTGGTTGCTCGGTGGGCACGAGGGGCAAGTGCACCTTGAGCGGTGATCCCGCCGCGACAGTCGAAACGAGAGTGAGGGCCGGGATGGGTGACATGTGGGTATTCGCTGTCGAGTCGGGTCATGTGCCGGGTATGGACCTCACCGGCTACAGCGTTCATGCGACCGACGGAACGGTGGGCAACGTGGACAGACAGTCCGAGGGCTCACCGTTCGAGCACCTGGTGGTGGACACCGGGATGTGGGTCTTCGGGAAGAGCCTCGTCATTCCCGCCGGGCTGGTGACCTCGATCGATCCGGCCGTGCGGGTGATTCGCGTCGGCTGTACGAAGGCGACCGTGAAGGGCGCTCCGGTGTTCGAGCGCGACCATGACACCCGGGACCCTGTGTACCTGGGTGGTCTGAGCACCTATTACACCTCCCTGGTCACCACGTCCTGATACCTCGTCACGCACCAGCGCCCCGGCAGGACGCTGCCGGGGCGCTGGTGGACACGGGATGTGTGCCGGGGCGAGATGCCCTAGGCGGGGACGATGTTCTCCGCCTGGGGGCCCTTCTGGCCCTGCGTGACCTCGAAGGTCACCTTCTGGCCCTCCTGGAGCTCACGGAAGCCCTGGGTGGCGATGTTCGAGTAGTGGGCGAAGACGTCGGGGCCTCCACCGTCCTGCTCAATGAATCCGAAGCCTTTTTCCGAGTTGAACCACTTGACGGTACCGCTGGCCATGTGTCCTCCAAAGGACTCATAACGGTCCCCGCACCGTGCGGGAACCGGAGGTGATCGCCCTGGTCCTCAGAGACGTTGAACAGCCGAATCGCCCGCGACTGTGATCACGGGCGACAAAGTACTTCGGAACCACGACAGCTAAAACTGACGCTACACGTCTCCTCGCTTCCAGACCACAGAAACGATCAAGCGTGACGCGCGACAACACCCGCACAGGGCAGTGACGGCGCGCCGCGAGCCGCATTATGTCCTCCGGGAGAGGGAAGCGTCCGTGAATGTCCCCTCACCCCCTGGCGTGTCGAAACTGTCGGTAGGGTGAGAGGTGATGTTCACCCCACAGGGCCCGACCCTCCGCGAACTGACCGTGCAGGCGCTCTCGTCGACCGAGCGCGGTTACGACCTGCTCGCGCCGAAGTTCGATCTGACCCCGTTCCGCACTCCGGACAGCCTTCTGGACGCCGTGGCCGACGCCCTCGGGCCCCTCGGCCCCTTCCGCGCCGGACTGGACATCTGCTGCGGCACCGGAGCCGGGGTGGACGTCCTGCGGGAGGTGTGCGTCGAGCGGGTCACCGGTGTCGACTTCAGCGCCGGCATGCTCGCCACCGCCAGGGCCGCCGTGCTGCCCAAGGAGGGGACGGGCGGGGGCGGTTCGCGCGACGGCCGCTCCGGCGGTCCGGCCGTCGACTTCGTACGGGCGGACGCGCGCGCCCTCCCCTTCCGGGCCGCCTTCGACGTGGCGGTGAGTTTCGGGGCGTTCGGGCACTTCCTGCCGTCCGAGCGCCCCGCGCTCTTCACCCGGGTCCGTGAAGTCCTGCGGCCCGGTGGCGTCTTCGTCTTCCCGGTGCCCGCGCCCCCGCGCGTCGGTTCACGGCTGTACTGGGCCCTCTGGGGCTTCGACGCGGCGATGCGGGCGCGCAACGCGATGTGGCATCCGCCCTTCGTCATGTACTACCGCACCTTCCGGCTCGCGGACGTGGTGGACGAGTTGACCCGTACGGGCTTCGAGGTGGAGCTCGTCGCGCTCGACGGCCTCGGGCGGCTGCCGGACGGAAGCCCGCGCTGCCGCATGGTGGTCGCGCACCGCCCCTGAGCCGCCGGCCGGTCAGGGGCGTCCGAGGCGTCAGACGGCGGGGCCGGGCGCTCCGGGACGCCGCCAGGCCCAGCGGAGCACCACGATCGAGGAGAGCGCGGCGAAGGCGCACCAGGTCGAGACGAACTCCATCCGCCAGATCACCGCGCAGATCACCGCCCCAACGGCGACGAGCATCCCCAGCAGCCGCACGGTCCGGTCGGCGGCCAGCAGCAGCGCGCCGATGGTCGCGAGGAGGTAGGCGGCCACGACGATCCCCGGCCGTGGCAGATGGACGGCGTAGCCGATGGTGTGGCCGCGGATGTCGGCGGTCACCTCGCGGGTGGCCAGGTAGTACGCGAGCGCGGCGGAGGTGGCGACGCCGGAGACGAGGGGCACGGCCAGCCGGCGCCGTGAGCCCGGCGCCGATGCCACCAGTACGGCCAGGGGGACCCAGAGCGCGAGCAGGGGCATGGCGATGACGGCCCAGGCGGTGGTGGCGGGTCCGGCGCCCCCGCCCGAGTCCCAGACGACGGCCTCGACGATCTGGTGGGCGCCGAGGAGCAGCGGCAGCGCGGCGAGCGGGAGATCGCGGATCCGGGGGACGCGCGCGACACAGACCGCCCCGATCGCGCTGATACAGATACCCGCGGTGAGGTCGGCGGTCGCGCTCCAGCACATCGCCCATCCAGGGACCGAAAGGGGCGGTGATGATGTGATCACCGCATAACGGGTCCGATCGTACGGTTCCGCGGAGCGCCCGAGCGGGTGACACGGCTGTGGCCGTGGCGCGTGGTCACACACGAACGGAGGACCGACAGTGGTCCGTCGGTCCTCCGTGGTGATGTTGTGCCGTGTGTCAGATCCGGCCTCCGGTCAGCCTGGAGAGGCGACCCCGCGGCTTGGCGGTCTGCCGCCCGAGGGCGAAAGCCCCGCCGGCCAGGCCGGCGACACCGGCGGCCGCTCCCGCCGCGATCGCCTTGCGGTGCTTGACGACCGTCCACGCGGTGGTGGCCGTGGTCGCCGCCTTGCCCGCTGTCGACACGACGGCCTGCCTGCTGGTCTCCCAGCCGGCCGTGGCCGCGCGTTTCGTCGCCTCGCCGGCCGATCGCACACCCGCTTCCGCGGACTTCTCGGCGGCCCGCACGGACGACTTGGCCTTCGAGGCTGCGAGCGCCGAGTCCGTCTTGGCACGGCTCGCGGCGTCGCTGCTTGTCTGCCGCGCCTTGGACGCGGCGGCCTTGCTCGCGCCGAGCTTCGCCGCCGTGCCGTTGGCGTTCCTTTTCGCTTCGCTGTCCTCAGTCATGAGGTTCGTGTTGCCGCTCGTCCCGGCCTGAAACACCGGCCCGCCCGACCGGTGCGATGTTCCGGGCCCGTGCGCCCGCCGCGTGGACGGCGGACGAGCAATTCACCCAGCGGTCCGGCCCCGCGCTACGACGGCCGCCCGGCGTCGTGGAGGCTGCCCGGCGGCAGGGAGGCGAGGGGGCCGCTGCCGCCGTCCAGCCAGTCGGCGTAGCTCTCGCTGCGCGCCGCCGCCTCGGCGTGGGCGGCACGGGCCTGCTCGAAGACGGCGGGCGCGCTGTCGGCGGCCCCCGAAGCGGGGTGCCAGCCGAGCAGATGCCGCCAGCTGAGCGGAGTCCCGGCGAGCGGTCGGGTCACGAGCCCGGCGGTGTTGGGGAAGGTGGCGCGGCAGAGCCCGACGGCACGGCCGACCCGGACGAGATGGACGCAGGAGGCACTGTCCGTCTCGTACACGCCGGTGGGTGTGAAACCGGCGCGGGCGCAGGCGGCGGTGAAGCAGTCGCTGAAACAGCCGTCGCCCGGTACGTCGGTCCACGCCTCGTCGGCGAGTTCGGCGAGTCCGATCTCGCGGCGGCCGGCCAGGGGGTGGCCGGCCGCGAGCAGCACGAAGACGGGGTCGCTCGCGATCTCGCGCCATTCCAGGCGCTCCCCCGCGGGCGGCCGGCTCGCTCCGCAGCAGCCGATCAGGGCGTAGTCGATCCGCCCCTCGGCGACCGACGCGACGATCTCCCGTTCGGACCAGGTGGTGTACGTGGTGACAGCGATGTCGGGGTGGGCGGTGACGAGCCGGTCCACGAGTCCGCCGAGGAGCGGGCCGTGGGTGCCGCCGAGGCGGAAGTGGCGGGTCTCCTCCAGGCCCCGGGCGAACCGGACGGCGTCCCGCTGGAGTTCGGTCACGGCGGGCAGGACGATGCTCGCGCGGGCCAGCACGAGTTCGCCGAGCGGTGTCGTACGGACGCCGTACCGCCCCCGTTCGAACAGCCGTCCGCCCAGGGCGTTCTCGATCCGCTTCAGCTGTGCGCTGAGGGCCGGCTGGGCGAGGCCCAGCACGGACGCGGCCCTGGTGAGGCTGCCCGCGTCGGCTATGGCACGGATCGTCTTGAGATGCCGTAACTCCAGCTCCATGGAATGAGCTTGGACTTCGGCCGGTTCGAGGGCAATAGTCAGGTCCAGACCAATAAGGCCGTCATCGGCCTTTCTTGATCGGGCTCAGGAGTGACCGGGGGTCGGCCTTGCCCGCCACCGGGGCACGCGGAACAACACGTCCGGGACCCGTTCTCGCGGGACAGACCACGACGACGACCCCGGTGACAGTCGCGTACACGCGGCGACAGGCGGACACTGGAAGGAAGGAGGCGCGTCATGCGCAAAGTAGCCGACTGCAGGGATTTCCCGAGCGAGAGCGGGTGCACGCTCACGATCTCCGGTGAGGAGAACGAAGTGGTCCGCGCCGCCGCCGACCACGCGGTGACCGTGCACGGACACGCCGACGGGCCCGAGCTGCGGGAGCAGATCCGGTCCACGCTGAAGGACGACGTCCCTGAGCACGCGTGAAGCGGAAGGGCGGATCCATGGAGGCAGACAAGGGTGACCGGCTCGTGGTGCACGGCCGTGTCGTCGGTGAGACGGACCGGGTGGTGGAGGTCGTCGAGGTACTGGGACCGCCTCATTCACCACCGTTCCGGGTACGTGACGAGCGCGGCCATGAACTGATCATGGTGCCGGGTCCCGATTCACAGGTGGAGCATCCACAAGGCGGATAGCCGCCGGCCGACGGCCCCCGCGGAGAGAGTCCGCAGGGGCCGCCCGGCCCAGTCACCACTGTCGGTGCACCGTCGCCTTGGGGCCTGTCACCAGGCTTGCGGGCGGAACGTCGTCGGCCACCACCGCGCCGGCGGCGATGACGGCGTCACGGCCGATGGTGACGCCGGGCAGGATCGTCGCGCCGGCACCGATCCATACGTTCTCCGCCACGTCGATGGGGGCGCCCGTGAGGTAGAGCCTGCGCTGCTCGGGGTCGACCGGGTGGCCGCCGGTGATGAACGTGACCTTCGGGCCGATCATCACGCGCCGGCCGAGCCGGATGCCGGCGTAATCGAGGAACGTGCAGTTCTGGTTGATGAAGACACGCTCGGCGAGGTCGAGATTGAGGCCGTGCTCGGTGAAGAACGGCGGGTAGATCGTGACGCTCGGCGGCAACGGTTTGCCGAGGATCTGCTCGAAGAGTTCCGCCTTGCCCTCCTCGTCGTCGAAGGGCAGAACGTTCAGGCGCGAGGTGAGCGCGGTGACCCGCAGAACCCTCTCGGCCATGGCTCGGAACTCGTCACTGTCGATGCGCATGAGACGGCCGCTGGACATGCCAGGGTCCTTTCTGGTGGAACGATGGGCGCAATCCGGACAGGATCCGCCGAATGATGCTGTGAGAAGGCCCGGGTCGCCTCTACCGGGTGGGCTCCGACGCCCAGGACGGGAGCCAGACCGGTCCGGGGAGCCGTGGCAGGCCCCCGAGGTGGGTGATGATTCGGCGGAGCCCCGGATGTGGATTGGTCCTGGGGGTGATCAGCGAGAGCGGATAGGCGAGGGTCGGATTCACGACTGGGATCCGGCGCAGGTCGTGGCCGGCAGGCCAGATGTACCGGTCGCGCGCCCCGACCAGGGTGGCCACGTCCGGCGAGTCCGCGAGCGTGTCCAGGAGTACGTCGTCCCCGAAGTGCGGCCCGGCCGCGTCGACGCGCAGGTCGAAGTCGGTAGCGAGCTGGTCGTAGAACTCCGCCCACTCGCTGCCCGGCGCGATACCGGGCACCCAGATCCGGTGCTTGCGCAGTTGCGGCGGGGTGAGTCGCGGGGCGGCGGCGAGCGGATGTCCCGGGCCGACGAGGAGCTCCAGCGGGGAGTCGAACGCGCGCGTCATCCGTACGTCGGGCGGCAGCGCGGCCGGGTCGGTGACCGTACGGAACGAGGCGTCGACATGCCCGGCCTGGACGGCGACGGCCGCCACCCGGGGGTCGTCGACTCTGAGGGTGACCACGTCGAGATCGGTTCCGGGGTGCGCGCGCCAGTAGTCGTGCAGTACGACCGCTTGCGCGCTGCGCAGGCCGAGTACGTCGATCCGCAGGGCCCGGGAGCCCGGCCTGACGGCGGTGACGGCGCGCTCGACGGCCGCGACGATGCTCCGCGCGTGGGGGAGGAACACCTGGCCGTCGGGCGTCAGCTCGACCCCTCGGGCGGTACGGGTGAACAGACGTACTTCCAGGGCGCGTTCCAGGGTGGCGATCCGCTTGGAGACCGCCTGCTGTGTCACGGCCAGCTCGTCGGCCGCGTGCTGGAACTGCCCGAGCTCGGCCGCCCGGACGAATGATCGCAATGCCTCGCTGTCCACCGGTTCATCGTATGAGTGCACAACCGACCGTTGTGTCTGGTGAGGGTGAGTTGGCGAGCAGACGCCATCCAGGTTTGACCGGGCTCCGCACCTCGGTCACTCGCATGTCCGCGGACGATTGACAGGCCAAGTTAATGCGATTAGCTTATAGCTAACAACATTAGCCATCAGCCACCCGGGAGAAGTCATGACCGAGTTCCTTGCCGTCGACGGCGGCACGATCGCTTACGAGGTGACGGGCTCCGGCCCGCTGATCGTTCTCGCCCACGGCATGGGCGACAGCCGCGCCGCCTACCGCGGTGTGATCCCGCCGCTGGTGGCGGCGGGCTACCGGGTCGCGGCGGTCGATCTGCGCGGCTGCGGCGAGTCCAGCGTCGGCTGGCCGGCCTGGAGCCGCACCGCCATCGCCGGTGACCTGCTCGCCGTGGTCCGCCACCTGGGCGGCCCGGCCGTGCTCGTCGGCCACTCGATCTCCGGGGGCGCCGCCACCATCGCGGCGGCGCTGGAGCCCTCGCTGATCACCTCGGTCGTCGAGCTGGCGCCGTTCACCCGCAAGCAGTCGATCCGCCTCGGCGACCTGCGGGTCAGGCGATTCCGGCAGGGCATGCTGCGGCTGGTCGGCGCCGGAGCGTTCGGCAGCGTGCCGCTCTGGCGCTCCTACCTCGACGTGGCGTATCCCGGCCCGAAGCCGGCCGACTGGACCGAGCGGCTGAACCGTGTCGACTCGCTGCTGCGCGAGCCGGGCAGGATGAAGGCCCTCCAGGGCATGGGCCGCAGCGCCCCGTCCGACGCGGGCGCGCACCTCGGCGACGTCCGCTGCCCCGTCCTGGTCGTGATGGGCACGCTCGACCCCGACTGGGCCGACCCGCACGCCGAGGGTTCGGCGATCGTCGACGCCCTGCCGTCCGGCCTCGGCCGCCTGGAGATGATCGAGGGCGCCGGCCACTACCCGCACGACCACTTCCCCGACCAAGTGGTCTCCCTCACGCTCGGCTTCCTCCGGTCGGACGCCGCCCGTGCCTAGGGCGGGACTGGATCCGGCGGCCGTGGTCGCGGCCGGTGCCGCCCTCGCCGACGAGGTGGGCCTCGCCCAGCTGACGATGGGTCTGCTGGCCGAACGGCTGGGCGTACGTACTCCGTCCCTCTACAAGCATGTGGGCGGCCAGGACGATCTGAACCGGCGTATCGCCGCGCTGGCGCTGAGCGAGGCCGCCGACACCATCGGCGGCGCGGTCCAGGGGTACGCAGGCCGCGACGCCCTGGCGGCGGCGGCACGCGCCTTCCGCACCTTCGTCGTGGAGCATCCCGGGCGGTACGGCGCGACGATCGGGATCGAGCCGTCCGGGCCCGACGATCCGGTCGCCGTCGAGGGGCAGCGCTCCCTCGACGCGTTCAGGGCGGTGCTGCGCGGCTACGAGATCGAGGACTCCGACATCGACCACGCCCTGCGGATGCTCCGCAGCCTCTGCCACGGCTTCGCGACGTTGCAGGCGGCCAACGGCTTCCAGTGGAGCGCCGACATCGACGAGAGCTTCGAGTGGCTGATCACTTTCGCCGACCGGGGTCTGCGCGCGATGTGAGCGTCCGGCCGCCGAGCCCCGCCCGCTTCGGTGTCAGGGGCGTCCGCGCCGAGCGGGGACGCCACTTGACGGTCCGTCAGTCGGAGACGCGCATCAGATGGATCGCCGTGCTGGCCCAGTCACCGGCTGGCAGCTCCAGCGGCAGTCCGTGGTCCGTCAGCACGGTCGCGTGGTGCCGCACCCCGGTCGCCACGTCCCGGTAGACCGCGCCCCGTTCGAGTCCGGCGAGATTGACGGGCAGCTCCGGCCGTCCCCGGCGCGGTGCCCGCTGCCAGGCCAGCACCAGGGCCTCCGCCCCGTCGGGCGACAGGTACTGCACGACGGTCGGGCCGTCGTCGACCGGTGCCCGCAGCCGGTGCTGGACACCGTGCTGGACCAGATGACGGACCTGCTTGTACGCGCCCACGAACCCGGCCGCCTCGGCAATCTCCTCGTCCGACCAGCGGGTGAGGTCACCGCCGACGGCCAGCACTCCGGCCATCGCGACATGGAAGCGGAACGCCAACGGCACGGTACGCGCGGTGAGTTCGTTGGGCACGTCGGTGACCCACGCGGCCATGGTCGACGCCGGGTAGAGCTGGCTGTAGCCGTGCTGGATGCCGATCCGGTCGGCGGCGTCGGTGTTGTCGGACGGCCACGCCTGGTCGGTACGGGACAGGATGCCGAGGTCCACGCGCCCGCCGCCACCGCTGCACGCCTCGATACGCAGCGCGGGATGGTCGGCCCGCAGCCGGTCGATGACCCCGTAGAGGTTGTGCACGTAGGCGCTCCACAGCCGGTCGTCACCGTCCGGGCCGCCGGCACCGGGACCCGTCTCGCTGAAGGGGCGGTTCATGTCCCACTTGAGGAAGTCGACGCCGTTGTCCGCGACGAGCGCGGTGAGCCACGCGTACGCCCAGTCGGCGACGTCGTCCCTGGCGAAGTTGAGCACGAGCTGGTTACGCAGCTCGGTGCGCGTACGGTGCGGGAAGTGCAGGATCCAGTCGGGGTGCGCGCGGTAGAGGTCGCTGTCGGCGTTGACCATCTCCGGCTCCACCCAGAGACCGAAGAGCATGCCGAGCCGGTGCACCTCGTCGACCAGCGGTGTCAGGCCCTTGGGGAACCGCTCGGGTGACGGTGTCCAGTCGCCGAGCCCGGCCCGGTCGCTGCGCCGGGCGCCGAACCAGCCGTCGTCCATGACGTACAGCTCGGCCCCCAGTTCGGCGGCCCGCGCGGCGAGCGCCATCTGGCGCGTCTCGTCGATGTCGAAGCCGGTGGCTTCCCAGGAGTTGTAGAGCACGGGGCGCAGCTCGCCCGGGTGCGGGAGGACGTGCGCGCGGGTGTACGCGTGCCAGGCCCGGCTCGCCGCGCCGAAACCGCCCTCGGTGTGGAGCCCGGCGAAGCGCGGGGTGGTGTGCGTCCGCCCGGGGCCAAGGCGCAGGGTGGTGGAGTCGTGTCCGGCGCCGCCGGTGAAGCCGGCGCGGCCGTCGGAGGTGCGCTGGGCGGTGATGCGCCAACTGCCGCTCCACGCGAGCGCGGCGCTCCAGACCTGGCCGTGGTCCTCGGTCGCGCCGCCGTCGTCCAGCATGACCCACGGGTTGAGGTGGTGGCTGGGGATGCCGCGCCGACTGGTCAGTACGGTCTCGCCGAACGCCAGTGTCTCGCGGCGCAGTTGGGTCTCGGCGGCCCAGGCTCCTGTGACATGGCCGAGCCGGTACTCCGCCCTCGGCGGCAGGGTCCAGGCCGCCGAGTCCGCGCGCAGCACGACGATGTCGTCTTCGCCGGTGTTGCCCAGGGTCGTCCAGCGCTCGATCACATCGCTGTCGCCGTGCACGCGGTAGTGCAGGCCGATGTCGAGCGGGTAGTGCCGGTCGCGCAGGAGCAGGTCCAACTCGGCGGCCCCGTCCGGGGTTTCACGGATCTCGTGGCCGACCGCCGCCCATTCGATCGAGCGGGTGCCGTCGGCGAAGCGGACCTGGAGCGAGGGCACGCCGTAGCGGGCGCCGCCCTCGACGGGCAGCTCCTCGCCGACCGGTGGACGCCCCTCGAAGCTGTTCGCCTCCCGGTCGACCGGGTGGGGTCGCCCGGCGATCTCCCGTGCCTCGTCCAGGGTCAGCCTGCCGCCCCAGGCGACATGACAGGGCGCGCCGCTGCTGTCGATCCGCACCGCGTACGAGGTGTGCGGAGTGCTGAGCAACCACAGGGCCGCGTCCGGGGCGTAGGAGATCTGGGGCATGGAGATCCTCACGTTCGGGGGCAGCACTGTGACGGCAGGTAGCCAATCCCGCCCTTTGATCCGCTGTCAAGTGCCCTACTCCAAGAAACTTTTCCCAGCAGAAGGGATGATCAACTTCTACTTCACAGGGTTCCTGCTTTTTTTATTGACAGAGGAAATTAACTCACCTACGTTTCCGGCCATGTCAACGACCGACCAGGTGGAGGCGTTTCCGGCGGCCACTCCCGCCGCCTCCTTGGTCTTCACCACGGTGCTCTCCCAGGGCCCGCTCTCCCGGGTGGAGCTCTCCCGTCGCACCGGCCTCTCGTCGGCCGCGGTCACCAAGGCCGTACGGCCTCTCATGGCGGCCGGTTACTTCGTCGAGGCCGCGGACGAGAGCGCGCCGCCCGCTGTCGGCCGGCCCGCCAACCCCGTACGGGTGGACGGCGGCAGGGCCTTTTTCGTCGGCGTGAAAGTGACGGCCGACGAGGTGATCGCGGTCCTGGCGGACCTGTGCTGCCGGATCCGGCTGGCCCGGCACGTACCGCTCACCGACCGGGAGCCCGGGGCCGTGATCGCGGTGATCGGGGAGCTGACGGCCGAGTTGAGGACGGAGGCCGAGGGTTTCGGCGTGCCGGTGCAGGGCCTCGCGGTCGCGGTGTCCGGGGATGTGGACCGGGCGGCCGGAGTGGTGCGCTACTCCCCCTTCCTCGACTGGCGGGACATCGCCCTCGCGGAGCTCGCCTCGGCGGTGACCGGGCTGCCGACCACGGTGGACAACGACGTACGGGCGCTGACGGTGGCCGAACAGTGGTTCGGCGCCGGAGTGGGGCTCTCCAACTTCGCGCTCGTGACCGTCGGCGCCGGTATCGGCTGCGGCCTCGTGGTCAACGGCCGGGTCGTCTCCGGCGCGCACGGCGTGGCCGGTGAGATCGGCCATCTGTCCATCGACCCGCGGGGGCCGCTGTGCCACTGCGGCAACCACGGCTGCGTCGAGGCGATCGCCTCGGACTCGGCCATCGTGCGCCGGATCCAGCGCGACACCGGCGAACCGCTGGCCGGCCCCGCGCAGGCACTCGAACTGGCGCACGGCGACAGCCCGGTGGCCCGTGAGGCTTACGCGGACGCGGGCGCCGCGATCGGCCGGGCGATCGGCACCGTGGTCAATCTGCTCGGCCCCGAGCGCGTGATCATCTCGGGCGAGGGGCTCGCGGCGTACGACCTGTTCGCCGCCCAGATCAAGGAAGCGTTCTCCGCGACCGCTTTCAGCACCGCCGATCAGTGCGACGTGATCACACGTCCGCTGCCGTTCGAGGAGTGGGCGCGCGGGGCCGCGGCCACCGCGATACAGACCTTCATCGGGTCCGAGACCTTCTAGGAGAAGCGATGACGCAGCAGAGCCGCATACCCGGAGCCGGCGGTCCGAGACGACGCAGCGTCGTCAACGGCCTGATGGGGGTCGGAGCGGCCGCACTCGCCGGGCCCGCCCTGGCGGCGTGCGGCGGCGGCCCCCCGGCGGCCGACCCGAAGACCGTGACGTTCGGCTCCAACGGCGCCGACGCCACGCCCAAGAAGGCGTACGCGGCGGTGACGGAGGCCTTCACCAAGGAGAGCGAGCTGAAGGTCAAGACCAACACGGTCGACCACGACACCTTCCAGAAGAGCATCTCCAGCTATCTGCAGGGCACTCCGGACGACACCTTCACCTGGTTCGCCGGCTACCGCATGCAGTACTTCGCGGAGAAGAAGCTGGCCAGTCCCATCGACGAGGTGTGGGAGACCATCGGCTCCGGCTTCAGCGAGGCCGCGAAGCAGCTCTCCAAGGGCAGCGACGGTAAGTACTACTTCGTACCGCTGTACAACTACCCGTGGGCGGTCTTCTACCGCAAGAGCGTCTTCAAGGAGCGCGGTTACACGCCTCCGACCACCTGGGCGCAGTTCGTCGCGCTGGCCAAGAGGATGAAGAAGGACGGGCTCTCGCCCATCGCGTCCGGCTACGGCGGCGGCGACAGCTGGTCCATCCTCGGCGCGTTCGACTATCTGAACCTCCGCGCCAACGGCTACGACTTCCACATGGAGCTGATGCGCGGCGACGTCGCGTGGAGCGACCGGCGTATGAGCACCGTGCTCGACCTGTGGCGGGAACTCGCCCCCTACTACCAGCCGGGCGCCGGTGGGCGTTCGTGGCAGGACGCGGCCCAGTCGCTGCTCGACAAGAAGTCCGGCATGGCCGTCATCGGGCTCTTCCTGGGGCAGCAGATCACCGACACCGCACTGCGCGACGACATCGACTTCTTCCCGTTCCCCGAGGTCGACCCGGCGCACGGCACGGACACCGTCGAGGCGCCGACCGACGGATTCATGCTCAGCCGGAAGCCCAAGAACGCCGAGGGGGCGCGGAAGTTCCTGGAGTTCCTGGGCAGCCCCGAGGCCGAGGGCATCTACATGGGCGTCGACCCGAGCAATGTGGCCGTCCACAGCAAGGCCGACACCAGCACGTACAACGCGCTGCAGAAGAAGTCGGCCGAGCTGATCGGCGCGGCCAGGCACATCACCCAGTTCGGCGACCGGGACAGCGACCCCGGGTTCATCTCGACCGTCGTGCTGCCCGGTCTGACGCAGTGGCTCGGTCACCCGGACGACGGGGCGGCCACCCTGAAGAAGATCGAGTCGCAGCGCTCGCGCTTCTTCTCGGGCTGATCCGGGGTCAGCAAGCCGACGGCCGACACCCGAGGCCTGGACACCTGGACGCCTCCACGCTCGAAGCCCGCCACCCGACACACCCGAGCCGCCACCCCGCCGACCCGCCCGAGGGACGCCCACCCGTATGACTTCCACACTCAAAGCACCGGAGGAACCGGTCACGCCGGCCGCGCCCGACGTACCGGCCCGTCGGGGCAGGCCGCGCCGGCTCGGCCCGCACGACCGGCTGTTCCTCGGCGTCATCGTCGGCGTGCCGCTGCTGGGCCTGCTGATCTTCGTCTGGCTGCCCGCGCTCGCCTCTCTCGCCCTCTCCTTCACCAGTTGGGACGGCCTGTCGCTGTCCGACATCGACTGGATCGGCTGGGACAACTACCGCGAGATCTTCACCAACTACCCGCCGTTCTGGCCGGCCGTCCAGCACAACGTCATCTGGCTGCTGTTCACCGCGCTGCTGCCGACGCCGTTCGGGATCTTCCTCGCGTACCAGCTCGACCGGAAGATCCGTTTCACCCGGATCTACCAGACGGCGATCTTCCTGCCCATGGTGCTCTCCCTCGCGGTGGTCGGGCTGATCTGGGAGATCATCTACAACCCGGACAACGGACTGCTCAACGGCATCATCGGGAGCGTCTCGCCGGGCACCCACATCGACTGGCTCGGCGATCCCGACCTCAATCTGTGGGCCGTGCTCGTCGCCTCCGCGTGGCGGCACACCGGCTACATCATGATCCTCTATCTGGCCGGGCTCAAAGGCTTCGACCCCGCGCTCAAGGAAGCCGCCGCGCTCGACGGCGCCAACGGCCGGCAGACGTTCCTGCGCGTGGTCTTCCCCGCGCTGAAGCCGGTCAACATCGTGATCCTCGTCGTCACGGCGATGGAGTCGCTGCGCGCCTTCGACATCGTGTACGTCCTCGGCGGCGGTATCGGCAGCAAGCCCGGTATGGAGCTGCTCTCCCTGCTGATCACCGACAACATCGTCGGCGAGACCAGCCATATCGGCTACGGCTCGGCGATCGCGGTGATCATGCTGCTGGTCTCGCTGACCGCCATCTGCACCTTCCTCGTACAGAACTTCCGCAAGGACAAGGAGGAGGAGTGACCGCGACCGCCACACCTCCGGCCGCCCGGCCCCGGGCACCGCACGGCACACCTCCCGTGAAGCGCTCACGCCCGCGCCGCCAGACCGGCCGTCATCTCTTCCTCGCCGGGATCTCCCTGCTCTGGCTGGTCCCGCTGCTGTGGGCGATGTACACCTCGCTGCGGCCGTACGAGGACACCGCGAAGAACGGCTATCTCTCCTGGCCCAGCGGTCTGAGCCTGGAGAACTTCACCGACGCGTGGGCGCAGTCGGGTCTGGCGCACTTCTTCTGGAACTCGGTGCTCGTCACCGTGCCGGCCGTGCTCGGCACCCTGTTCTTCTCCGCGGCGGTCGCCTTCTACGTGTCGCGTTTCGACTTCCGCTGGAACATCGCGCTGCTGATGCTATTCACCGCGGGCAATCTGCTCCCCGCCCAGGTGCTCATCACCCCGCTGTACCGGCTCTACCTCCAGTGGAACCTGCCCGGCTGGATGAGCGACTCGTATCTGCTCTACAACTCCTACTGGGGCATCATCGCCATCCACATCGCCTACCAGTGCGGCTTCTGCACCTTCGTGCTGAGCAACTACATGAAGACGATCCCGAAGGAGATCACCGAGGCCGCGCTCGTGGACGGCGCGCCCGTGTGGCGGCAGTTCTTCCAGATCGTGCTGCCGCTCTGCCGGCCGGCCTTCGCCGCGCTCGCGACGCTGGAGTCGATCTGGATCTACAACGACTTCTTCTGGCCGCTCGTACTGATCGAGACCGGTGACAAGCGTCCCGTGACCTCCGCGCTCGCCAGCCTGGAGGGTCAGTACTTCACCAATCCCAACCTCATCGCGGCCGGCGCGCTCATGACCGCGATCCCGACGCTGATCGTGTACTTCGCGCTCCAGCGGCAGTTCATCAGCGGTCTGACCATCGGCGCGGGCAAGTAGGCAGTCCCGCTCCTCCACCCCACCCCCGCTCCTCCCCGTCACGAGAAAGCAGGAGGCTCCCTCCCATGCGCCCACCCGCTCGCACCGTCGCGAGAACCACGCGCGCCGCGCTCGTCCTCGCCGTCACGGCCGGCCTGGCGGTCGCCGTACCGGCCACGGCCCAGGCCCAGTTCCCCGACCGGGCCCCGGCGACCGCCGGACCGGCGAAGGCGTCCGCCCCCACGGCCACGACCGGCGGGAACGCCGTCGCCGAGAAGCCCTACATGGGCTGGAGCAGCTGGAGCCTCCAGACCACCTCGTACCCGGGGGTGAACCCCAACGGCAACTACAGCTATCTCACCGAGGCCAACGTCAACAAGCAGACGGACGCGCTGGCCTCGAAGCTCAAGAAGTACGGCTACGAGTACATCAACATCGACGCCGGCTGGTGGCGCGGCTGGGACTGGACGCCGGAGTTCGACGAGTACGGGCGCCAGAAGACCAACACGGAGCGTTTCCCGAGCGGGATGAAGGCGGTCGCGGACCGTATCCACAGCAAGGGCCTCAAGGCCGGCATCTACCTTCCCGTGGGTCTGGAGAAGGAGGGCTACGGCGAGGGCAGGCTGAAGATCTGGAACACCGACGACTGCACCACCGGCGACATCGTCTACAGCGACCTGCGGACGACGAACGGCTGGGACAGCTCGTACAAAATCGACTTCACCAAGCCGTGCGCGCAGAAGTACGTCGACTCGCAGGCGCGGCTCATCGCCGACTGGGGCTACGACTTCCTCAAGCTCGACGGTGTGGGCCCGGGGTCCTTCAAGAGCGGTGACAACTACGACAACCGCACGGACGTCGCCGCCTGGCAGAAGGCCATCAAGTCCACCGGGCGGCCCATCCATCTGGAGATCTCCTGGTCGCTCGACATCAACTACGCCAAGGACTGGAAGGCCACGTCCAACGGCTGGCGCGTGGACACGGACGTCGAGTGCTACTGCAACACCCTGGTGTCGTGGGAGAACTCGGTCGAGGACCGGTGGCGTGACACACCGGGCTGGACGCGGTACGCCGGGCCCGGCGGCTGGAACGACCTGGACGCGATCAATGTCGGCAACGCCGGGATGAGCGGTCTGACCAAGGCCGAGCGGCAGAGCTACATGACGCTGTGGGCGGTCGCCAAGTCGCCGCTGTACAGCGGCGACGACCTCACCAAGCTGGACGACTACGGCCTGTCGCTGCTGACCAACCGCGATGTGCTGAAGATCAACCAGCAGCCGGGGAAGCCCGCCAAGCCCGTCACATCGGTCGGTGACGAGCAGGTCTGGGCCTCCGAGAACCCGGACGGCGGTTACACCGTCGCCCTGTTCAACCAGGGTGACTCCCCCTCGCCGGTGACCGCCGACTGGCAGTCGCTGGGCTTCACCGGCCAGGCGTCCGTACGCGACGTGTGGAACCACGAGAGCCTCGGCCGGCACAAGGACGGCATCACCCAGGCCGTACCGGCGCACGGCTCCCGGCTGTTCACCGTCACCCCGGAGGGCCCCGAGCTGAAGACCACCGCGTACGAGGCGGAGTCCCCGGACAACGTGCTGAGCGGCTCGGCGTCCATCGCCGACTGCGACGAGTGCTCGGGCACGAAGAAGATCGGCAACCTCTACGTCGGCGGCAAGGTCCAGTTCACGGACGTCACCGTCAAGAAGGCCGGCCGCTATCTGGTCAAGGTCGCCTACACCTCCGGCGACCCCCGGTCGATCGGTGTCTCCGCCAACGGCAAGGCCCCGGTCGACACGGCCTTCCCGGCCACCGGCGGCTGGTCGGCGGTGGACTCGATCAGCGTCCCGGTCACGCTCAGGGCGGGCAGCAACACCCTCACCTTCGACAGCGGTGAGGGCTACTCGCCGGACATCGACAAGATCGACGTGCCGCGCCTCTGATCCGGCTCCGCAGGGGGCGCGTCCGCACGGGCGCGCCCCCGGCAGATGTCCCACGCACGTCCCCTTCCGCAGGAACGGAGTTGTCCCGTGAACGATCGGCATCCGCACGGCCCCGACACGGGCCCCGACGACGGTCCGGGCCCCACCCGTCGGCGCCTGCTCTCCCTCGCCGCCGGCGCCGGCGCTCTCACCGCGCTCGGCGGACTGCCCGCCTTCGCCGCCACCGCTCCCCCGAAGCGCCCGGCGCTCTCCCCGATGCTCGCCGAGGGCGAGGGGTCGACGACCCGGATGTGGTATCGCGCCCCGGCCGGTGACACGACGATGCTGGAGCGGGCGCTGCCGGTCGGCAACGGGCGCCTCGGCGCGCTCGTCGGCAACGACCCCGGGCATGAACTGCTCTTCGTCTCCGACGCCACCATGTGGACCGGCGGGATCAACGACGTACTCGACCAGGACGGCCAATTCCCCTACGGGCGGGCCGACTTCGGCAGCTTCACCCAGCTGGCCCATGTGACCGTCGACATCCCGGACCACGATCTGGGCTCCGTCAACGACTTCCGCCGCGAACTCGACATCGACCAGGGTCTGGTCACCTCCGGCTATGTCCGCTCGGGCGTCAGCTATCAGCGCCGTGTCTTCGCGAGCCACCCGGACGACGCGGTCGTCGTCCACTTCTCGCAGCGGGGCGGCGGCCACTACACCGGGACGATCTCGCTCGACGGCACCCACGGCGAGACGACGTCGGCGGACGGCGGGAGCGGGGGCCTCTTCCTCGGCGCGGAGTTCGCCAACGGGCTGCGGTACGGCGCCGCCGTCACCGCGCGCGGCACAGGCGGTTCCGTCACCACGAGCGGCTCGCGGATCGTCTTCACCCGGTGCGCCGAGCTGACCGTCGTCATCAGCGGCGGATCGAACTACGCGCCCGACCACACCACCGGCTACCGCGACCCGGACCTCGATCCGGTCGCGCTCGCCAGGACCAAGGTCCGGGACGCCGTACGCCACTCCCCCACCACACTGCTGCACACCCATGTCGCCGACTACCGCGACCAGTTCGAGGGGATGAGCGTCTCGCTCGGCCCCTCCACCGGCGAACAGCGGGCGCTCGACACCTGGGAGCGGCTGAAGCACCGTACGCAGCAGGACGTGCCCGACCCCGAACTCGAGGCGCTGTACCTCCAGTTCGGCCGCTATCTGATGATCAGCAGTTCACGGGACGGTCTGCCGGTCGCCCTCCAGGGGCCCTGGCTGGACGGCAACGACCCGGACTGGATGGGCGATTACCACACCGACATCAACATCCAGATGAACTACTGGATGGCGGACCGCACGGCGCTCTCCCGCAACTTCGACGCGTTCACCGACTACTGTCTCGCGCAGCTGCCGGTCTGGTCCGAGCTGACGCGGGCGCACTTCAACGATCCGCGCAACCGGTTCCGCAACTCCTCGGGCAAGGTCGCCGGATGGACGGTGGCGTACTCGACGAACATCTACGGCGGACTGGGCTGGTGGTGGCACCCGCCGGGCAACGCGTGGCTGTGCAACACGCTGTGGGAGCACTACCAGTACACGCGGGACCTCGGGCATGTGAAGAAGATCTACGCGATGCTCAAGGGTGCCTGCGAGTTCTGGGAGACCCGGCTGGTTACCCTGACGGTCAAGGACCCGGGGACCGGTGAGGACCGCGAGGTCCTCGTCGCCGACAACGACTGGTCCCCCGAGCACGGCCCGCAGGACGCGAAGGGCATCACCTACGCGCAGGAGGTGGTCCGCGATCTGTTCGTCAACTACCGCGAGGCCTGCGAACTCCTCGGCAGGGACGCCGCGTTCGCCAGGACGATCGCCGGGCTCCAGGAGCGGCTGTACCTGCCGGAGGTCAGCCCGAAGACCGGCTGGCTCCAGGAGTGGATGTCGCCCGACAATCTCGGCGAGACGACGCACCGTCATCTCTCCCCGCTGATCGGCCTGTTCCCCGGTGACCGGATCCGTCCCGACGCCTCGCCCGCGGCGCTGGTCGAGGGAGCCACCGAACTCCTCACCGCCCGTGGGATGGAGAGCTTCGGCTGGGCCAACGCCTGGCGCGCCCTGTGCTGGGCGCGGCTGAAGCACGCGGACAACGCGTACGAGCTGGTCGTCAACAATCTGCGGCCCTCCGTCGACGGCACCAACGGCACCGCGATGAACCTCTTCGACATCTACGAGGTCGAGAAGGGCCGCGGGATCTTCCAGATCGAGTCCAACTTCGGCACTCCGGCCGCGATGATCGAGATGCTGCTCTACTCGCGGCCCGGCCATATCGAACTGCTTCCCGCGCTGCCCGAGGCCTGGGCGCGGTCCGGTGCGGTCACCGGCATCGGCGCGCGCGGCGGTTTCGTCGTCGATCTCCGGTGGCGGGACGGGAAGGTCCGGGAGGCGACAGTACGCAGTGTCGGCGGGCGCAGGACGAAGGTCACCGCCGGCGGTGTCTCGCACGACGTGGACCTGCGTTCCGGCAGGAGCGTCACGTTGCGGAACTTCGGATGAGCGGGGCCGTACGCGCTGCCGTACGCCACGGCCTGATCGGTGTGCTCACACTCGCCACGATCCTTCTCGCGCCCGCGCACGTCCCCTCCGCGAGGGCGTCGACGGCGGCCGTCCCTCCCCCGCCCGCCAAGGCCGTCGTCACCTGGGCGGCGAGCGCGGACCGGATGGGCGAGGCGGCCGGCGACCGGAGTTACCGGCTGATCGTGCGGACGAGCGTGGGCGGCACGGGTCTGCGGGTCCGGGTCTCCAACGCGTTCGGGGAGGGCCCGCTGGTGATCGGGAGCGCGTACGCCGGTCTCCGTGAGAGCGGTGCCCGGCTGCGCCCCGGCAGCAACAGGAAGCTCCGCTTCGACGGCGCCGGGTCCGTGACCCTGGCGCCGGG
Organism: Streptomyces sp. NPDC058653; assembly: GCF_042716895.1. Taxonomy (NCBI): domain Bacteria; kingdom Bacillati; phylum Actinomycetota; class Actinomycetes; order Kitasatosporales; family Streptomycetaceae; genus Streptomyces; species Streptomyces sp. NPDC058653. Next base: position 10,463 of record NZ_JBHXRM010000054.1, on the reverse strand, counting down.
CGAGATCCGCTACAGCGATCCGCTGCCCGGCCGGGTGGCGCCGATGAGCGATCTGGCCGTCAGTCTGTACGTGCGGGAGACGGCCGGGCCCGCCACCGGGCACGGGATGGCGCTCGCGACGTCGTACGCGACGAGCGGCGACCGTACGGCTCAGGAGCGGGACGAGGCGTACACGGAGCGGCTGGGGTCGTGGTTCCACCTCGACGCGGTCACCGTGGACGCGGACCACGGGGCGGGCGCGGTGGTGACGCTCGGGGACTCGATCACGGACGGCTGGCAGTCGACCACCGACAAGAACCTGCGGTGGCCGGACTTCCTGGCCCGCCGGCTGGGCGCTTCGGCCGACAGCACCGTCAAGGGCGTGGCGAACGCGGGGATCTCGGGCAACAAGGTCCTCGCGGACGGGGCCGCGCAGAGCGCGCTCGGACGGCTCGACCGTGACGTGCTGTCGCTGCCCGGGGTGCGGACGGTGTTCCTGTTCGAGGGCGTCAACGACATCAAGGCCCACACCGGCGTCACCGCCGCGTCCCTGACGGCGGGGTACCGGGAGATCGTCGACCGGTCGCACGCCGCGGGCCTGTGTGTCGTCGGCGCCACCGTCATGCCGTTCAAGGGCTGGTCGGAGTGGGACGCCGAGGGGGAGGCCGTGCGTGCGGAGGTGAACGAGTGGATCCGCACGAGCGGGGTGGTCGACGCGGTCGTGGACTTCGACAAGGTGGTGCGCAGCCCGTACGACGCGGAGCGGCTGCTGCCCACGTTCGACAACGGCGACCATCTGCACCCCAACGACAAGGGCATGCAGGCGATGGCCGACGCGGTCTCGCTGAAGGCCCTGGAGTGCGGCCGGGAGGCGTCCCTCACCCGGTGATACCGATGGTGTCCGCCCCGTCGGTGAGATCGCTGATGGGACCGGTGGTGAGATCGCCGGCGAGGAGGTCCATCAGAAGTCCGTCGTGCCAGGTCCCGTCGGCACCGCGCTCGTACTCCCGCATGATCCCGACGGGCCGGAAGCCGACCTTGCCGTAGCACCTGATGGCCGCGGTGTTGTCGGCGGCCGGATCGATCACCACGCGGTGGTGGCCGAGGTCGTCGATCAGATGTCTGACCAGGGTCCGTACTGCGTCGGTGCCCACCCCGCGGCCGTGCACGGCCGGATCGAGGTAGATGTCGACGTTCGCGTGCCGGTAGTCGGCGTCCTCCTCGGAGCCGAACTGGACGGCGCCCACGGTGGCGCCGTCCAGTTCGATCACCAGCGAGGTGACGTCGGGCTCGTCGAGATCCTCCGTCACCGCCAGGATCAGATCGTCGCCGCCGCGCCAGGTGGCGTGGACCTCGGGCGTGGCGCGGATGGCGGCGAGTGCGGGGATGTCGTCCGGGACGGCGGGTCGCAGGACGACGAGAGCACCCTTCAGTGGCTTCTCCATAAGGGCACGCTAATAGATCAGTGATTCGATTCTCACTGCTTTTGGCGCCCCTCGGACCCCTGCCGTCACCGTGGTCACCACCGGGGCGCGCTCAGAAGACACCGAGGTCCGACGACAGCCACCGCTGGGGCCGCATCCGGAAGACGACCTGCTCGCCCTGGTCGCCGGCCGACGCGTTGACGTACTCGTCGACCGTGTCCGCGGGCAGATAGCGGGCCGCCATCTCGACGAACTGCTCACGGGTGCAGGGGGCCCGTTCCGTGACGGGCCCCTCGACGGAGACGTACCGCACCGTCGGCTCGGTCCGCTCGGCGAGCAGCGAGAAGCGGCCCGCCGCCACGATCAGCCTGTCCTTGCGGGAGTCGGCGCCCGTCACGATCCAGAGGTCGGCGCCCGGCGTGTACTGGTACCAGACAGGGACGACGAGCGGCGCCCGGTCGGGGGCGCCGGAGTCGACGGAGAGTGCGCCGATGTGCGGCTCTACGAGGAACTGCTCACGTTCTTCCCTGCTGAGGGCCACGGGATGTCTCCTTCGCGTGAAGTGCGGGGATCTGTCCCGTCATCCTTACCAGCGGTGGTGTATCTCCGCACGGATGCGGCGGTCGTACACCTCGCGCACCGCGTCCAGCGTCGTCTCCGACAGGGGCGGCAGGGAGGCCGCGGCGGCGTTGGACCGTGCCTGCTCGACGGAGCGGGCGCCGGGGATGACGCTGCTGACGCCGGGCTGCTGGATGATCCAGCGCAGCGCGGTCTGGGCCGGTGTGGCGCCCTCGGGGGCCAGGTCCGCGAACTCGGCGGCGGCGGCGAGGCCCGTGGCGTACTCGATGCCGGAGAAGGTCTCGCCCTGGTCGAACGCCTCGCCGTGCCGGTTGTAGCTGCGGTGGTCGTCGGCGGCGAAGACGGTGTCCTTGGTGTACTTGCCGGAGAGCAGTCCGGAGGCGAGCGGGACCCGCGCGACGATGCCGACGCCCGCCTCCCGGGCGGCGGGCAGCACCTCTTCGAGCGGCTTGAGACGGAAGGGGTTGAGGATGATCTGTACGGAGGCGACGCCCGGCCTGGCGATGGCGGTCAGCGCCTCGGCGCAGGTCTCGACGCTCACGGCGTAGGCGGCTGTCCGCTTCTCGGCGACCAGGGTGTCGAGCGCGTCGAAGACGGCGTCGGTGGAGTAGGCGGCCGTGGGCGGGCAGTGCAGCTGGACCAGGTCCAGGGTGTCCACGCCGAGGTTGGCACGTGAGCGGTCGTTCCAGACGCGGAAGTTGTCCAGGCTGTAGTTCTCGGGACGCTGCTCGGCCCGGCGGCCCATCTTCGTCGCGACGAGGACGCCGGCGTCCGGGCGGTTCTTCAGGAACCGGCCTATGAGCTGTTCGCTGCGGCCGTCCCCGTACACGTCCGCCGTGTCGAAGAAGGTCACACCCGCTTCGAGCGCCGTGTCGAGGACGGCGAACGCGTCGGCCTCCGCGACGTCACCCCAGTCGGCCCCCAGCTGCCATGTGCCCAGTCCTACGACGGAGACCTCTCGGCCCGTCCTGCCCAGTACGCGCTTTTCCATACGGACGATGCTACGTCGGGGTCCGTACGGCTCCGAGGGGCGGGGCAGGGGCGGGCGGCCGGGGGCCGGGGGGCCCGTCTCAGATCTGCTGGGTGAGATTGACGGTGTTGCCGTCCGGGTCCTTGATGTGGGCGACCCGCTGCCCCCAGGGCATGTCGTTGGCGGGCCCGAGCGTCTGCCCGCCCAACTCCTCCACGCGTGGCAGCAGTTCGTCCACGTCGGAGACGGCGACGCTCAGCAGCATCCGCTGGGCCGCGCCGAGGTCGACGTCCGCGTCCGACACCAGCCCGAGGTCGGAGTCGCCCACCCGCAGATTGATGAAGAACGGCGCCCCTTCGTCAGGGGTGCGGGAGGTCTCCTCCGCGCCGAGCAGTCCTTGGTAGAAGGCCAGCAGCCGGTCGATCGCGGGTGAGATGACCATCGGCTGAATCGTGCCAGACATGTGTTTCCTCCTACTGATGGCCGCTCGGCTCCCCCGAGGGGGCGGCCTTCGGCACAGGGATGCTTTCTCGTTGCTGACCGGCGGCGGGCGCGTGACTCATCGGTCGTCCGCGCCCGACATGACCGCCGTGCCGCCTACGGTGCCTTGCCGACCGAGAACACCGCGCCCGCCGGGTCGGTGACAGTGGCCATGCGGGCGTACGGGGTGTCCTCGGGCTCGGTGGAGGAGCCTCCGGACTCGGTGGCGCGCGCGGCCACGGCGTCCGCGTCGGACACGGCGAACAACGTTCCCCAGGCGGAGGTCGGCACGTCTGAGCTGCCGATGATGCCGCCGATCTCGTGCCCGTCGGGACGGCGCAGGAAGGTGAAGTCGAGCTCGGGCACCTCGTCGTTGCCGTCCAGTGTGAAACCGAACAGCGCCGTGTAGAAGGCGCGGGCGGGCTCGGGGTCGGGGGTGATCAGATCGTTGCGCACCAGCGAGTCGGGCTCGTTCACGATCTCGCTGCCGAGCCGGGAACGGCCCTGCCACAGTCCGAACCGGGCACCGACCGCGTCCACCGCGACGGCCGTACGGGCATGGTCGGCCAGGTCCGCCGGTGCCTCGATCAGCCGGCCGCCCCTCTCCGTGACGCGCCGCGCGGTCTCGTCGCAGTCGTCGGTGGCGAAGTACATGGTCCACACCGCGCTGGTCCGGTCCGGGTCCGGGACGATCCCGGCGACGGGCCGGCCGCGCAGCAGACAGACGGTGCCGTCCGCCTCACCGGTCGGGTACGGCTCGAAGTCCCAGCCGAAGAGTGCCTGGTAGAAGACGAGCGCGCCCTCGCGGTCCGGGGTCCTGAGTTCGATCCAGGTGGGGGTGCCCTCGGGCTGATTGGAACTGAGAACGCTCATGATGTGCTCCTTCGTGAGGCGCTGACGCGATGGCTCCAACGTAGGCACCGTCCAGGACAGAACATGTCCTAGAAACACCCCCGGATGAACGCCGCGTACACGATCGGGCGCTCCATCATTCGGTCATGACACGCTCATCGAGGCGGGGCTCCCTCGGTCGTACGGTTCTCGCCGTAGCCGTCGGTGCCGCGTGCACACTGACCGGCCTGACCGGCTGCGTATCCGCGCCGAGCGACACGGAGTCCGACGACGGGCGGTCCGCGCGGACCGTACGGCCCGCGCGGACCGCCGTGCTGCTGGGCGACACCGTGCTCGTGAACCATCCCGACGGTCACGACGAGGCGATGCTGGCCCTGGCGGTGACGGCGGTCGTCGACGAGGCGTCCCGGGCCACGGGCACCGGAGGCGCCCGCTCGGGGAGCGGCACGGCAACGGCGAGGAAGGCGCGCGCCGCCGACGGCAGGAAGTGGGTCGCCGTCCTCGCCGAGGTGAGCAACGCGGGCGCACGGCCGTACGGACACGACGTCGCGCACAGCTTCACGGCCGTGGACGCCTCCGGCCACCGGCACGCGCCGCTGCCCGCGTCGGCCGATCTGACGGTGGGCCCGATGATGACCTGGTCGGTGCCGCTCACCACCGGCCGGACGGCGCGTGGGTGGCTCGTCTTCGACCTGCCGTCGGACGCGGTCCTGACCACGCTGGAGTTCGGCCGTACGCGTACGTCGGCGGCCTCGGCGCACTGGGCGCTGTGAGCCTTCCCCCTCGGCCGGTGTGCCCGGCTACTCGGCCGTCAGTCCCTCGAAGTACGCCTTCTGCGCCGGGTAGTAGTCATCGAATGTGCGGTGGGGTGTGCCGTCCAGGGAGGCGCTGAGCTTGTCCAGGTAGTACTCCCAGCCGGGGCCGATCTCACCGAGGCCGTCCTCGGTGCGGAGGTGCTGGATGAACTGGAGCTCCGTACCGGGCGCCGCATCCGTACCGCCGTCGGCCGCCTCCCCCGTCGTGCCCGACAGCTTCAGCTCCAGCCTCCAGCTGCCCGCCTCGTCGACCGTCGTGAGGATCAGCCGGTGGGGTGCCTCGCACACCTCGACGGTCACCTCCGTGGAGGGGCCCTCCTCCTCGAAGACCATCCGCACGCGCACGCTGCCGCCGGGGGCGCCGTCGCCCTCCCACGGGCCGAACCAGAGGGCGGTGCGGTCGGGCTCGGTGACGGCCGCCCACACCTCTTCGACGGGGAGGGCGAAGTCCCGGGTAAGGACGAGGTCGACGCCCTCGGATGTACGCAGCAACCTGCCGACCGGGATCGGGTTCGGGATCGAGGTCGGGGTGGGGCTCGGGGCCATGGGGTCTCCTCGGGTGGGCGGCCGGAAGGCCTGACGGTTCCGGTCTATCACCGGCCACTGACAACGGTTCGGCGTCCGCCTGCGCCCGGCTCCCGCCCACCGTGGGGACCGAAAGGGACGACCGGAACATCCCGGGAACATTCGCCGACCGGTCGCCGTTGAGATCAGTGTGGGTGTGGACGGAACAGAGTCCCCGGGCCCCATTAATAAATGCCCACAGGGAAGATCGTTCGGCTGAAGCCCTGTGGAGCCTGCCGCCGCGAGGCGACCGCCGTCCGCACCCCGCCTGAACGGCCCCGACCGGTCTCCCCCGTCCGGTCGGGGCCTCCTTTACTGTTCAGGCATGACGGCTGGGGCTGACGCGGAGAGGCCGGGCGGTTTCGCCGCCGCGACCGGGGACGGCCCGCCGTCGACGGTGCCGCCCGAGGTCCGCGCGGCCGAGGTCCGGGTCGCCTTCGGCGGCCTGTCGCAGATCCGCCGTCTGACCAACACCACCGCCTCCGATCCCGCCGCCGTTCCCGCCGCCTGGGAGCGGAACCAACCGGTCCGCGCGGTCGCCCTCGTTCTGGAGGCCGCCGGCATCACCCCCTCCGCGGTCGACGCCGAGGGGAGCCGTACGGCCACGGGATTCCGGGTGGCCGAGGGAGAACGCCCCGGCACCGTACGGGTGGAGTGGCTCGGGCCCCACGGGAGCGGCGCGGCCCAGGACGAGGAGCGGCGACTGACCGAGTGCGCCGCCGCGCTCACCCCGCTGGGCTGGGAGGCGCTGCTCTACCGCGGCCCGCGTCGCCGGCGCTTCCTGGAAGTGGAACCGGCACTCTGAGCCGGCCCCCCGGAGCCTGTTGGCGGCCTTGCGCGGCGCGGGTCCCTCTGGTCGCACGCGGTTCTCGGAACGGGAATCCCGGGTACTCCCCATGCCCTACGCAATCCGGCGGTAAATTGTTCAACGGTCGACCCCCTTTTATTTGAATCCGCAGGTCAGACACCGATCCGGAAATCGAATACTGTCATCTGGAAGACGCTCTTAACAGTTGCCTCCCGGCTCCTTACCGTGGTCCGCACATTGACTCACAAGTCGACACGGGAGTCGGAATGCCAAGTAGTGCTCTTTCCCGTCGTGCAATTCTGCAACGCGGTGCGGTGGCGGGCGGTGTCCTCTCCCTGGGGCCGCTGCTCGGCGGCGCGACCGAGGCACTGGCGCAGTCCACCGGGGGGACGGCGGCAGCGGCCGGCAAGGCCAGCAAGGACGTCTACGGACGGATCGGCGTACGGCCGCTGATCAACGCGCGGGGCACGTACACGATCATCAGCGGTTCGCTGATGCTGCCGGCGGTGCGGGACGCGATGGACGCGGCCGCGAGACAGTACGTGCATCTCGACGAACTCGCCGACGCGGTGGGCAGGCGGCTGGCGAAGATCACCAAGGCAGAGCACAGCCTGGTGGCGTCCGGTTGTCATGCCGCGCTGACGCATGCCACCACGGCGTGCGTCGCGGGCGGAAACCCCGATCTGCATGTGCGGCTGCCCGATCTGACGGGCTTCGAGAAGACCGAAGTGATCATCCCGGCGCACTCGCGCAACGTGTACGAGAACGCCGTCAGCGCCGTCGGCGTGAAGGTCGTCGAGGTGTCGACACCCGACGAGCTGGAGCAGGCCATCGGCCCGCAGACCGCGCTGATCTACATCATGGCCGGTCCGAGGGTCGACGAGAGCGAACTCCCCACGGACGTCATCGCCGCCATCGCGGGGCCCAAGGGCGTGCCGGTCCTGGTCGACGCCGCCGCGGAGATCCTGACCATCCCCAACGTGCACCTGGAGCGGGGCGCGGACCTGGTCGCCTACAGCGGCGGAAAGGCCATCCGCGGCCCGCAGTCGGCGGGTCTGCTGCTCGGCCGGGAGGATCTCGTCCGCGCGGCGTGGGTGAGCAGCGCGCCCCACCACGGCATCGGCCGCGGCTACAAGGTCGGCAAGGAAGAGGCCATGGGCATGCTGGCCGCCGTCGAGATGTGGGTCCAGCGCGACCACGACGCCGAGTTCGAGCGGTGGGAGTCCTGGCTGAGGTCCATCTCGCGCCGGGTCTCCGCGATCGGCAGTGTGAAGACGAGGGTCACGCAGCCGGACAGCCTGTCGAACCGCACCCCCTCACTCACGATCACCTGGAACGAGAAGAGGCTCGGCGTCTCCGGCCGGACCGTGACGGACACGCTGTACGAGGCCGAGCCCCGTATCGCGCTCAACGCGTCCGCCGGCGAGGACCCCACGCGGACGGGTGTGTCGATCACGCCGTACATGCTTCAGCCCGGCGAGGAGAAGATCATCGCCGACGCACTGGTCCGGATCCTCACCGATCCGCCGAAGCCGCCGGCCGCGCCGCTTCCGCCGTCGGTCGACGCGACGGGCACCTGGACGCTCGAAATCGAGTACCTGGCGGGCAGTTCGAGCGCCCACCGGCTGGAACTGACGCAGGACGGCGCCGGGATCACCGGTACCCACACCGGTGAGTACGTGTCCAGGAAGGCCACCGGATCGGTCAGCGGCAAGACCGTGACCGTACGCAGCACACTCAGCGAATCGTCCGGTGACGCACTCGACTTCACCTTCACCGGAACGCTCAAGGGCGACTCGATGAGCGGCGATCTCAACATGGGCGAGTACCTGAAGGCCACCTGGAAGGCCGAGCGCGGCGGCTGAGCCCCGCGCTCCCGGACCGGCCCGCACGGACCAGGCCCGGCCAGGCCCGGCCGGGACCCCGCTCCCCCCGAACAACTCCCCTCAGCAGCAATCCCATTGACGTTCCGTGCCCGCGCACGCGCGGGCACGGACGAAGGAGGACGCGTGACGAACCGCAGGGACTTCATCCGCAAGGCTCCGGTGGTGGCCGCCGTGGCGGCGAGCCCGGCACTGGCCGTCAAGGCCGCCGAGGACCGCGAGCGCCACAAGCCCGAGAAGGAGATCCACTACCCGGGCGGCGGCGAGCCGCCGGAGAACCCGCTGTTCAGCCCGGTCGTCAGCTACGGCGACCTCGTCTTCATCTCGGGCATCGGCGCGCACTTCGAGGGCGACATCACCGCCCACACCGAGCATGTGCTCGACGAGGTGGAGAAGTACCTCGAAGCCGCCGGGTCGTCCATGGACCGGGTGCTCAAGGTCAACGTCTACCTCAACTCCCTCGACGACTACGACGGGATGAACGCGGTCTTCCTCGGCCGCTTCGGCCCCGAGCCCGGGGTGCGCACCACGATCGCCGCGCAGGCCGGTATCCCCGGGGACTCCCTCGTCGAGATCGACTGCATCGCCGTGCGATGAGCCGGGACACGGCTCGTACCGAGGCCGCTCGCATCAGCACCGCCCGCACCATCACCACCCGTACTTCGCGTCACCGGACGAAATTGGGGTTGGCATGTCACTGAGATCACGGGCTCCCTGGGCCGTACTCCCCGCGGTTCTCACCCTCGTGGTGGGCGCGTCGGCCGCCAGCAGCGCCACCGGCGAGTCCTCGGACGACCCGGCGCCGGGCCCGGACGCCTCGGCGTCCGCCGTCACCTACGACCTCCTGCTGCGCAGGGGTCATGTCATCGACCCCAAGAACGACCGCGACAGGGTCATGGACATCGCCGTCAAGAACGGGAAGATAGCGGCGGTCGGATCGAAGATCGACCCGTCGCGCGCCAAGCAGGCGATCGACATCAAGGGCAAGTACCTGGCCCCCGGCTTCATCGACATGCACACCCATCTCTTCCGCGGTGAGCAGGACGCCTACGCGGACGGTGTGCTCGGTCTGCCGCCGGACGGATTCACCTTCCGGGCCGGAGTGACCACGGCGCTCGACACCGGTTCGTCCGGCGCGGAGAACTTCGAACTGTTCAAGAAGAACATCATCAACACGTCCAAGACCCGGGTGCTGGCGATGCTGAACATCGTCGGCAAGGGCATGGCCGGCGGTGACAAGGAGCAGGACCTCGGCAACATGAGCGCCGAGGAGGCCGCCAAGGTCGCCAAGCGGTACCCGGAGATCATCAGGGGTATCAAGACGGCCCACTACAACGGTCCTTCGTGGGAGCCGGTCGAGCGTTCGGTGAAGGCCGGCGAGATGGCCGGTGTGCCGGCGATGATCGACTTCGGGTCGGACAGCCCGGAGCGGAGCATCGAGGAGCTGCTCACCAAGAAGCTCCGCGCCGGCGACATCTACTCGCACGTCTACTCCGGACTGCGCCACGAGCTCGGTGACGACGGCAAGCTCAACCCGGCGCTCCAGGCGGGCCGCGACCGCGGCATCCTCTTCGACGTGGGCCACGGCGGCGGAAGCTTCGACTGGAACGTCGCCATGGAGGGCAAGAAGGAGGGCTTCTGGCCCGACACCATCTCCACGGACCTGCACACGGACAGCATGAACGCGGGCATGAAGGACATGTCCAACGTGATGTCCAAGTTCCTCACGATGGGTCAGCCCCTCAAGGACGTCATCGAGGAGTCGACCTGGAAGCCCGCGCAGGCACTGGGCCGCAAGGAGCTGGGCAACCTGTCCGTCGGGGCGCCGGCCGACATCGCGGTCTTCGACCTGGAGAAGGGCACGTTCGGTTACGCGGACAGCTTCGGCCTGCGGATCGACGGCAAGGAGAAGCTGGTCACCGAGCTGACGGTGCGTGCGGGTGAGGTCGTGTGGGACCTCAACGGCCGGACGGCCGAGCCGTGGAAGCCGGGCGCCGTGGGCGAGAAGCCCAACGAGGAGCACACGGCCCCGTAACAGGACCGACGGCCCCTGACCGTACGACAGAAGCAGAACGAGGAACCCGGAACGACAGAGCCGCTCCCGACCGC
>NZ_JBHXRM010000053.1:0-52687 GCF_042716895.1 Streptomyces sp. NPDC058653 | reverse complement strand
CCACCGCGGGCGAAACCCTTCGGAAGGGACATCTCCTTGAGATCGGCAACACCGGGAATCTTGGCGGCTGTTTTGTTCCATACGCTGACAATTCCACCGTTATATACCGTTTCCACCCAGAATCGGACAGGGGCTTTCACTAGCTCCTTCAGTCCACTCCAGATCTTGCCCAAGCCCTTCTTCAGGGTGTCGAACGCGCTCCGCAGACCTGCGGCGAAGGTGTCGAAGCCCTTTTTCACGGCCTCCCAGGCGTTGGTCGCGGTGGACTTGACCGTGTTCCACAGGGACTGCCAGGTGCGGACGATGCCGTCGCGGACCGCACGGAAAATGCCCAGGGCCCGGTCCCGCAGGCTCGTGAACCAACTGATCGCACCCCGCACGATGTCGGGGATGATCGAGTGGCCGAGGAGCTTGTCAAACAGGTCCGTGAAGAAGCTGAGGATGCCCTTGACCGCATCGGACACGATCTTCACGAACGATGTCACCCATCCGATGACCGTCACGATGACCGGCACCAGGAACAGCAGGGCCGCGGACAGGGCGCCCACCAGCAGCTCGGCGACCTTCGTGATGACGGGCATCAGCGGGACCAGCACGGACAGCAGCAGTTGAAGCAGCGGCGGCACCAACTGGAGCACCGCGAAGACCAGTTGCACGATCGCGGGGATGAGCGGCGTCAGGGCGGGGAGCAGGCTCACGAACAGGCCGAGGACCGACATGACGACCGGCATCAGCCCCTTGATCGCCGTGGTGAGGATCTGCCCGAGCAGGGCGGCGACCTGGGTGATGACCGGCCCGAGCGGGGTGAGTACCGCCGTGGCCAGCTGCACCAGGACCGTGATGATCTGAACGATCACGGGGATCAGCGGCATCAAGGCCGGGAGCAGGGCGGCGATGGCGCCCGTGTACAGGTCGACGAACGCCGTGGCTATCAGGCCGATCACCCCGACCAGGGGTGCGATGACCGGCTGAAGGGCGGCGAAAGCCTGGGTGATCGCCTCGCCGATCAGCGTGACGACGGGAATCAGGGCGTTGATGATCTGCGTCATCGGGCCGGCGAGAGCGCCGATGACCTGCACGATGACGTCGATGACCGTACCCAGGATCGGCGCCAGCGCGTCCACGATCAGCGCGAGGTACTGGCCGAGCGGCGCCAGCAGCGGCATCAGGGCGGTGACCAGGTCGAGGATCCCCCGACCGACCATGTCGATGACGGGCAGCAGTGCCTCGACGATCGGCATCAGCGCCTTGCCGAGGACGTCGGCGAGCTGCGCGAGAACAGGGCCGAACGCCTCGGCAAGCGCTGTGATGGTGGGCGCGAGGGCGGCGAGGAGCGGCAGCACCGCCTGGATGACCGCGCCCAACGTGCCTGCGATGAGGACCGCGATGGCCTGGATGGCGGTGAAGATCGATGTGAGGGCGGCCTGCACCTCGGGCAGGGCGGTGATCCGCCGGATCTCCTCAAGGGCCGATCCGATGACCGCGAAGAAGTCGCCGCCCGCGGTGGCGGCGGCGCCCATTATGTTCTGGACGATCCCGAACACGTCCGCCAGGACTCTGCCGAACGCCACCGCCACATCGAGGGCGGTGTTGATCGCCTCGGTCAGCGTGCCGTTCTCCAAGCCCGCGGCGAGCTTGTCCATCACACTGTCCATCGCCGATCCGGCGCCGGCGGTGATGCGGTCCCACGCGGGGCCGGCGGCAACGGTGAGCTGCGCCAGGCCCGTGACGATCTGCCCGGGGATGCGGGCCATGTTCGTCAGCCCGTCGCGGACGACGTCGAACGCACCCTTCAGCTGGCCGGTCTTCTGAAGGTTCGACACGGCGGTCAGCGCGTTCTGCGCCATCGTGTTGAGGACGCCCGCGGTGCCCGCCAGGCCGCCCCGCAGCGTCGGAAGTACCTGTGTGCCGACCCGCTCCAGCCGGGCCCCCAGACCGGCGAACAGGCGGTCCTGCACGTCGAGTTTCAGGGCGGTCCACGCCGGTGCCATCGCCTGCAACGACCCGACGAACGCCCGCGCGTTCGGCGACAGCTTCCCCAGCGCCGTATCCAGGGCGGAGGTCTGTACCGCGGCGGCTTGCTGCGCATCGGCGACCTGCCGGGCAGCATCCGCGACAGCACGGTGCGCGTCCTGCACGGCACGCTCCTGGGCGGCCACCTGGGCGCCCGCGTCACGGATCCGCTCCCGGGCCTCAACAACCGTGTCGGAGCCGTCCACACCTGCCTTGTTCGCCGCCGCAGCGTCGGTCTTCAGCCGGCTGTACTCGGTGCGCTGCGTCTCGACGGACTGCCTCGCCCGCTCGGCCGCGAGCTCCGCCTGCTGGATCTGCAACTGGGTCGCGGCAGGGTCGGTGCGGGTGCGCTGAAGGTCTTCCTCCGCCTGCGCCACATCAAGGGCGGCCTGCCTCTGGTCCAACGACCCCTGCCGCAGACGGGCGTTCATGTCCTGCAAGTCCCGTGCCGCCTGCCTGCGGGCACCGGACAGGGCCTCCTGCGCGGTGCGGGCATCCCTCTGCGCCTGCGACAGGCCGCGCTCGGCATCCGTCACACCCCGCTGCGCGTTCGCCAGGGACCGTTGCGCGGACTCCACCTGCCGGGCGGCCGATACGGCGGCAGCAGCCCCGGCGGCCGGGTCGGCGAACGCGGCCTTGATCGCCTCACCGACACCTGAGGCACCGATCTTGATCGCCGCGAAAGCGGACCCCAGGGTCAGCACCAGCGGCGCGGCCACCGCGGCAAGCGGACCCAGTTGTGCGATGGCGGACCCCAGTGAGGCGATCGACGGCAACGACAGCAGGGCTGCCGCACCGAGGGCGACGATGCGCCCGGACAGCAGCCCGACCCCACCACCAGCACCACTGGATCCGCCGCCGAGGGCACCGAGCCCCGCCGTGAGCGCACCGAGACCGGACATGCGGGCCCGCACGTTGACGGTCCGGTCACGGGTCAGGACAGCCAGAGCAGCAGCCGCAGCGGCCGTGTCGGCGTTCGCCGTAACACCGACCTGCCGCCTGCGGATCAGGTTCGCGATGTCGTTCGCGGCGACACGCGTATCAACATCGACACCGATACGCACACGCTGCCGCCGGCCGAGGTTCCGCAGCTCATCCGCCGCGACCCTCGTATCCACGACGGGGCGAATGTTGACCGAACGGTCCGCTGTCAGCTTGTCGAGAGCCTTCTCAACGCGCTTCAACGCAGCATCGTTGATCTTCGCCGCCACATCGACGGTCGTCTGGCCGAAACCGGCAAGTTTCGCCTTCGCCGCGGTGTCGTCCAACTGGGCGGTGATCCGGACAGTGCGGTCCACGATCAAGCGGGCTATCGAGACCTTCGCCGCCTTGTCGTCGAACGCGGCCGTGACCTTCAACGTCCGGTCGGCGGTCAGGGCTGTGAGCGACGTCTTCGCGGCCTGGTCGTCAAGGGTGGCCTTCACCTTGACGGTGCGGTCCGCTATCAGCTTCGTCAGGCCTGCCGTGGCGGCCTTGTCGTCGAGGTCGACGGTCAGCTTCACCGTCCGGTCGGCCGTGAGCTTGGCCAGCCCGGCGACCGCCGCCTTGTCGTCCAGGTCGACCTTCGCCCTGATCGTGCGGGGCTTCGTCAGCTCACCAAGCCGCGTCTTCGCCAGGGCGTCATCGAGGTCGACGGCCACCTTGATGACGGGCTTGAAGCCGGTGAGGGTGTCCTCGAACTTCCGCCGGAACGCCAGCCCGGCGGTGACTCCCGCAAGTTCGGCCGGCTGCTTCACGGCCCTGGGCAGCTCGACTCGCAGCAGGTCGCCGAACAGGGACGTGTCGGGGACCAGCGAAACCCGGGTGCGTCCGACGACCTCTGGTCCAGCCATGCCCACACTCCCGTCGATCCGACGCCGTGAGCCCTAGATGACCTTGGAACCATCCCTCACATCAAGCGCCTACCTTTGGATTGTATGACCTAGGGAGACACTTCACCTAGGATCAGCGCTGTCGAAGGGTGGTTTCGGGATGGAATCCAAGGTCAAGGTGCGCATACGCCGGATGCCCCCGGCGAATCTCGGCCCGATGCTCGCCGCCGCGCGGGCCCGAACAGGACTCGGCCAACGGCAGGCATCAGGACGCGCCGGCTTCGGCGGCTCATACCTCAACAAGATCGAGCACGGCCAGCGCACACCCTCCCTCGCCGCAGCCCGCCGCCTCGCCGACGTCCTCAACCTCACCGACGACGAACGCACCCAGCTCTACGCCGCGGCCGTCACCGACGCCGGACTCAGCCACCCCGCACGCGCCACGGCATGACGAAGCCCCCGCTGCGGCGGGGGCTTCTGCTGGTATGGCCGCTACTCCAGGCAGGCGGCAGGCTCACCCTGGACGCCGATGTGACGGACGACCCCCCGGACTGACCCATGCCGGGGGGTCGTCACCTGGCGCCCGGTAGCTCAATAGAGTGGCCGTGAAGCCTTCACCACCCGCTGCGGCCATCCTCCGTGGACGATGGAGGTATGAACGCGCCCAACCGGAGCGGACCACGCGGAGTCGCCTCCGCCTCCTGCATGCTGCTCCTCATCGGGCTGGCGTTCCTCTACGCGGCGTTCTCCAACCCCGTCTACGTGAACTATTACGGGGCGCCCCCCGAGACCATCTACCTCGCCGACTCGGTGGCGGTCATCACTGCCATAACAGGTCTCGTCACGGCCCTTGGTGGAGCCTGTGGAGGTATCGCAGCCCTGATCCTGGCCACCCGCTCCAAAGAACCTCAAAGCCCGTCCAGCCCTCAGCAGGACCCGCCCCCGGCGAGTTCCACTCTCAACGACCGTAGCGACACTAATGGTTGACTCGGCTTGCAGCCCGAAGTCCTCCAACCGAGCAAAGGGTGCCTTCACTGCCCGACCGGCATGACGAAGCCCCCGCCAACGACGGGGGCTTCAGCCGACCGTTTACTGGGGACAGTTCACCTCTTTGCCAGCGACGGGGATGTGACGGGGCTCCCGAGCCTTACCCAGCACGTTGACCAAGGTGATGACTTCACCACAGTCGGGGCAGATCGTGACGCCAGCAGGATCGTTAGTCATAGGGCTCCTCTTCTCGGTTCGAGATCTCACCCCATAGGTAAGCGACCCCGACACTGAACAGCAGGGACTAGAACCTTGCTTGGAGTGTCGCCCCGGCACGCGGGGCGAACCGTGACGGGCGGAGAGGGCTGGCAGCCCCGCTAAAGCCCCATGACGGGGTTGTCTTCCCACAGGCGCCTCAGCAACGAGCCTCGGCAGGGGGACCGTCGGCCGAGATCTTGCAGGTGTCCCAGATGGGACACCTGCTGCACGGTCTGTGTTGGGAACCGACGGTCGCGTATACGCAGGGTCACGTTCGGGTGTTGCATCGAACGTCTGGACTGAGCCTCAAACCGACGTTGTCGACGCCGAGCTGGTCGATCGACTCCCCATGTGCCAACTCGGAGTCATCCAGCCCAGTAATGGCAGGTCAGAGGGCGCGAACCGCACCCTTCATGCGGTTACCCCTTAGCCTTTCGGGCACGAAAAAGGGCGCCCGCCCCCTGGATCGGGAACGGGCGCCCTCGACTGCTGCCTGCTACTCGCCGGCCAGCTCCAGCGCCTCGGCCTCGAACGCCTCAATCGTCGCGACCCGCGGGTCCGCTGCACCCTTCGCCTCGCACAGCTGGTCCGTCACGCCGACCAGGCACCGGGCCAGGCCGTACAGCAGTCCGTCGCGCAACTCCGGCTCCAACCCCTGGATCAGGGCCACCAACCCGTCATCGTCACCCTTGGCCGACGCCAGAGGCGCCGCCACAGTGAGGCGCTTCACCTCCGCCACCATGTCCGTCACAGCCCTGCACCGCCGGCGGTCTGAGCGGCGAGCAGCTGCGCAACCGGATGCGCCTCCGGAGCAGGAGGCGTGAAGCCTTTCGCCAGCCGGCCAGGGATCTGCGCCCGGCGCACCCGCTCGCCCTCGATCACGGCCAGCAGGCGACGCCCGTCGAGACTGTCCTGCCGCGTGTCGTAGCGGACCCCGTCCACCTCGAACACGACCCAACTGGAGTCCTGGTGAAGGATCCTGCCGCTCATCCCCAGGTCGAGGAACACCGCAGCGTGCCGCTCAACCGCAGCCTGCCGTGCGTCCCCCAGCTGCTGCACCCGCTCGATCGCCTCAAGGGCCGCCTCGCACGCTTCCGCCAGCCTCTCGGGGGCAAGCCTCTCCAGTTCCTTGCGCGCCGCCACGAGGGCCGCCTGGCGCCGCTCCTGGACCTCGGCCGCCGCAGCGTCCTTCACACGGCGCTCCGCGGCCTCCTGGCGCAGTTTCGCGAGACGGGCGAGGCCGTACTGCTCCGTCAGCTCCCTCTCGGTCTCCTCCGCCTCACCGGCGAGAACCTGCTTCTCCAGGCCCTGGATCAGACCGTCGAGTTCGGCCTTCTCCTTCTGCGCGTCAGCAAGTTGCCGCTGCGCCTCCGTCAGTTCCGTCGTCACGCTGCCGTCTCCGTCCGTCCTGGGGCGACGATCGCCGCCTCGCGTATCAGCCACTGGCGCCCGACCCGTCGGGCCGGGAGACGCCCCGCACGGGCCAGACGCCGCGCGTACTCGGCCGAGCAGCCCAAGACTTGGGCCGCCTCCGTCGTGCTGATCTCCACACTGCCGACCGGGCCGGCCGGGGTTCCGCTGTCGGAACTCGCCGCCTTCTCCTCGGCCACCGACGCCGTATGCAGGGACCACAGCAGCTCGCGGCACGCAGGTGAAGGGACGCCGCCGTTCGCGTTCACCTCGGCCGTCACATCCCGCAGCAGCCGGCGCAGCAACTCCCCAGCCAACGCGGGCGGCACGACAACCGAGCCGTCCTCGCGCACCAGGCCGTGGGCGCCGGGCGGAATGTCACGCCGCGTCATCGGGCCGGCCCCCGGACATGCTCCGCAGCATCCGCACCGCACGCGGATCACCCTGGCGGGCCAGCCTCCGCAGCACCCTCGCCGCCTTCTGCTCCGCCTCCGCCACCAGCCGGCGGTTACGGGCCGACGAGCCCACCGCCGCATTCGCCTCACCGGCCAGCCGGTCAAGCACCTGCGTTGCCTCGGCCACGATCGGCCCCAGCTTCGCCAACGTCTCCGGATCCGACCGGCGCCCCTCACGCGCCAGCCGCACCATGCCCCGGCGGAACCGCGCCCACGCCGCGTCCAGCTCGGCGCGCCCCTCGATCGGCTGCGCGCCGCGGCCCTGCTTGATCGGTGTCGGCTCACTCACTGCGATCTCCGTTCCGTGCATGCACGCGCGCCTGCGTGCGCTTTAGGTGACGACCGGTCCCGCGCGCGCGGGACCGCGAGAACCGGATACTCACCGCGCGCATCAGGCGGCGTCCGGCGGTGTGCTGGCAACCGTGGGCATATCCCCACGACTGAGGTTGCGGAGCTTGGCGGCGTGCCGGAGGGCGAGGCCGCGTTTGCGTGCGGCAGCAAGTTCGGCCCGCCGGCGCTTGTCGTTCTGGATCTTTCGTCGGGCGGCTTCGACTTTCTCGGCTACCACGTCGTTGATGTCCACGTTGTTCCCAGGTTCCGGGCGGGGGCTGGGGTGGATGGGATGCTGTGCGTGGCCGGGGCCTGATTCAGGCGGGCCCCGGCCGTTGCGCGTGCAGATCAGGCAGGGTCCTCGTAGATCGCTCCGGAGAGGATGTCTGTGGCCATGGACGTGATGACGTCCCGGCGGGTCAGTGCCCCCTCTGCGGTGGGCGCGGGGTAGTTGGCGGGCAGGTCTCGTTCGACGGCGTCGACGATGTCGTCGACCTTGAAGGTGATGCCGGTGTGCGCCGCGAGGCCGGCGACCTGCTCTACGGCCTTCTCGGTACGAGCGATCAGGTCCAGTGCTGTTGCCTGGTGGTCCATGGGGATCTCCTTCGGGGTGAGGGTGGGTCTGCTGATGAGTGACGGACTTTGGGGTGTGACTGTCCGTGGTGTCGGACCTTTCCCTGTCGGACCCGGAAGGTCCGACAGAGGTTCGCGGGGCGACCTGGGGCTTCGCGCGTTTCGTGAGTCTCATCTAGATTATTTTGTCTATTAATGTCCGCATTGGATGAGAGAGGCTGTCGGACCCGAAGGTCCGACAGGTCCGACAGTCCGACAGCACTCCTCGTAGTCACCGCTACTCCGGGGCAACCGAACCGGCCACCAGAAGGGCGCCGTCGTCCAGCAGGGCCAGCCATCCCTGGTCGCATCCGAATTGGAGCGCCGCGGACCACAGGGAGTCCGAGGCGCCGGATGCCCGGTACTTGTCGCGGTCGGTCTTCTTGATGCAGTTCCGGTTGACGTCGCGCAGCGGGATCTCGCCGCCCTTGCGCGTCAGGTAGCGGTGCGCCCGCTTGGCTACGTTGACGACGGAGGGGTGCACGCCGTGCATCGCCTCGTACACCGCCGACTGGGACTCCACGGCCGTGAGAACGGCCTCAGCCCGCCGCGCGTCCATCTCGGCCCGCAGGCGTCGATTGGCGGAGTCCTGGACGCCGTCACGGACCTTCCTGGACGTCCTCCACATCACCACGGCCATGTCCCAGTCTTCTGTCGCAACCGCCGTGCGGCCGTGAAGCAGAGCCATCAGCGCGGCGCACTTCACACGCCACAACGGCTCGTGTGTGTCGAGGGGCGCCAACTCTCCGCGTCCAAAGGAAATCTCCAGCGCGAGATCGTCGAGTTCTTGTGTGACGTGCTCGGGAACTGGGATGACGGTGTTGCGAAGCGCAGCTACCCAGTACGTGACCGGGGTGTCCGTCCCATCCGAGATGGTGACGGTGACCGGCCCCGTCCTGTCGGGCCTCACTTTCGGGGTGTCCGGACCGAGCGTCGCGTGTGACCAGCCGAGGCGCTGCGGTAGGCCGATGGACCCCATCTCCAGTAGTTTGGCGGCCGGTTCTTCCTGGACGCCGAGGGACATGGACAGCGTGTAGCTCCCCTTGGGAAGGGCTCGGCGCCGCTCGACCTCGGCGTTGGAAGTGCCTTGCCGCTCGCTCATCCACGCCTTGCAGAGGACGCCGTTGAGGGTGGCTGCGGCAGACATCTGCGCCATGGCGTCGAGCACGCTGCCTTCAGTGGCGAGTGCGTAGCCGCGGGTTCTTCTCTGGATGAGGATCTTCTTCTTGCCGGATTCGTCGTCCGGGTCGATGTCGAGGTCCAGGTAGGCGGCGATCAGACCTTGCCCGGTGGAGATGTCGATGTACGCGAGGTCGATGTCCGGGAACGGCGCAAGCTCCTCAGCGGTGTTCTCAGCTTGGCCTTTGCCGCTACCGGATGGGCCGTACAGTCCGCAGTACCAGCAGAGGGTGGCGGGCTGGTGGATGCCGTTGTCAACGCGGACCGTGTGATCCGCCATGGCCGCGACGCGGGCGAGGAGGGCGTGCAGGACGGCGTCGGGTGAGGTGCGGCGAGCGTGTGCCATCTGCCGGATTTGGCCGAGGGTGCGTGTGGCGCTCCAGAAGGTGCTGGGCAGCCGGTCCTCGGGTTCGTCGCTGGTGTCATCTTCGGGGGCATCCGCCGGCGGCTCGTCTTGGGGCCCGTCCCATGGATCCTCCGTTTGAGCCTGGACGTTGTCTGCCTCGTCTCTGAGGCACCGCCGCTTGACCTCGTCGAGGATCGTGAAGGGCAGGCTTCCGGCCGCGCCGTGGGCGTCTCGGCCGGTCGCCGCGCGGAGGATGTCGCTGGCAGCTTCGCTGAGGTCTCCGCTGTAGTTGAAGTGCGCCCACAGGTAGGGAACGGTCAACTTGCTCCCGGACGGCTGTGCTCCGACTGGCAGGTCCGAGCGGTCGGAGAAGTTGACGGCCACGTGGTCGTCACACAGCAGGCTGTACGGGCTCGAAGACTCGCCGCCTGCGGCGGGTCGCTTCCACATCTGCCGCCCGTCGCTCTGCTGGGTGCCGACGTAGGTGAACCCTGCGGGTTCGAGGATGTCGCTGAACTCCAGGTGTTCGGCGAGGACGTCGAGCGGCCCGTCTCCGGTCAGCGCAGCTGCTCGCGGTGCGCGACGAGGCCGCGGTGGCGCGGGCTTGACGCCGAGTCGCTGGTTCCGGCGGACCTGCTTCTCGCGTGTCGCTTCGGTAAGGGCTTCGCGGGCGTCCGGCCCAAGGGTGGAGGCCGCTTCGGCCAAGGCGGCGAGGTCGTAGGCGGCGCCGCCACCGGGGCCTATGCCGGTAGCGCGGGCCAGTCCGTCCTTCCGGTTGACGCTGCCGGGCAGCTTCATGAGGCGGTCGAGGTTGCCGACTTCGGTGTCCCACGACCAGCCGTGACGGTACGCCTGGGCGGCAAGGATGGCCTGCCAGGTCATGGTGAGGTCTTTGATCCTGGCGCGGTCTTCGTAATCGCCGATGACGCGCAGTTCGGCGAGCAGCCAGACGGGGTTGTAGCCGCCTCCCGAGTGCACCCACCCACTGGGTTCAGGAAGTCTGGATTCGGCGACGACCTTGGCCACCGCATCTTCGTCGGGCGGGGCAGGCAGGTCGTCAGGGCCCGGCTTGTGGCCGATGGTCCCGAAGTCTCCGTCTGCCCACAGGTGAGTAAGGGCGTGCGCGAGGTCTTCCCCGCCGCGCCCTTCCGCCGGGCGCTCACGAAGGGTGGTGACCTGGGTGTAGATGCCTTTCGGCTGTCGCTTGTCGAGCTTGACGGCGTACTCCGACGCCGACGTCAGCCCAGCCTTGTCGGTAGAGAATCTCCGGCCGGCCCACCTGTCGGCGTCGGAGCAGACGCTGATGAAGCCGGGCGCGTCCGCGTACACGTGTGACAGCCACGTACTGATGACGCTGGGGTCCACGGAGGGCGACAGCTCCGTCTCTGTGCTCACTCGTGGGTCTCCGTGCTGTTCTTGGCCGCGATGACTGACTCGGCGAGGGCGGTGATGTCTCGGCACCAGTCGCGTGCCGAAGCCCGGACGGTGCTTGCCGAGGGCTGTTCGGCGAGCTGACTGCGGATGGCTTCGACGACGACGTGACGTCGTTCGAGTTCGGCGCTCCGCCGAGCAAGGAGCTGGTCTCGTGTTGACGTGTCGGTGATCACGCGACCCTCCTTGCGGTGTCGTTGGTGAGGTACTGCTGTGGCTGGCCGGGTACGCGGACGGGCGGCCAGCCGGGGGTTGCGCGCAGCTGGTGCGTGGGCTTGGGCTTGGCGGCCTGGTCGAGTTGCGCGCGGGTGGCCACGCACCAGACGGGCCCTTGGGTCGCGGGAAGCTGTTGCAGCCATTCGGTGACGTCGTCGCCGTAGAGTCGCCACTTCTCGGCGGCGTCGAGCGCGGCAGCGATGCGCCGGGGATCGTCGGGCCCGAGCGCGATCCAGGCCGACGATCCGTAGGGCGGGAAGTCGTTGGCGAGGTAGAGGGACTTTGCGTCCGCCCACAGGCCGACGATGTCGTCCGGCTCGACGTGGATTTCGTCCCGAGTTTCGTCCCGCCTGGGCTCTGCGCACGTGTCGACGCAGTTTTCGGGGTCGCGGTGTCCGCACGCCAACGGCTCGCAGCGGGCAGCCGCTTCACGGCGTCGGCGGAGTTGTCCGGCCAGGTCCCCCATGTTGCTGGTCTCTGCTTCTGTGCTCACGGTCGGTTCCTTCGCGAGGGGCGAGGCGGGGCGGGTACCAGTGACGGTCGCCTCGCGAAAGTGGTGGGCGTGCGGCCCCGGCGCCGCGGTGAGGTGACGCCGGGGCAGGCGCTTCAGGTCGCGTCGCTCTGAGCAATCGAGACCCGGTAGCGCAGAAGCTCCAGCTCCCGGAGGACCCGTTCGAGGGAGTCGCCGAGGAAGCCGTCGACCACGGTGTCCTCGGCGACGGGGGCCGCGTTCATGAGCGCTTCGTGGATGAGCGGCAGGTCGTCCGGTTGGAGGTAGGTGCCGCTGGTGCCGAGCGCGTCGTGTGCGTGGGCGCTGCGCTCCTCGCTGAGCTTGAGGTAGTACGCGGTGCACAGGTCGTTGAAGGCGCGCTGCTGCTCGGCCTCGGGAAGGTTGAGCCAGGCGTTCTTGACGAGGCGGTCGGCCCATCCGCCTTCGCGGCTGCGGAGTGCCTTGGAGATGGCGGCGTCCACGGCGGTCCGGAGGGCTCCAGAGTTGGTGAAACTGAAGGCGATGTCTTCGAAGGCGGTCGGATCTTGTGCGACCATCGTGTGTAGTCCGTTCTGTTGTCAGGGCCCGGTTCGCTGGCGAGCGATGAAGCCGGGCCTTTGGCATGTCTGGGATCGGATGGCGGCCCCTGCCGCGCTGGCGCTGGAACGCTGGCGGTCTCGGTGGGGGCCGTTTCTATGCGCCGCGGAGAGCGTGAATGGGCTCCACATCGGCGACCCTGCAACCGCATTGAGACTGCGATTCACTGCCTGTGACCTGCTGGTTCGTGATCTCGTTACTCGCCGACGGCACAGTCGGGTCGGTGGGCAGATCGGCGCCGTACAGGGCCGAGAGCAGGTCTCTGGTGGGGATGCGAATCTTCCGGCCGAGCCGGAGTACACGCGTCGTGGTCCATTCGTCGCGGCGGATCTGCGAATAGATCGTGTCGGGGTCGACCTGGAAGATCGATGCCGTTGTCCGGACATCGGTGATCGGCCCGAGGGCCTCGATGGCGGCGCGCGTCCAGGTGCCGCTCATGCCGCACCCCTTACCGACTCTTCGCCCTGGTTCAGATAGGCGCGAACTTCGGCCTTGTCGTAGCGGATGACGCGGGGGCCGAGGCGGATCGGGCGAGGCCCGATCCCCTTGCGCGCCCACCTCTTGACCGTGCTGACGTCCACTCGCGCCATGCGGGCGAACTCAGGCCGGGTCAACTTCTCCGCGCTTGCCTGTTCGCTGAGATGCCGATTGTCGGCAGTTTCGTTCGTCACGATGCTAAGGGTGCATGCGGGGGTGGCAGGTGTCAAATGTTTCGGATACCGTCATCTCAGAAAACGATCGCCTCGCAGAAGGAGCCCAGTGGACAAGCCGGAAGATCTCGGGACAACACGGCTCGAAGAGGGGGAGGCGTGGCGAGCGCGGCTGGCCGCCGGCGCCGCGCAGAGCGTGCGGCGAAGGCGACTCGATCGAGGGATCAGCGTTCAGAAGCTGGCCGACATCTGCACCAATGACTACGGCCTGCCGATAAAGCGAAGCGTCCTCGCGAACTTCGAGGGCGGTCGTCGGCCGGCCCTGAGCGTGGCCGAACTGCTGGTGCTCGCGAAGATCCTTGAGCTTTCGCCCCTGGAGCTGCTTTTCCCCGTCGGGATGGACACAGAGACAGAGATCCTGCCCGGCGTAGCAGCGGACACCTGGGAGGCCGCGAAGTGGTTCACGGGCGAGCAGGCTGGCGTTCCAGGACAGGAACCTGCCGAGCCGGCCGAGCCGCACGCGGTGCAGCTGTTCCGTGAATACGACCGGCTAGTCGCCGGGTGGCGCGAGCAGAAGAAGGCCGTCTTCACCCTCGTCCACACCCAGGCCACAGGCGGAGGCGCGGCGGACGTCGCCTTCTTCGAGAGCTTGGCGAAAGCGGTGGCGGAGCTTGAATCGTCCATCACCGTGCAGCGCCAGAGGATTCGCACCCGCGGCCTGAAGCCACCTCGGCTACTTCCAGAGTTGGAGCATCTTGAGGCAGGCGACACGCGAGCCAGCCGCCAGCTGGATGCCCTTTCACCCCGCACCAATGGAGAGAAATGAAGCCATTTCGCGCGTGCTCATGCCGCGATCCGCAGACCAAGCGTTTGCTCGGTAAGAAGTGCCCTGACCTGGCGAAGAAGAGTCACGGCGGTTGGTACGCCCGCTATGAGGCGCCGCGGTCCGCGAGCGGGAAGCGCCGTCAGCCACGAGTCGGCCCCTTCACCACCGAGACGGAGTGCAAGAAGGAGGTCGCCAAGGTTCTCGGCACGGCCGCCAACCCGAAGGCGCACGACGAGCGCAACACCACCTTCGGGCAGTACCTCGAACGCCGCTACGCCTGGCGCATCTCCGAGGCCGAGACCGGGGAAGGGCTCGCCAAGACGACGCTGGACGCCGAGCGCGAGACGATCGACCTGTACGCGAAGCCCGGACTTGGGCACATCAAGGTCGTCGACCTCACCGACGAGCACTTCCGCGAGCTGTACGCGGACATGCGGAAGATCAACCGCCCCGAGGAGCACACCCAGCGGACGGAGTTGCTGCGCCGACTCCTCGAAGCCCGGCACAGCCGGGACGGGAAGCGACTGCACAGCCGGCCGATCGGAGAGTCCCGTATCCGTCGGATTCACGCTGTTCTCCACGGGGCTCTGACCGACGCGGTCAAGCTGTCGAAGATCCGGCCCGACAATCCGGCAGACGGGGTCTGGAGATCGAAAGGCGGCAAGAAGAAGAAGGGCCGCAAGAAGCCGCTGCTGTGGACCGCTGAGCGGGTCGAGCAGTGGCAGAAGACCGGGGTTGTCCCGGCGAAGATCATGGTGTGGACCGCGGACCAGACAGGCAACTTCCTCGACTTCACCGAAGCGTCGCAAGAGCGCCTGTACCCGGCGTTTCACCTGGATGCCTACTACGGGCCGCGGCGCGGCGAGCTGGTCGCCGCCGAAGAGCAGCACTTCAGCCTGGAGCGCGCCCGTCTCCACATCCTCCAGTCGCAGGCCAGCGATGAGCTTGACGACACCAAGAGCGAGGCTGGATGGCGCCAAGTCCCCCTCGACGCGGACACCGTGCGCGTCCACAGGGCGTGGCACAAGCGGAAGCTTGAGGAGCGGCTGGGGTGGGGCGAGCTGTACCAGGACTCGGGCCGGCTCTACTGCTACGAGGACGGCCGCGAGTTGAAGGCGGAGTACCTGTCCAGCCGTTTCGTGATCCTCATCGAGCGGCACGCCAACATCAGGGCGAGGCACGCTGAGGGCTGGTCGGTGGAGCGGATCGCCCGGAAGTACCGGACGACCGAGGCCGCCGTCGGGGTGGCGCTGTTGATGCCGCTGCCGCCGATCCGCTTTCATGATCTGCGGCATGGTGCGGCGACGATGCTTCTTGCGGCCGGTGTGGCGATCAAGTTCGTGAGCGAGATCCTGGGGCACGCCTCGGTGTCGTTCACGATGGACATCTATGCGGTCGTCGCGGAGGAGATGGCCGCGGACGCCACGGCTCGCATCGCGGCGTTCATTCCCCGGCAGAACCGCCTTGCGGCCGTTGGTGCCAGCAATGTGCCATCCCGGGGCTGAATCCGCCCCTGAAAGCAACTCAGGGAGCCCACGCCGTTTGGCATGAACTCCCTGGTCAGGTTGCGGAGGCGGAGGGATTTGAACCCTCGATGGGCTTTAAGACCCAAACCGCATTAGCAGTGCGGCGCCATAGACCGGACTAGGCGACGCCTCCAGCACACCCGCGCGGGCGCGGATGGTGCGTGTCAGATGATGACACAGCCGAGCGCGGTGTCACCAATCGCCGCCCACGGTACTAGGCGGGAAGCCCGCAGGGCAAAGCGCTTCTTCGCGCCCCCGGCCCACGCGCAACGACTGGAGCCCGCGCGCGTTAGTGATGCCGGGCGCGCACCGTCGGGCCCTTCGGATTCGTCTGCCGTCAGGAGTTCCCGTGTCGCGTCGTTTCTCCCTCACCGCCACCGCCGCCTTCGCCGCCTCGCTCGCCGCCGTGGCCGCCTTCGCGCCCACCGCCGCCGCGGTCGGCCCGTTCGGCCTCGCGCCCCTGCCGCTTCACTCGCCGCTCCAGGAGCAGGCGCAGGACCGGCTCACCGTGACCGTCGTCGACACCAACGTCAATCGGGCGGACGGTACGTACGAACTGCGCTGCGCGCCCGCCGGCGGTACGCACCCCGAGGCCGTCTCCGCGTGTACGCGGCTGGACGAGCTCGCCGCCGAGGGGAAGGACCCGTTCACGCCGGTGCCCCAGGGCCAGATGTGCACCATGCAGATGGGCGGGCCGGCCACCGCCCGGGTCACCGGGACGTGGCAGGGCCGGAGCGTCGACGCGACGTTCAGCCGCAAGAACGGCTGCGAGATCTCTCGCTGGCAGAACCTCGTCCCCGTACTCCCCGCCGCCCGGGGCTGAACCGAACGCGGGCACGGCACACGGGCACCGCACACGGGCGGCGCGGGCGGGCACCGCGGGCAGGCGGCGCGGGCCCCCCGGGTGCGGCGTGCGCGGTGGCAGTGGGGGCGGGCGGGGGAGCGCGGGGACGGCGTACGTACCAGGTCCGCACACAACCTTGGTGAGAGCTCCCCCTCATCGGCCGCCCCGCCACGCCCCCAGCCCTTAGACTCCCTCCAGTGACAGGCTGAGACTCCGAGGGGCAAGATGGGACCGGCCGTCCGCAAGGTGCAGTGGGTCAGGGAGGAAGCGTCGTCGTGAGCAGCAGGCCATCCCGAGGCGCTGCTCGCCTCGCGGCGATACTTGACGCGCTTCCAGACGGACTGGTGCTCGTCAACAGCAACGGCACCGTCGTCAACGCCAACACCATCGCGCTCGACGCCTTCGAAACCCCGGGGACGGCCCTGGTCGGGCGAGGTCTGCTCGATCTCCTGCCGCAGTTCGACCCGCGCCTGATCCCCGGTTCGATGCGCCGGCCCGAGGCCTCCGACGAGCGGGGCCGTACGAAGCCCACCCGGATGATCGCCCGCCGTACGGACGGCAGCGAGTTCCCCGTCGAGGTCACCAGCGCCAATCTGGAGGACGGCCAGCAGGCCTACAACGACCTCCACAACTACACCGGCGACGAGCTGCTGATGCTCGTCGTCCGCGATCTCTCGGGGACGGTCGACACCGAGGCGGAGCTGGCGCGTTCGCAGCGCCAGACCGAGATGATCCTGCGGGCCGCCGCCGAGGGCGTGGTCGGTACGGACACCGACGGCCGCGTCGTACTCGTCAATCCCGCCGCCGCGCAGATCCTCGGCTTCCGGGCCAGCGATCTGGGCGGCCAGCAGCTCCACCCGCTGATCCTGCACTCGCGCGGCGACGGTGAGCCGTTCCCGTACGAGGACTCCCCCCTCGCCGACACCCTCAAGTCGGGGCGCAAGCACCGGGTGCGCGGGCAGGTGCTGTGGGCGAAGAACGGCAAGCAGGTCCCGGTGGACCTGACCACCGCGCCCGTACGGGACGGGGAGCAGCTCGTCGGCGCGGTGATGACGTTCACCGACCGGCGGCCGTACGAGGAACTGGTCGAGGCGCACGCGAACGAGGCCAGCGAGACGGCCGAGCGGCACGCGGCGGAGCTCGCGGAGACGATCGAGCGCCACAAGGCCGAACTCGACGCGGCGGTCGAGCGGCACACCGCCGAACTCGCCGACCGCAGCGACCGGTACGCGGCCGAGATCGAGGAGCTGGCGGAGCGGTACGACAACACGGCCCGCCGGCACCACCAGCTGACGGCCGTCCTGGGCGGTGCGCTGCGCGGGCCGCTGGAGGAGCTGCGCGGTGAGCTGTCGACCCTCGCCGCCGACCCGGCCGGGCAACTGTGGCCCGAGGCCAACCAGATGCTGCACCATCTGTCGGCAGGCTACGCGCGGATGACGACGCTGGTCGACAACGTCCTCGGCTATCAGCGGCTCGACGAGGGTCTGGAGCGGCTGAGCAAGGTCACGGTGCTGCTCGACGGGGTCGTCGCCGCCGGTGTCGAGGGCGCGATCGAGCTGATCGGTCCGGGCCGGGCGCAGTTCGCCGTGCACGCGCCGCCGATCGAGGCGGAGGTCGACCCCGTACGGCTCGCGACGGCGCTCGCGCATCTCACGGCGGATGTGGCGGGAGTCGACTCCACGGGGCGTACGCGGGTGGTGCCGGGCGGCGGTTACGTCGACTCGACGATCGTGGTGGCGGCGGCGCAGCGCGGGGATGTCGTACGGATCGAGGTACGCGGGCCGTTCGCGGGCGGCGATCCGGTGCACGAGCCGATCGTGCGCGGGATCGTGCGGGCGCACGGCGGGGTGTTGCAGACGCACGAGATGCCGGGCATGGGCGGCAGCGCGTACGTGCTCGAAGTGCCGCTGGGGGAGGGGGCGGGGACGTATCACGCGCCCGCGCCCGTGGAGAGCCAGGCGCCGGTACAGCAGGAGGCGGCGCAGCAGGAGGCCGCCCAGGGGTCGACGGGCGGCTCGGGCCGGTCCGGCGGCGGGCGCCGGCGTGCGCGGCGGGCGTCGACGGACGCGTTCCTCGGGGCTCCGGGCGAGGAGCCCGCCGGCGAGCCCACGGGGCGGCGCAGGGCTCGTACGGAAGCGGCCCCCGACGCGGGACCGGCGTCCGGGCAGATGCCTGGACAGGTGCCCGGACAGGTGTCGGTACCGGCGCAGGACTCCGGCGCGACCGGCGGCGGTGCCCCGGGCGGGGGTACGGGCCGCAGGCGCGGCAGGCCCAGCCCGGCGGAGAGCGGGGCCGGACCAGTCCCCGGCCCCGGCGCCGAACTCGCGGTCTCGGCCCCGCCCGCTCCCGCCCCGCCCGCTCCTCCCGCCCTGTCGCCCGCCGCTTCCGAGGGGTCGGTCGTGACGGCCGCGGAGGGGGCGCACCCCAACGGGCGCGCGGCCTTCGGCCAGGCCGTGCCTCCGCAGGGCGTACCGCACGGCGCACAGCAGGAGGCGGCGGCCGGTGCGGGACGACGTGCCCGGCACGGCGGCCAGAACGCCCTCCCCGCCCTGCCCTCCGGCCCCTCGCCGGTGGCGGAGCAAACGCCACGCCACGTGCCGGACCAGGCCCCGCAGCAGGCCCGGCAGCAGACCCCCCGGCCGGCACCGCAGACTCCGCGGCCGGTTCCGGCCCAGCAGACGGCGCCGGGGCCCGTACCCGCGCAGCAGCAGCCGGCCGTCCGGCGCCCGCGGCGCGCGCTGGCGGCCACGCAGCAGCGGTCCGAGCCCGCGCCGGCGCCCGCCGCCGACGCCGCGCCCCGCGCGCAGTTCGCGCTCCCCCCGGCCGACGCCGACCGCGCGCCGGCGCCCGGTGCCGGGGGTGCGCCGGACGCCTCGTTGCCGGGGCGCCACGACGCCGTACGGGCGGATCCGCGCGCGGACCACACACCGCTCAAGCCGCACCCGGTCTCGCCCCAGACCGACCGGCGACGCGGGGGGCTCACGGATGCCCCCGCGCGCCCCAACGACCCGCGCAGGACGGACCCGCGGACGAAGGACCCGCGCCGGGCGCTCGCGCCGGAGCCAGTGGCCAGCGCCGTCCCGGCCGACGACCCCAACAGCTGGGCGCCCGCGATGCCCACCGCGTCGGGCGTCGGCGTGATGCCGGGGGCACCGGCCGAGCCTGTCCCCGGTCAGCCTTCGTGGCCCATCCCCGGAGCCGTACCGCCGTCCATCGAGCCGCAGCACCCGCAGACGCACACGCACCCGGACGACGACATCGACGACACCGACGCCGACGCCGACCGGACCAACGGCGGTGACAACGGCCCCGGGAACACCCCCCGGAACACCGGTGCGTCGAACGGCGACGGCGCCGGCGGCGCCCCCCGGGACCCCCGCGCGCCCCAGCCGTTGCCCCTCGCCCAGCCGCTGCCCGACGAGGAGCCGATGCCGGCGGACTCGACGCAGGGCGGGCGGGCGTTCAGCGTGCGTACGCTCGGCCAGGGCGTGCCCTTCTCGCAGCAGATCACCAAGCAGCAGAACCAGAGCCTCGGTTCCGGCCGCCGCCGCAGGCTCTCCTCCCCGCACGACCCCGACGACACCGGCGCCACCGCCTCCGGCCCCTCCCACGGCGGCCAGGGCGGATCGCTCGGCCACGGCCCGCACTCGGAGGGTCGCGCCTACGCGATAGGAGCTCCGGACGAGGGCGCCGAAGGCCCCCAGCCACTGGACGGCCCCGGCGGCGCGGTCGAGGTCGCGAACCGCCCCCAGCCCCGTCCCGTCGACGACGAACTGCCCCCCGAGCCGCTGGACAACCCGCGCCGGCTGCTGGTCTGGCCCGCCCCCGACGTCTCCACCCAGCAGGCCCTCAGCGACCGCGGCTACCGCCCGGTGATCGTGCACTCCCGCGAGGAGGTCGACGCCCAGATCGCGGCCTTCCCCGCGGCGCTGTTCGTGGACCCGCTGACGGGCCCGATCACCCGCACCGCGCTCCAGTCGCTCCGCCAGGCCGCGGTCGCAGCCGAGGTCCCGGTGCTGGTGACGGCCGGGCTCGGGCAGGCGACACGCGAGGCGGCGTACGGGGCGGACCCCGCCGTACTCCTCAAGGCGCTGGCGCCGCGCGACAGCGAACAGCACCCGCCGCGCGTGCTGTTGATCGAGGAGAGCGAGGAGATCGCGCTCGCGCTGACGGCGACACTGGAGCGGCGCGGTATGCAGGTGGCGCGCGCGGGGACGGACAGCGACGCGGTGACGCTCGCGGGCCAGATGCGGCCGAATCTGGTGGTCATGGACCTGATGCAAGTACGGCGCCGGCGCGCGGGCATCATCGACTGGCTGCGCGCGAACGGCCAGTTGAACCGTACGCCACTCGTCGTCTACACCTCCACCGGCATCGACCGCGCCGAGCTGCCGCAGCTCTCCGCCGGGGAGACCGTGCTCTTCCTCGCCGAGCGGTCCACGAGCGAGGACGTGCAGGCGCGGATCGTGGACCTGCTGGCGAAGATCGGTACCAACTGAGCCTCGGGGAAGGTCGTCAGTTGGTACCGCCTCGCGGGTGGGACCTGGACGCGGGGTGGGGTGGGCGTGGGGCGGGGGTACCCCCGGGGCCCCAGACACTTGGCCTGAGCTGGACCCGGGCTTGGCCCCGGGCCTGGACGCGCGGCCCGAGCTGATCCCCGGGCCTGGGCCTCGGACCGGCCCCCTGCCTAGACCTCGGTGACGTCCAGCTCCCCGTCCGCGTACTGCTTACGGATCACCTTCTTGTCGAACTTCCCGACGCTCGTCTTCGGCACCGAGTCCACCACCGACCACCGCTCCGGCAGCTGCCACTTGGCGATCTTCCCGGCGAGGAAGGCCTTCAGCGACTCGTAGTCGGCGCTCGCGTCCTCCTTCAACACGACTGTCGCCAGCGGCCGTTCGCCCCACTTCTCGTCGGGAACGGCGACGACCGCGGCCTCGGTGACGTCCGGATGCGCCATGAGCGCGTTCTCCAGCGCCACGCTGGAGATCCACTCGCCGCCCGACTTGATGACGTCCTTCGCGCGGTCGGTGAGGGTGAGATAACCGTCGTGGCTTATGACGCCGACGTCGCCCGTCTTCAGCCAGCCGTCCTCGCTGAACTTGTCCTCGGGCCTGAGCGGTTCGGCGTCGCCGCCGCCGTAGTAGGAGTTCGCGATCCAGGGCCCGCGTACCTCCAGCTCGCCCGCCGACTCGTTGTCCCACGGCAGCGTGTCGCCGGCGGGTCCGGTCAGCCGGGCCTCGACGCCGACCGGGAAACGGCCCTGCGTGATGCGGTACGGCCACTCCCCCTCGGCGTCGAGACCGGCGGGCGGGTTGGACGTCGTACCGAGCGGTGAGGTCTCGGTCATGCCCCAGGCGTGGCAGAGCCGTACGCCGAGCTTGTCGTACGCCTCCATCAGCGCGGGCGGACAGGCCGCGCCACCGATGGTGACGCGGGCCATCGACGTCAGATCGCGCGGCTTGACGAGGACCTCGGCGAGCAGCCCCTGCCAGATCGTCGGCACGGCGGCGGCGTGCGTCGGCTTCTCGCTCTCGATCATGTCGGCCAGCGGGGCGGGCTGGAGAAAGCGGTCGGGCATGAGCATGCCGACGCCGGTCATAAAAGTGGCGTGGGGCAGGCCCCAGGCGTTCACATGGAACTGCGGTACAACGATCAGGGTCGTGTCCTGGTCGGTCAGCCCCATCGACTCGGCCAGGTTGATCTGCATCGAGTGCAGATAGATCGAACGGTGCGAGTAGACGACACCCTTCGGCTCACCCGTGGTGCCGGAGGTGTAGCACATGGCGGCGGCGGTGTATTCGTCCAGCTCGGGCCAGTCGTACGTGGTGGGCCGGCCGGCGATCAGGTCCTCGTAGTCGTGCACGTGGACGCCGCCGGCGGCAGCCGCTTCCCTCAGCGGGCCCTGGTCGCCGGGGCCGGAGACGACGACGTGCTCGACGGTCGTCAGATGGGGAAGGAGCGGCGCGAGGAGCGGGAGCAAGGACCCGTTCACCAGGACGACTCGGTCGTCGGCGTGCCGGACGATCCAGACCAACTGCTCGGGAGGCAGGCGCAGATTGAGGGTGTGGAGGACGGCCCCCATGGAGGGGATCGCGAAGTATGCCTCGACATGTTCGGAGTTGTTCCACATCAGAGTGGCAACGCGTTGGTCGCCCGTGACACCGAGCTCGTCGCGCAGGGCGCCGGCGAGCTGTGCCGCGCGTGCGCCGATCTCGGCGAAACTGCGGCGGTGCGGCTCACTCTCCCCGGTCCAGGTGGTGACCTGTGACTTCGCGTGGATGGTCATCCCATGACGCAGAATGCGGGTCACAGTCAGCGGTACGTCCTGCATGGTGCTCAGCACGGCGTCCTCCCGGTGGGCGCTGGCGCCAGGCGACAGCGGCGCGGTGTGGCAGAAAGGGTTGCGGAGATTCTGCGCACATACCGCTCGGTATGTCACTACCCGGGAGTACTAAACACTGTGTTCGGAGCGGGACACCCGACGTCCGGTGTCCTCACTTGGTGGTCGCCTCGGCGGACGGGCATCAGCGATCGGTCGCCAACGGACGGGTACTAACGGACGGGTACTAACCGGCGGGCATCAACGGACGGGCATCAACGGACGGGCATCAGCTCCGGGTCCTCGCGCAGTTTCCCCAGCGCGCGCGACACCGCGCTCTTCACCGTGCCGACGGAGACGCCGAGCACCTCGGCGGTCTGGACCTCGCTCAGGTCCTCGTAGTAGCGGAGCACCACCATCGCGCGCTGCCTGTCGGGCAGTTTCATCACCGCGCGCCACATGGCGTCGTGCAGCACCTGCTCGTCCGCCGGGTCGGGCGCGGGCAGCCCGGCCGGCTCGGGAAGCTCCTCGCAGGCGAACTCGTCGACCTTGCGCTTTCGCCACTGCGAGGTACGGGTGTTGACGAGGGCCCGGCGGACATAGCCGTCGAGGGCGCGGTGGTCCTCGATCCGGTCCCAGGCGACATACGTCTTGGTGAGAGCGGTCTGCAGGAGGTCCTCGGCGTCGCTCGGATTCGCGGTGAGCGAGCGCGCGGTACGCAGCAGCACGGGCCCCCGCGCCCGTACGTACGACGAGAAGGACTTGTAGGGCGCCTGCGCGTGGGTCCCCGGATGGGTCTGCTGGTGGGACTGGAGGTGCGCCTGCTGATGGGTCTGCTGGTGCGGTTGGGGATGCGCGGGTGGATGCGAGTTCGGGTGGTACGGCGAATACGAGGCGGCCTTGGAGGCGCTCGTGCAGACGGGCGTGGTCATGACTCCACGCTAGGAGCGGGCCCTTCGCAGGGGATCGCCCCCAGGTCCCGAAGCTGCGTCCGCCTCAGGGAGTAGGAGTGGTGCTGCCCACACCTCCTGAAGATGGAGGAGGGGATCACTCTCGTCAGGGTCACCCCCGGAGGGCGGGTGCCGTTGTGGATCTTCGAGGGGGTGTCGGGGGGTTGGTGTGAAGCCTTGGTGCGACTGACTCCGCAGGTGGAAGCGGTGCGGGCCGCGCACGCGAGGGCGGGGGGTGTCGGAGCCGTACACCTTGGTGATGAGGGGGGAGACGCGGCGCGGCGTGTCGGACGGGGGTGGTGGAGCGAGTACGGGAGCGGTCGGGAGGTGCGGGTGGGCTGCCGGCGGGCGTACGGGAGCGGTCGGCCGGGGCTCAGGAGACCTGGGCGCCCGGGCGCCGGGGCAGAAACGAGGACGGTCTGCACGGCGACACCGAAGTGCCGTCGTACAGACCGCCGCTCACCCCTCAGCCAGGCCCCCCGTCGGGCCGCTCACTAGAAGAGATCGAAGAAATTCACCGAGATGTTCTCGTTGGACTGGTCGATCACGGTGAAGCCGGAGCCGTTCACATTGGCGGTGTTGTTCTGGTTCGACGCACCCGCGCCGGTCGCCGTCTGCTGTGTGGTCGTCGAATTGCCGGAGTTGTCGTCACCCACACCACTGCCGAGGATCGTGGCCACGCTCGCGTTCGATCCGTCGTCCGCGAAGTCGTCGGCGGACGCCGAGCCGGTGAACAGGGCCGCGGCGAGGGGCAGGGCGGCGACGGCGGCGAAGACGCGGGCGGTACGGAAGCTTGCCATGTCAGTTCCTCCAGGAACGAGATCTTCTGAACGAGAAGTACGGCTTTTGCCAGGGCAGTTGGCCGACCGCCCCGACGTTGTTCTCGACGTCGCGGATCAAGAATTGCCCACCGAATCCCCGGCGAACCAGCCTTCAGCGGGTTATTCCCTCGCAAGCGTGAGGACATGTCGATAAACCCCCTTCATGACATCAACAGGCCAGTTCGGTCGGTATGCACCCGTACGGATCGCGCGACGACCCGGTTCTCGCAAGGGGTGAAGCGTTTCGGCACAGTTTCGGCCAATCTTTCCCACTCCCCTTATTCGAACAACAGTGCGAACATAGACCCATGGCCATCACAGCCCCGCACTCGACCACCCTGGCCCTCGCATACGCGCTCTCAGCAGCCGAAAGCGGGTTCCCCGTCATCCCGCTGTCCCCCAGCAAGCTCCCCGCCCTACGCTCACCACATCGGGACCGGCCCGGTTCCGGGGCCAGCCCCTGTCGGGGCGAGTGCGGCCTGCCCGGCCACGGCGTGCACGACGCCACGACCGATCCGGCCGCCGTACGCGCCCTGTTCGCCGCCGCTCCCTGGGCGACGGGCTACGGCATCGCCTGCGGCCGGGCGCCGCACCATCTCGTCGGCATCGACCTGGACGTCACGCCGACGGCGGCGGGGGCGAGCGCGGGGGCCGGCTCTGGTTCTTGGCCGGGTGCGGGTCCGGGTCCCGGGGCGGTTGGCCTGGGTCCGGGTCCGGCGCCGGTCGGCGCTGGCGCCGAGGCCACGCCGGACTCCGTGGCCGCGCTCCAGCAGCTCGCCTTCCAGCACCTGTTCACGCTGCCGGAGACCGTCGTCGTCCTGACCCCGAGCGGCGGCCGGCACATCTGGCTGTCCGGCCCGGCCGGAGTCACGGTCCCCAACTCGGCCGGCCGCCTGGCCCCCGGCATCGACGTACGGGGCGCGGGCGGCTATCTCGTCGGACCGGGCTCCGTCTCCGCCCGCGGCGCGTACCGGCTGGCCCCCGGCTCGGCCGGCCTCACCCCCGCGCCCTGCCCACGCGCCCTGCTTCGCCTGCTCACGCCCCCGGAGCGCGCCCGTCACTCGGGGCCGGGCGGACGCCGTGGCCGCCCGGCGCGCGGTCACGGCCTGGTGCAGTTCGTACTCGCCGCGCACGCGGGCCAGCGCAACACCCGGCTCTTCTGGGCCGCATGCCGGGCGTACGAGCACGGCTTCGGCGACGAGCTCGCGGAGTCGCTGGTCGACGCCGCCGTACGCACAGGCCTCACCGAACACGAGGCGCGCGCGACGATCGCGTCGGCGTCCCGCCTGACGTCGGGCCCCGCGTAGCGCCGTACGGCAGAGGAGCACTCAACAGGTGGAGGGGCTTCAACGGCACACCCACGCCGCTGAACGCCTCTCCACTCCCACCGATCCAGGCGCCGGCTACCGCATGTCGATCCTCAACACGGCCCTGTTGTTGGCCTTGTCGGTGTCGTAGTTCGACGTCGCCTTGACCTCGCTCGACGTATAGGCCCCGTCGCCCTTGTCGATCTTCAGAACGAGGGCGAACGCCTCGATCTCACCGACCTCCAGGCTGTAGTCGTCCTCCTGGCAGACGTACTTCCGGTGCCCCGGCTCCGACGGACCGGTCGGCCCGTCGATCCCGAGGTCGGCCGAGCTGTCCGCGTGCGGCGCGAGCCGGCGGTGGGCGTCGCCGTAACCCTCCCCCGGGGCCTCGCCCGTACGGTCGATGCCGTACTCGACGACCTCCATCAGCGCGTTCTTCAGCACCTTGTACGTCACCGGCACCCTGTAGCTCCCCCCGGGCGCGGTGCCCCTCCCACACGGTACGAGGAGGGACACCGCCCTTTACTTCACAGCGTCCCGGTCAGCACATCTTGTAATCGACGCGGGTCGAGTTGTACGAGCATGTGTCCACCAGGGCCCCGGTCGACTTCTTGAGCGTGGCCTTGTCCCGGTCGTTGTTCCAGACGTACGCGGCACGCCCCTGATAGCGGCTGGTCGAGGTGTTCGTCCCCGAACCGGTGCGCACGGTAACGGTCTTGCCCCGGGCGAGGGAGTAGCTGCCGAACTTGTACTTGTGGCTCGCCCCGTCGACAACGGTCCAGCCCGTCAGGCTGACGGCCCTGGTCGTGGTGTTGCGGATCTGCACGTACTCCCCGTTGAGACTGGCGTTGGAGCGGCTGTCCGTGCCGGGACTGTCGTAGTAGACCTTGTACAGGTGTACGGACCCGACGGCCTGGGCCTGCGTAGGCAACAGAACCGTTCCGGCGACCACGGCGGCCGTGGCGGCAACGGTGGAAAGCGTGCGGGAATAGCGCATGAGCATCCTCTGATCGAGCCGGGCACCCCCCAAAGGGCCCGGCAGGCGCCCAGAGTATGACCAAGCCACCACAACTGACCCCCTTTTCAAGAACAAGGACATACTGCCCGGTAGAACCCTCAACTCCCGTACAGTGAGCCCCATTTCGCCCCACCCGAACCGAGCGAAACACCGCCCCCGGCCCGCGACGCCACGCCCCAAACCCGCCGACGTTAAATAAGGCACCGGCCCCCGCCCGACGGCGATCGCAGCACACGGCCACGCTGATCACAGCGGGTTCCCGCGAGGCCGGGTGACGAACACAGCAAGCCTTGCCCCGTACCGACCACACGCGCGAGGACGAACTCAACGCCAAAGGGGCGCCCCGGTTCGGAGACGCCCCTTCTGACCTGCGACTGCGGTGGGTGTGGGATTTGAACCCACGGTGACATCGCTGCCACGACGGTTTTCAAGACCGTTCCCTTAGGCCACTCGGGCAACCCACCCACGCCCCGCCCGACCAGCGGCGGAGCGGCTACAGCCTACCGGCTGTGGCTCCTCCCTGCTTCTGCCTGGCCAGAGGATGGCCACAGCTTCCGCTGCGGGGGCGAGCCCGATACTACGAGTCACCCTCGCGTCGAGCAGCCGGCAACAGCAACTCCCGCTCAGGGTGCTTCTCCCCGGTGACGCTGCCGAGGACACCGAGGTCGGTCCGGGCGGCTTCGTGGAAGTCGTTGATGGCCCGAAACGCCGCGCGGTGCAGCTCCCACCACTCCTCCAGCGTCCCTTCCGTCCGCCCGGTCGCCTGCCAGTCGATGGCCCGCACGGCCGCGCTCAGGTCGTGAGCGGCCTCCACGACGTCGTCCCCACCGAGCAACATGATCTGCTCGAACGACCGCCCCCGCTGCCACTCAGCCTCGGCCATCTCCAGGACCAGGTCGGCGTCTGGCTTCTCGCTCCGCTTGATGCCCTCGCGGTGCTCGTAGAGCTGCACGGCGAGGAAGATGCCGGCCCGCACCCGGTCGACGTAGCCGCCACGCCCTCATGAAGTGGCCGAACGCCTCGGCCAAGCACCGCGCCGGTATTGCCGAGGCCCTGGTGGTCGTCATGACGGCACTGGTGACCACCCGCAAGGGCCGCCCGAAGCCGGCCATCCTTCGGCTGGCACTCCGTTCCTGGGCCTTTCAGATGGTCAAGGACGACGAGGGGCAGTGGGCCGTACGCAAGGACGTGGTCGACCCTCCGGACGACATCAGCGCGGCACTGGGGTGGGTTGCCGCTCACTCCCTCAAGGTGAGGGATCTCGCCCAATCCGACAACCTTCGGCCAGCCCTCGAAGCCCTGTCGCTGAAACTGAACGGCAGGCGCGCGGCGGACAACACGATCAACCGCAAGCTCACCGTGCTGAGCAACGCCCTTCGGTACGCGGTGGAGCGTGACCTCCTGACCACGAATCCGCTCTCCCGCATCGACTGGCACCCGCCACAGACAGACGACGAAGTCGACTTCCGTTACGTGCCCGGCCCGAACCTGGCGCGCGAACTGCTCGCGGCCGTCAACGCGCAGGGGCCGCGCGGTGAGCACCTGCATGCCTTCTTCGGCTGCCTCTACTACGCGGCCATGCTCCCGTCCGAGGGCGCGGATCTCCGCAAGGGGGACTGCCGCCTGCCGGAGAAGGGGTGGGGTGAACTCGTCCTGGCGGGCAGCCGCCCCGAGGTCGGCGCGGGTTGGACGGACGACGGCAAGCCCTACGAACAACGTGGCCTGAAACGCCGCGCCCGCCGCTCCACCCGCTCGGTCCCGATCCCACCGGCGCTTGTCGCACTGCTGCGCGCTCACATCGCGACGTACGGAGCGGCCCCGGACGGCCGCCTGTTCACGGCGGTACGCGGCGGCCGTATCCGCTCCACGGAGTACACGGAGATGTGGCAGGAGGCCCGCCGCTCGGCCCTCACCGCCCCGGACGTGGGTACCCCGCTCGCCAAAGTCCCCTACTCCCTGCGCCACGCGGGCATCTCGCTCCTGATCAAGGCCGGAGTCGACCCGGTCGAGGTCGCCCGCCGCGCGGGCCACAGCCCGGCGGTGCTCTGGCGCTTCTACGCG
This sequence comes from Streptomyces sp. NPDC058653, assembly GCF_042716895.1. NCBI lineage: Bacteria > Bacillati > Actinomycetota > Actinomycetes > Kitasatosporales > Streptomycetaceae > Streptomyces > Streptomyces sp. NPDC058653. The sequence goes on along the minus strand of NZ_JBHXRM010000053.1, from coordinate 24,227 downwards.
AAGCTGCTGCGGGGCCAGCAACAGCAGGCGAACGACCTGATCGACGTGGCGCTCGGCGAGTAGTGTCCCGGAGTCATCTGCTTGGGCAGGCCGTCGTTCCGGAGCCTCGGCCCCCAACCAGCGCTGGACTGACCCTCAGTCATCCGAAGTAGACCCTCTAACCCCCGACCTGCGTTGCCGAGTGACAACCTTCGGCACCTGGTCCAGGGGGTCATGAAAACGTCCCCGCCTGCGATTGATAACCCTGGCTCGGGTATCGATAACTTCGTTTCTGTCAGGGTAGGCGTCCGGTACATCACGTTCGGCTGCGTAGAGATAGTCGCTCATCCACCGGTATTGCTGCTCCAGCGTTTGGCTTCTGGCCTCATCCGGATGCTTGCCGAAGCGCTTCTGCACAGCGGTGCGACCCACGCCGAAGCATTCTGCGATGCGTCCCCACGAGAAGCTTCGAGTGCGCGACTCAGCCACGACGTCGGCTACGACTCGGCCCACCGCATCCTCATAGAGGGCTGCCGCCCGAAGCATGGTCATTCCTTGCACGCTCCGCTGCAAGTACCAGATGCCCAGGCGCACTGCCGCATCAGCAAGATCTTCGTCGTCCATCAAGATCCATGGATCAAGCGGCCAAGCGGGATCGTCGTACGACACCCGTGGCCAAGGTCGGGAAGCGGCGAAGTTGTACTCAGCCGAACTATCGGCCGACGAGTTTTCCCCAGCTAGGTTGCCCATGTGTCCACCCTAGGTGGACAGTTCAGTCACGCAAACAGGGTAAGCGTCGAATTAGCATGCCAACATATCTACGCATGAACGGAGTTGGGACCTACAGCCGTCCACTCCACGACGAAAACAGAACGGAAGGGGTGGCGGTTGCATGGCCGAGATCTATGTATACGCGGATGAGACAGGTGACTTGGACATGTCAGGCTCCGTGGGTGCAAGCACCTACTTCGGGTTTGGCACTGCCGTCTTCAAGGGAGACCACGGACACCGCCTCTGGGAGGGTCTGCAACTCCGATGTCGTTTGGAGCGAAGAGGCGTCTCACTGCCTCAAGGCCTCCATGCGAAGAACGACTCGCACACCACCCGTGGAGAGGTGTTCGAACTCATCGAGTCGCAGGCACCGCGTATTGACACGACCTTCCTCCTTAAGGGAAACGCCTACGAGCGCATCCGTGAGGCCGGCCCGATGCGCCTCTACAAGCTGGCCTGGTATCTGCACTTCAAGGAGATCGTTCGCCGCGTAAGTTCACCTGGCGACACTGTCTACGTGATCGCCGCATCCTTGACGACCAACAAGAAGGAGGGCAGCGCTCGGGACGCCCTTAAGGACGTGTGCCAGCAACTCGCCACTGACCGCGAGATCGTCCTCTGCGTCTGGAACGCCCAGACATCCTGGGGAGTTCAGGTTGCCGACTACTCACTGTGGGCGGTGCAGCGGATACTCGAGGGGCGCAAGTGCTCGTGGTACGACACTTGCATCACGCCTACGCTCGAAACGACCTTCACGCCGTGGGGAAGGGCAAGGTAAAGGTCAGCTATCCCGTCTCCGGGAAGAAGTCCCCTGGACCCCTTATCACTGACCACTAACTATGCAACCCGATGACGCTGACAGCGTCAAGGGCACTGACACATAAAATTAAGCATCACGTCGAACAAATGATCCAATAAAGATCTTGGTGCGCCTCGACAACATTGAGAAACCTCGCCGTCACCGCCCACCTCACCAACCGGTCCCCGGAAACGTGCATGGAGACCAGAGCCAGCCGGGTTCGTAGCTGGCAAGTTGGCCACAGGGTGGCCACACACCCTGATCAACAGCCGGATCGTGGTGAGACACCGTGGGACTGCTACACACGTGGGAGGGGCTGCCGAAGAGTTCGGCAGCCCCTCCCACGTGCAGCTTCGCCAGCTGCGAAGAAACTCAGGTTCGGGCCCAGGAGCCAGCCGCAAGGCCGATCGCGGATTTCAAGACCGTTCCCTTAGGCCACTCGGGCAACCCACCCACGCCCCGCCCACCAGCCGCGGAGCGGGTACAGCCTACCGGGTGTGGGTGGGGCGGCGATTCCCTTGTTTGTGGGGGCGCGGGGGGACCTTTTGCGTAGTTGGGGTGGGAGTGGGGGTGGTGGGGTACCTTCGGATTGGGCAGGGGGCGGGGGGCTCGGGGTGGTCGTTTCTTTTGGATTCGGTGGGTTTCGGCGCGTTGATGAGGCGAGCTGGGTGCACTCACACTCCGGGGACCGGGTCTCGCTGGTGGTGAAGGACTCGCCGTTGACCGAGGCCGTCTGGTTGGAGGACGTGCCCGCCATGCGGCGCAGCCTCGCCGGCTCGTACGCGCGGATGGGATGTCTCATCGAGGCCGACGCTGTCGTGGTCGGTGGTGTACGCGGGGTCGCCCAGGTGGTGAAGGTGCCCCTGCCGAACGCCCCCGCCGGGCAGCTCTTCATGGCGATGATCTTCCTGGCCAAGGCCGATTCCCACGCCATGCTCGGCTACTTCGCCGAGGAGCGCGGGATCACCGGAATGCGCGAGGCCGCGATCCTTGCCAGAAGCGGTGTCGCGGGTCTCGAGGGCTGGGTGCTGCCGCACCCGTACGCGCCCGAGGTCCAGGGCGTCCTGCCGTACCACCGCGGTGACGATCCCACCTGGGACGCGCAGTTCCCCGACCATCCGCTCACGCGGGCGCGGGCCTGGGTGCGGTCGGTTGTCGCCACCGCCACCGTCGATCCCGCGTTCGCCGCTCTTCCTGACTTCGTACCCAGCCGCAGGGCCTTCCGGGACAGGAAGGCGCAGGAGGGAGATCCCGCCGTGTTGTTGCAGAAGGGCGCCAATACACCGGTGCCGAGTGCCAGGGTTCGGGTGGAGCTGGGCTGGCAAGGAGGGCCGGGGACGCCTGATGTGGACGTGTCGGCCCTGTTGCTGGCCGGGGCCGGCAAGGTCCGGTCGGACAACGACTTCGTCTTCTACAACCAGCCCGTTCATCACAGTGGAGCCGTACGTCTCGAAGGCAAGCGCCAGGAGCGCACGGGCTCCGTCGAGACCATCGCCGTGCAACTGTCCTCGGTCGAGCCGGAGATCGGGACCGTGGTGATCGCGGCCTCCACCGACGGCACGTTCAGTCAGGTACGCGGTCTGTTCGTGCGCGTGCTGGACGCGCAGAGCGGCGTCGAGACGGCGCGGTTCAACGCCACGGGTGCCACTAGTGAAACCGCCTTCGTGCTGGGCGAGTTGTACCGGCGCAACGGGGCGTGGAAGTTCCGGGCCGTCGGCCAGGGATACTCCTCCGGCCTCGCCGGGCTCGCCACCGACTACGGCATCACCGTCGACGAGCCCGCCTCGCCCCGGCCGGTCGCGCCCCCGCCCCCCACGCCCGTCCAGCCGACCCGGCCCGTCCAGCTGTCGAAGATCACGCTCACCAAAGCGGCTCCCTCCGTGTCGCTCACCAAGCAGGGCGCCACGTCAGGTGCCATGCGGACCAATCTCTCCTGGAGCGCCCGCAAGCCCTCGCGCGGCTGGATGAACAGGGGACAGGACGCCGTCCGGCTGGAGGACATCGACCTGGACCTCTCCTGTCTGTGGGAGCTGCAGAACGGGATGAAGGGGATCGTCCACCCCGTGGAGAACCAGTTCGGCTCGTTCGACCAGCCGCCGTACATCCGGCTGGACCAGGACGATCGCACCGGCTCCAGCGAGGACGGCGAGAACCTGATGATCAATCTTGATCACGCTGCCGAGATCAAACGCATCCTGGTCTTCGTCGCCATCTACTCCGGGGCCTCGAACTTCGCCGGCCTGGACGGGGTCGCCACGCTGTACCCGCCGGCGGGGCCGCCGATCGAGGTGCGCCTGGACGAGTGCACCGCTCCCTCGCCGATCGCGGCGATCGCGCTCATCGAGAACGTGAACGGCGAACTGATCGTGCGGAGGGAGGCCAAGTACGTCCTCGTGCCGCCCGGGGTGTTCAAGCAGCAGGCCATGGACATCGAGTACGGCTGGGGGATGACCTGGCACGCGGCCGCCAAGGACTGAGCCGCCGGCCGCGACCGCCGCATGTGCCGGAGCCTTCCGCGTCTCGGGGGGGGAGGGAGAAAGAGGGAGAGGGCGGGAAGGCCTCCGGCCGACCCGCCCTATTGACGACCCCTCGGCCGCGCGTGCAGCATTGATGGAACGTGTACGTTCCTGTTGCTTACTGTGCGGGGATGTTCTCCGAGACCGGTGTTCGTGCTGCCGACCCGACATGCGGAGCTGCCGACGATGAACGCTCGAATGCTCAGACTCCACGCGAAGGCCGTCGCCGCACTGGCCGTGGGCTGCCTGGTCGCCACGTTCTCGCCCGGCTCCGCCGTCGCGGCGCCCGACGACCGGGCAACCGTCGACCGGGCAACCGCCCCCGCACCCGAGCACCCCGTATCCGAGCGCCCGGCCGCCCCCGCGCCCGACAACTCCGTCGCCGGCGCGGGCAATCCGTTCGTCGACGGCTGGTACGCCGATCCGGACGTCGCTCTGTACGACGACACGTACTGGGTGTACCCCACCACCTCGAAGACGTACGCGGAGCAGACCTACCTCGACGCCTTCTCCTCGACCGACATGGTCAACTGGACCAAGCACGAGAAGGTGCTGACCACCGCCGACATCTCCTGGGCCGAGTACGCGGTCTGGGCGCCCGCGCCGGTCGAGCGCGACGGCAAGTACTACCTGTTCTTCGCGGCCAACGACATCCAGGACAACGACAGCCTCGGCGGTATCGGCGTCGCCGTCGCGGACAAGCCGGAGGGCCCGTACTCCGACGCTCTCGGCCACCCGCTGATCGAGCAGTTCCACAACGGCGCCCAGCCCATCGACCAGGACGTCTTCATCGACGACGACGGTCAGGCCTATATGTACTACGGAGGCTGGGGGCACGCGAACGTCGTCAAGCTCAACGACGACCTGACGAGCCTCGGCACATTCGCGGACGGCAGTACGTACAAGGAGATCACTCCCGCGGACTACGTCGAGGGTTCGCAGATGTTCAAGCGCGACGGCACGTACTACCTGATGTGGTCCGAGGGAGGCTGGACCGGCCCGAACTACTCGGTCTCGTACGCCATGTCCGACTCACCCACCGGCCCCTTCGTGAAGATCGAGAAGGTACTCGCCCAGGACCCCGCCGTGGCCAAGGGCTCCGGCCACAACTCCGTGGTCAACGTGCCCGGCACGGACATCTGGTACATCGTCTATCACCGCAGGCCGCTCAGTGAGACCGCCGGCAACAACCGCCAACTCGCCTACGACCGCATGTACTTCAACGCCGACGGCACGATCCGACCCGTCACGATGCAGGTCGAGGACAACTTCGCCGACGGCAACGCCCTGGGCTGGAAGACCTACGGAGGCTCGTGGTCGGCGGACGGCGGGCGGTATCGGGCGGACGTCTCCCTCGGTGGCAAGGCCCTGCTCGACACCAACTTCGCCGACTTCACCTACGACGCCGACGTCAAGGTCACCTCGGGGCGGCGCGGTGACGCGGGCCTGATCTTCCGCGCCACACGCCCGTCGGTCGGCGTCGACAGCTACTCCGGCTACTACGCGGGCGTCAGCGCGACCGGCGAGGTGGTCCTCGGCCGGGTGAACGACTCCTGGACCGAGCTCGGGTCCGCGGAGCTGTCCCGCCCCGCGGGCCCGTCCCACCACGTAAGAATCTCGGCCGTCGGCTCCGCGATCAAGGTGTACGTCGACGACATGGCCACGCCGAAGATCTCGGTGACCGATGCCACGTACGGCAGCGGTGCGAATGGAGTACGGGTCTTCGACACGGCCGCGACCTTCGACAACGTCGCCGTCCACAAGGCCGGTTGAGCCCCGGGGGCCGCGATGAGGGCGCCGCCGGTCCGATGTCCGGCGCCTGCCCGTCCGACTCCCGGACTCGCGCCTGATCCCGGGCGGCGACCGGCCGATCACCGAGCTCCTCGCGACCACGGCCCTGACCCCGGCCCCGGCCCCGACGACCACGACCACGACCACGACCATCGTCACGTCCGACCCGACCCGGCCCGGCCCGCCTCAGTGTCCGCCGGTGATCTCCTCGTACTCGTGCGCCGTGGGTTTGGTGATCTGCCCGTCGGCGCCGTAGTAACCACGGCTGAGTCTGACGCGCAGGCGCTCGCTCCAGGCGCGGTCGCCGTTCGGTGGGACGGGCTCGTACTGTTCGTGGGCCGTCAGCGAGTGGAGCTGTCCCGGGGTGAGAGGTTCGTGCACCTCGACGAACTCGCCGTACGACAAACGCTTGATCACACCGGTCTCGCGGCCGTGCAGCACCTTCTCGCGGTCGCGGCGCTGGAGGCCGAGGGCGCACCGCTTCGCGAAGATGTAGGTGACCACGGGTACGACGAAGAGGCCGAACCGGACCGCCCACGTCACCGTGTTGACGGAGAGATGGAAGTGCGTGGCGATCAGGTCGTTCGCCGCGCCGAGCAGGGCCACCAGGTACACGCTCAGCCACGCGACGCCCAGTCCGGTGCGGACGGGGCGGTCGCGTGGTCTGTCGAGGAGGTTCTGTTCCCTGTCGTCGCCGGTCACCCAGGCCTCGATGAAGGGATATACGCCCATCGCCAGGAAAAGACCGACACCGACCAGTAGGGGGAGGAAGTTGTCGATGGCCAGGGTGTGGCCCCAGAGATTGATCTCCCACCCGGGCATGACGCGGAGAAGTCCGTCTGCCACACCCATGTACCAGTCGGGCTGGGACCCCGCCGACACCTGGTCGGGGCGGTAAGGGCCGTACCGCCAGATGGGGTTGATCTGCGCGATGGCCGAGGCGATGAAGATCACGCCGGTGAGCATGAAGAAATAGCCGGTCGACTTCACCGCGTAGACCTGGACGGGCATACCGACGACATTGTTCTTCGTACGGCCGGGGCCGGCGTACTGCGTGTGTTTGTGGTAGAGCAGCAGGCCCAGATGGGCGACCACAAGTGCCGCCATGATGCCCGGGATCAGCAGAATATGAATGGTGGTGAAACGGGGCACCAGATCGTTTCCCGGGAAATCCCCGCCGAACAGGAACATCGACAGATAGGAGCCGACGATGGGGGTGGAGAGGAGTACTCCGTTCACGATCGCGAGGCCGGTTCCGGACAGTTGATCGTCCGGCAGGTCGTATCCGGTCAGCCCCGCGAACATGGCGAGGACCAGCAGGGCGAATCCGAGCAGCCAGTTGACCTCGCGCGGCTTGCGGAAAGCGCCGGTGAAAAAGACACGCATCATGTGCACCAGCACGGCGGCGACGAACACCAGCGCCGCCCAGTGGTGGGCCTGGCGGATGAGCAGGCCGCCGCGGACCTCGAAGGAGATGTGCATCGTCGAGGCGAATGCCTCCGAGACGAGCTGACCGCGCAGCGGCGCGTAGCTGCCTTCGTACACGATCTGGGCCGATGACGGGTGGAACCAGAAGGTCAGATACACACCCGTGAGAATGATGACGACGAAGCTGTAGACACAGATCTCTCCCAGCAGGAAGGACCAGTGATCCGGGAATGCCTTCCGCATGGCGGCCCTGACCACTTTGTGCAGGCCCAGTCGGCCGTCCGCCCAGTCCGCGACCTTCTCCCCCGTACGCCTCTGATGTTTCTGAGGCGCGTGAATCCCTTCCGATCTTTCGGGCTCTTCAAGCTCCTGACGCCCTTGACGCCCCTGACGTCCTTGACGCCCTTGAAGCCTTTTCTGGGACTCGGCCGGTCGGTCCTTGCTGCCCATTCTTCTACCCCTCGTGCAGTGGGGGGTACTCGGTGCGGTCTCGCCCGGGGAGATCAATACCTCGTACGGCGGCGACCGATGGGTGCCGTGACCGCTTTCACCGGTACGGGGCGGCGTCCGGGGCCGTGGATGAGACCTGGCGCTCGTCTTGGGAAGGGCGGGCTCCGCCGTTTGGCGGTGGGATGTCGGTGCGGGGTCGGCGATCGAACGTCGGTGGGCGCTCGGCAGTCGGCCGTACGGTGCCCGTGCGCGCTCGGGCGGGGCTCCCCGGCCCGACCCGCCGGGTGGGTCATGATCGGCGGCGGGTGGCGTCGGGTCGCCCCGGGTCGGTCGGCGTGAGGGAGACAGACGGTCGTGGACATCCTGCTGGTCGCAAGTGCCTTCAACAGTCTGACCCAGCGCGTCTTCGCCGAGCTCGGGGACCGCGGGCACACCGTCCGCGTCGAACTCGCCCTGGGTAACGAGCACTTGCGTGAGGCGGTACGCCGGAGCGCCCCCGACCTGATCATCGCCCCCATGCTCAGGACCGCGATCCCCACCGACATCTGGTCGGCGTACGTCTGTCTGATCGTCCATCCGGGTCCGGCGGGCGACCGGGGGCCGTCCTCCCTGGACTGGGCCATTCATACGGGCGCCGCCGACTGGGGTGTGACGGTCCTTCAGGCCGCGGCGGAGATGGACGGCGGGGACGTGTGGGCCTCGGTCCGGTGCCCGGTGCCGCCGATCGGCAAGAGCGACCTCTACCGCAACGAGGTCTCGGACGCCGCCGTCGAAGCCGTACTGCTCGCGGTGGAACGCTTCGCCTCCGGGACGTACGTTCCGAGTCCGCAGAGCGCCGCCCCCGGGGACACGGGGGTCTGTTCCGCTCCGGTGCGCGTCCGGCCGTACTTCGAGCAGAGCCGACGGCGCGTCGACTGGGCCTCGGACCCGACCGACACGGTCGTACGCAAGCTGCGCGGGGCGGACTCGCAGCCCGGCGTACTGGACGTACTCCTCGAAGAGGAGTGGTACCTGCACGGCGGCCACGCCGACGACACCCTGCGCGGGCGGCCCGGCGAGCTGCTCGCCACCAGGTCCGGGGCGGTCTGCCGGGCGACCGTGGACGGCGCCGTGTGGATCCCCGAGCTACGGGCACGGCGCGCGGCGGGCGGCCCGGCCACCTTCAAACTGCCCGCCGCACTCGCTCTCGGCGACCGGATGCCGGTGCTGCCCGAGGTCGGCGTCCCCTGGGAGCTGCCCGCCGGGCGGCGGACGTGGAGCGAGATCCGCTACCGGGAGGAGGGCCCGGTCGGTTTCCTGTCCTTCGCCTTCGCCGGCGGCGCGATGAGTACGGGCCAGTGCGGCCGGCTGCTCACGGCGTACGAGTTCGCCTGCTCACGGCCGACCACGGTGCTGGTGCTCGGCGGGAGCCGGGACTTCTTCTCCAACGGCATCCATCTGAACGTCATCGAGGCGTCCGCCGATCCCGCGCGGGAGTCCTGGGAGAACATCAACGCCATGGACGACCTCGTGGAGGCGATGCTGACCACGACGGACCGGATGCTCGTGAGCGCGGTCGGGGGCAACGCGGCGGCGGGCGGCGCCATGCTGGCCCTGGCCGCGGACCAGGTCTGGAGCCGGGCCGGAGCCGTACTCAATCCGCATTACCGGCTGATGGGGCTGTACGGGTCGGAGTACTGGACGTACACGCTGCCCCGCCGGGTCGGGCCCGACGAGGCCGAGCGGCTGACGCGGCGCGCCCTCCCGATGACGGCGGCCCGGGCGCGCGAGACCGGGCTGGTGGACGTCGTCATCGATGTCGCGCCCCAGGACTTCGGCTCCGCGGTCGCGCACCGCGCGGCGGGGCTCGCGTCGGCGCCGGCGACGCAGCGGCGCGTCAGCGAGAAGAAGGCGGCGCGCGAACGGGACGAGGCAGTCGCGCCGCTCAGCTCGTACCGGGAGGCGGAACTGGCCCGGATGCGGGACACGTTCTTCGATCCCGCCGCGTCGTACCACGCCCTGCGGGCCGCCTTCGTAAGGAAGACGAAGCCCTCGGCCACGCCGGAACACCTCAGGGCCGGGGTGTCGCGCCTCGGCTGAGGACGGCTGCACGGATGCCCTTCCGTCTGCCGCTGACCGGGGGATTCGGCCGGTCATCTCCCGGTGTCGCCCGGTCCGCGCCGTACGCCTCGCCCCCGCGCCTGAATATTTGTCTCTCCCGACCTGTCGATCGCGGCCGTCCCGTTCGCCGTTGTCAGTGAGGCCGTCGGCACAGGGGCGGCACGAGCGCACGTACGCAAGAGCTCACGAACGAAGGAACGCGCATGCGGAAGCTGATGGTGACCACATTCCTCTCCCTCGACGGGGTCATGCAGGCCCCCGGTGGCAGTGAAGAGGATCGCGACGGCGGATTCGAGCACGGGGGCTGGTCCGCGCCGCACTTCAGGATGGATCTCCTCGACCGGATGGCCGACGTGGTCGGCCGGGCCGACGCGCTGCTCCTCGGGCGCAGGACGTACGACATCTTCGCCGAGGCCTGGCCGCTCGCCGCCGACGACGATCCGATCGGGGCGAAGCTCAACACCATGCCGAAGTACGTCGCGTCGCGGACACTGGACACCGTCGCGTGGCAGAACTCGACCCTGCTGACGGGGGACGTCGCCGACGCCGTCACCGCGCTCAAGGAGAGCGAGGGCGGTGAGATCCAGGTGCACGGCAGCTGTGGACTGCTTCAGACGCTGATCGAGCACGATCTCGTGGACGAGTACCACCTGCTGGTCTTCCCGGTGCTCCTCGGCTCCGGCAAGCGGCTCTTCGGGGAGGGCACGGTGCCGGCCGGGCTGAGGCTGCTCGACAGCACCACGTCGGAGAGCGGGGTCGTCGTCAGCACGTACGGGCGGGGTGGCAAGGTCGAGTACGGGGCGATGGGCCCGGAGACGGACAACTGGCGGACCGAGCGCTGAGTGGGCGCTGAGTGGACGCGACGAAGCGCCGGGCGAAGGGGCGGGGTGAGCGGAATGCCGCAGTACGCGATTCTGATCTACGAGAAGGAGACCCCGGGCGGCGTCGCCGACATCCCGCCGGAGGTCATGGAGGCCAACCTGCGCGTCGGGGAGCAGATCGCCGCGATGGGGGCGCGCGTCGTCCATGAGCAGGGGCTCGAACCGAGCGGGGCGACGCGGACGATCCACAAGGACGGGCTGGTCACCGACGGGCCGTTCATCGAGAGCAAGGAAGTGATCGCCGGGTTCTTCGTGGTCGAGACCACGGATCTTGAAACGGCGGTCGCCATCGGCAAGTTGCTCCCGATCATGGACGGCGCGGTCGAGGTACGGCCGCTGCTTACCGTCGAGTGACGGCGAGCGGGGCGTCGCCGCCCGGCGGCCCGGTCGGGGGCGGGGGCGGGAGCGCGGTGGCGTACGCGGTCGAGGAGGCGCATCGTCGCGAGTGGGCCTCGGTGCTCGCCGCGACGGTACGCGTCACCCGCGATCTCGACCTGGCGGAGGAGTGCGTGCAGGACGCGTACACCGCCGCGCTCGTCGAGTGGGCGCGCGGCGGCGTACCGGACAGGCCCGGCGCCTGGCTGACGACCGCCGCCCGCCACAACGCGCTCGACGCGCTGCGCCGCGCGAGGACCCTCCGCTCGAAGCTCCACCTGCTGATCGAACCGGAGCCTCAGCCGGAGGCGACTCCCGAACCGAACCCGGAGGCCGGGTGGGGGGCGGGGCGGGGCGCGGGGCGGGTCGCCAGCCCCGGTGCGGGGCGAGTCCCCGGACCGGGTGCAGGCCCGGGCACCCGGCCGGGCGCGGGCCCAGGTGCAGGGCGGATCACCGACCCAGACGTCGCGCCGGGCTCAAGGCCGGGGGCGGGGCAGGTCGCCAGCCCGAGTGCCGGCCCGGGCGCGGGACCACATGCCGGACCAGGCGCCAGGCCGGGCACCGGCCCGGGTGCAGGCCCGGGCACCGGCCCAGGCGCAGGGCGGATCACCGACCCAGACGTCGCGCCGGGCTCAAGCCCAAGCGTCGGGCCGGGCTCAAGGCCGGGTGCAGGGCGAGTCGCCAGCCCGAGTGCCGGCCCGGGCGCGGGCCCATATGCAGGACCAGGCGCCAGGCCGGGCACCGGCCCGGGCGTCGGGCCGGGCGCCAGCCCAAGCGTCGCGCCGGGCTCAAAGCCAAGCGTCGGGCCCGGCTCAAGGCATCCGCGTGAGGCCGGCAGCTTGGGCGTTGCCGACGATCGGCTTCGGCTTGTCTTTCTCTGCTGCCATCCCGCCCTCGGCCGCGCCGCGCAGATCGCCCTCACCCTGCGGCTCGTCTGCGGCGTCCCGACCCCCGACATCGCCAAGGCGTTCCTCGTCCCCGAGCCGACCATGGCGGCCCGCATCACCCGCGCCAAGAAGAAGATCGTGGCCGCCCGTATCCCCTTCCAGATGCCCGGCCCCGACGAGTTGCCGGACCGACTCGACGCCGTCCTCGGCACCATCCATCTCCTCTTCACCACCGGCCACATCGCACCCGCCGGTCAGGCGCTGACCAAGGACGACATCGCCGGGCACGCGCTCGGCCTGGCGCGGATGCTGCACGAGCTGCTGCCCCAGGAGCGGGAGGTACGGGGGCTCCTGGGGCTGCTCCTCGCCAACCACGCCCGCCGCGCCACCCGTACGACCGAGGACGGGCGCCCGGCGCTGCTGGAGGAGCAGGACCGTACGGCCTGGGACCAGGAGGCCATCGCCGAGGCGCACGAACTCGTCCTCGGCGCGCTCCGGGGCGGCGACCCCGGGCGGTACGCGCTCCAGGCCGCCATCGCCGCGCTGCACGCGTCCGCTCCGGCGTACGCCGCGACGGACTGGGAACAGATCCTGGTCCTGTACGACGCGCTGCTGGCGATCTGGTCGTCGCCGGTGGTCGCGCTCAACCGGGCGGTCGTTCTCGCCATGGTCGACGGGCCGGCGACCGCGCTCGCCGAGGTCGAGGCCCTCGAAGGGGACCGGCGCCTCGCCGACTACCGCTATCTGCCCGCCGTCAAGGCGGATCTGCTGCGGCGGCTGGGGCGGGAGGGGGACGCGGTCGTCGCGTACGAGCGGGCCCTCGCGCTCTGCGACAACGACGCGGAGCGCGCCTTCCTCACCGACCGCCTCGCCGAGATCCGGCGCACGCGCTGACCCCGCCCCCCGCCCCCGGCCGCTCGCTCAGCGGTGGTTCTGGAACTCCGCCGTCCCCAGCGTCGTGAACCACCCGCGGATCTTCTCCACGTCGTCCGTCTTCGCCAGCGAGAGCAGCAGCAGGATGCGGGCCTTCTGCGGCCCGAGGTCCGCGGCCCCGACGACCGCGCCGCCACTCTCCTCGTCGTAGACGGCGCCGTTGCCCGTACGTGTGGTGGACGCGAACACCACGCCCTGCTTGGTGGCGTCCGCGCGGGCCGCCGACATGGCGGACGAGATGCCGCCCGCGCCGGTGCCCGCCGTGACGACGCCGTCCGCTCCCGCGTCGGCGAACGCCTTCACGGCCTCGCCGCCCGCGCCCTGGTAGCTGTAGGCGATCTCGACCTTCGGCAGGTCCTTCTCACCGATCCGGCCGACGTCGAAGGGGGTGCGCCAGCTCGGCTTCCCGCACTTCTCCACCCGTGCGGGCGCCCTGTTGATCCGGACGCGCTCCTGGTCCACCACGCCCAGCGAACCGCTCGCACCGCTGTTGAAGGTGTCCATGCGCAGCGCGTCCGTCTTGCGCACCTCACGCGCCGCTTGGACCTCGTCGTTCAGCATGATGACGCTGCCGAAGCAGGTGGTCTTCCGGCTGGCCGCGAGCTGGATGGCGTTGTACAGGTTGGCGGGGCCGTCCGTACCGAGGACGGTCCAGGGGCGCATCGCCCCGGTCAGAATCACCGGCTTGTCGCTACGGACCGTCAGATCGAGCCAGTAGGCGAACTCCTCCATCGTGTCCGTGCCGGTGGTGACGACGGCGGCGTCATTCGTACGGAGGGCCTTGTCGACCGCGAGGGTCAACTCGCGGAACTCGGCTATGGAGTAGCTGCCCGAGCCCTTGTTGCCGAACTGCACGGTGGAGACGTCGGCTATCGCGTTCACCTCCGGCTTGAGGTCGCCGACCAGCTCGGCGACGGGGATCTTGCCGGACTGGTAGTCCTGGAAGTCGACTCTGCTGTCGCTGACCCCGGCGATGGTTCCTCCGGTGCCGATGACCGCGACCTTGGGGCGTTTGACGGGGGACTTGTGCTGTTCGGCGGCGGTGGCCGTACCGGCGGTCAGGGCGACGACCGCCGTCAGCAACGCGGTTCGACGCAGGATTCCTCGCATGACGTACCTCTCCCAGACGGACCGATCACGTCAGATCTGGGAGAAAGGTGTCCGAGGCATATTTCACGGCCGGGCGGTCGCGGTTAATTCAGCGTTTCCAGGCCGTCGCCCTGGGACGGGACCGACCCCTGGCCGCTTTCCGGCCGTACGCCTGGAAACCGGCCGCGGACGAGGCGCCGACCCCCCACCCGGCGCCCCGTCCGTCGGTCCTTAGCCCGCTCCTACCGTGTGTCGCCCTTGCGCTGGCCCAGGGTGACGTCCACCTGCCGCTCCTTGCCGTCGCGGGTGTACGTGATCTTGATCTTGTCGCCCGGCTTGTGCGTCCAGATCTCGCTGATCAGCGTCGGACCGCTGTCGATCTGCACGTTGTTGAACCTGGTGATGACGTCACCGGACTTGAGCCCCGCCTTCGCGGCCGGCCCGTCCGGCGTCACCGCCGGGGTACCGCCCGCGTCGTCGCTGGAGATCGTCGCGCCCTCGCCGCCCTCGGACATGGAGACCGTCGCGCCGATGACCGGGTAGACGGGCTGGCCGGTCTTGATGAGCTCCCCGGCGACGTTCCTCGCCTGGTTGATCGGGATGGCGAAGCCGAGGCCGACCGAGCCCGACTGGGCACCGCCGCCACCGCCGCCGCCCGTGGGCTGGATGGCCGAGTTCATGCCGATCACCGCGCCCCGCGCGTCCAGCAGCGGACCGCCGGAGTTGCCGGGGTTGATGGAGGCGTCGGTCTGAAGGGCGCTCATGTACGAGTTCTTGTCGCTCGTGCCGTCGCCGGAGGCCACAGGGCGGTTCTTGGCGCTGATGATGCCCGTGGTGACGGTGTTGGAGAGCCCGAACGGCGCGCCGATCGCGATCGTCGAGTCGCCGACGGCCACCTTGTCGGAGTCGCCCAGCGCCAGCGGCTTCAGCCCGGACGGCGGGTCCTTCAGCTTCATCACGGCGACGTCGTAGCCCTCGGCGCGGCCGACGACCTCGGCCGCGTACTCCTTGCCGTTGGAGAACGTGGCCGTCAGGTCCCCGCCGTCGGCGGCGGACGCCACGACGTGGTTGTTCGTGAGGATGTGGCCCTGCTTGTCGTAGATGAAGCCCGTGCCCGTACCGCCGTCGCCGCCCTGGGCCTGCGCCGTGATGGTGACCACGCTCGGGAGCGCGGCGCCGGCCACCGCCGCCGTACTGCCGGCCTCGCGCTTGATGGCCGGATCGGCCGCGGAGATGGTGCTCGATCCGCCGCCGACGCTGTCGTCGCTGTTGTCGGCGGCCCAGAACCCGATGCCGCCGCCGACCACACCGGCGACGAGCGCCGCCGCGAGGACCGCGGCGATCAGCCCACCGGGGCGCTTGCGTGACGGCTGGGGGCCGGAGGCGGGCGGCTCGCCCCATCCGCCGCCGCCTCCGTAATGAGGCTGGCTCGGCGGGGGCGGGGGCGGCGGCCATCCCGCGTCGGGGGCCGAGCCGGCGGAGCCGGGGTGGTACGCCGGTACGGACCCGGGCAACTGCGTGGTGGGCTCGGAGCCGTGACCCGGCTCACCCGGCCGCCCCGGCTCACCGGCCCGGCCCGGCTGATCGCCGCTGCCCGCCTGGCCGCTGTACTGCCGCTCGTGGGTGAAGCCCCCCGGAGCGGACGCGGGCGTGCCCTCGGGAGCGGCAACCGGCACAGGAGGTACGGACGGGGCGGACGGGACCGCTGTGCCCTCGTTCTCGGTGCTCACAGTCTTTTACTCCTCAGGTTCCACAACAGTCTTCGGCAAGAGTTCCGCTGTATTCCGCCGCGCTCAGGTGCCGGCACATGCCCTTCGGCATGTTCATGTCTCTTGTACGTCTCTGCCCTCAGCTTTTCCCACAGCACGTCAGGCCACGGTAAGCAGTACCTGTGTGTCTCCCCGCCATCCTTTATTACTGGACAAACGGGACGCATCCCCAGCGGGTCCCAGGAGGGGCACCCCGCCACGCTTACCCCGTCTCGGTGACACCATGGCGGGGTGACCCAAGCACGGCAGCCCACCATCCAGGTCGTCGCCCACCGAGGAGCCTCGGAGGACGCCCCCGAACACACTCTGGCCGCTTACAAGAAGGCCATCGAGGACGGCGCGGACGCGCTGGAATGCGATGTGCGGCTGACCGCCGACGGGCATCTCGTGTGCGTACACGACCGCCGGGTGAACCGCACCTCCAACGGACGCGGCGCCGTCTCCGCCCTGGAGCTCGCCGATCTGGCCACCCTCGACTTCGGCTCCTGGATGGAGTCCATGGACAGCGAGGAGAGCCCGGACTGGAAGGACCGCTCCCTCACCTCCGTACTGACGCTGGAGCGCCTGCTCGAACTCATCGCCGACACCGACCGGCGCGTCGAGCTCGCCATCGAGACCAAACACCCCACCCGCTGGGCCGGTCAGGTGGAGGAGCGGCTGCTCCGGACACTGGCCCGCTTCGGGCTCGACGGACCGCCGCCCGGCGAGTCCTCGGTACGCATCATGAGCTTCTCGGCCCGCTCACTGCACCGCATCGCCGACGCGGCACCGCAACTGCCGACGGTCTATCTGATGCAGTTCGTCTCACCCCGGCTGCGCGACGGCCGGCTGCCCGCGGGCGCCCGGATCGCCGGGCCCGGCATCCGGATCGTGCGCAACCAGCCGGGCTATGTGGAACGGCTGCACAAGGCGGGCCACCGTGTCCATGTCTGGACGGTGAACGAACCGGAAGACGTCGAACTCTGCGCGAGTCTCGGAGTGGAAGCAATCATTACGAACCGACCCAAACAGGTGCTGTCCCAACTTGGACGCCTTGCCTGATTTGCCGGGGATTAGGGTGCACACAGGGTGACTTGGAGTGCACCGGCGCGTTCGGTACGTGTTCGACCATGGTGAGTGCGTCAAGGTCTCACCTTGGCCGGTTTCCGGTCCAGGCCATTGGGGCATCCACACCGTGGCGTGGGGCAAAGGAGGTCTCGGGGGTGGCATTTGTGGTGGCACACGAAGTGCCCACGTCGTCGAGCATGGCCGTTCCCCATGGCCCTGCGGGCGTGGGACAGGCAAGGCATCGGATGCGCGAACAACTGCGCGGCCGAGGGATGTCGGACGGCGTCGTCGACGACGCCGTACTGATCCTCTCCGAGCTGCTGAGCAACGCCTGCCGGCACGGCAGGCCGCTCGGCCGGGCGGAGATCGGCGACGGCGACGTACACGCGGCTTGGGAGGTCGACCAGGCGGGCCGGCTGACCGTCGAGGTGACGGACGGCGGCGGCCCGACCCGGCCGGTTCCGGCGACACCCTCGGTCACCGCGCGCGGAGGGCGCGGTCTGAACATCATCAGTTCGCTCGCCCAGGACTGGGGCGTGCGGAACGGCTCCGCGGGTGAGGTGACCGTCTGGGTCGTCGTCACCGAAGGACGGCACCGCGACGATTTCGCTACGCGCGTCGACGTCTCTGAACTGGACTTCGCCGACGCGTTCGACTCGGCCGACGACTGAACCGGTCGCCGGCCGGGCGCGGGACGCCGATCCACCGTGCCGTGGAGCGCTCCCGCCGTACAGCGCCGGGAGCCCGCTCGCGACCGGCGGACCCCTCGTAACCGTCTGCCGTCCCGTACGCGGAGCGTGCGCGCCGAGCCCGTACGCAAGCCCCGTACGCGCCCCCACCCACCCTCGCCCGATGAGCCGTTGCGCCCATGGCGATACGCGGTACGGCTAGGCTCGCGCCGACACCGCACTGCCGCTATCGGGAGAAGCCACCATGGCCAAGAAGCGCCCCCAGACCAAGGCCGCGAAGGCTCAGTCCGCGAAGGCTCAGCTCACGGACGGACCCATTCCGGTCGTGGGCGCCCGCGAGCCCTGCCCGTGCGGCTCGGGCCGCCGCTACAAGGCCTGTCACGGCCGGGCCGCCGCCCATGCCGTCACCGAGCTGGTCCAGCGCCCCTTCGAGGGGCTCGCCGGCGAGTGCGACTTGATCGCGCTGCGCGAGCTGGTGCCCGCCGCGACCGCCGAGCTGACCCTCAAGGGCGGCCTGCCGGACGGCGTGCCGTCCGTGACGCTCGCGACCGTCCTGCCGATGGCCTGGCCCGCGCTGCGCCGTGACGACGGCTCGGTCCTGCTGGCCCTCCAGAACGACACGTCGTCCGGGGACCTCAGCCGCGACCTCGCCGACACGCTCCAGCGGGCGCTGACCGCCGAGCCCGGCAATCCGGTCGCCGCGCAGCGGGTTCCGGCCGACGGGCCGCGCCTCCAGGACCTGCTGGACCCGGAGGCCGGCTTCGCGCCGGTCGTCCACCCCGGCTTCGAGTTCTGGGTGCCGGACGCCGAGAACGCGACCCCCGAGGTGAGCGCGTCCCTGGAGCGGGCGAACGCGGCCGCGATCCCCACGGTGAAGCTGACGGGCACGGACGCCGCGTACTGGTGCGAGACGCCCGAGAAGAACCATCTGCGGTGGGTCATGCCGCACCCGGAGGAGAAGCTCCTCGACGCGCTCGCCCGGCTGCACGCCGCCGGTACGTCGAGCCTCGGCGAGGGGACGCGGCTGGTCGGCTCCTTCCGGGCGCACGGGCTGACGGTCCCGGTCTGGGACCTGCCGAGCGCGATGCGGGCGGAGGACTGCGAGAAGCCCGCCGCGGAGCTCCAGGAGCGGCTGGCGGCGGCCCTGGCGGTCGACGCTCCGCTCACGGGGGACGAGCGCAGGGCACGGGGAGGGCTCACCAATCGCCAGGTGACGCTCAGCTGAGCGTGGAAATCGTCGCCCAGAGTGACAGTGATCACAACTGCCCGTACCGGCAAGTAATTTCTTGTCCGAATACATCAGATCGAATTTGCTAACCGCCGATCTCTTGTTACCGTTCTAGAAGCCCGGTCGCTGGTGCATCCCCCGTCGCCAGCGACCGGGCGCCTTCGTTCCCCGGCGCCGTTCCTGCAATTTCCGGAGTGAAAACTGCAGAGTTGTCGCGGCGTTGTGGCGCCCCTCGGCCGTCGCTACCGCGAAGCGGACCGACCCCCTCAACCGGCCGACGGAGCAGGCGAGTTGCTCCCGGACCGAAGCAGAAGCGGCCCCGTCCCGCCATCACTTCCCGCGAACTCGGCCACCGCCCAGTACCGCTCGGGCTTTCCCGCCGTACGTTCACGCGGAGTTTCACAAGAACCCGGCTCGTCGCCGTCTTCGACGACGCAGTGGGTCCCTACGGTCCGCCCCTCGGGCCCCATCAGGCTGAGCACGGAACGCAATTCCTCACCTGACGCATTCCGGTAGTACGTACGGCCCCAGGTGTCGCCGTTCCCGGTCAGAACACAGGTCTGGGCCTCGATCCCGTCACGCGACGTGAGCGCCGGGCCGCAGTGCTCGACGGAGGGAGACGGGCCGCTCCCGGGCGCGTGGGGCGCGGTCCTGGGTGCCCGGGGCGGGGCCTCGGGCCCCGGGAGTGCCGCGGGGCCCCCGGCGGGCCCCGCGGAGGCGGCCAGCGGCAGCAGGGCGGTGAACACCACCAGGGTGGCGAGCCCGATCACACGAGGATTCATGGGGCCCACCTGCCGCTGCCGGAAAGAATTGTGATCCCGGCCGAAGATATCGGCGCGACAGGGCCGCCCGGCGCGCCGCGCGGCCATTTCCCGTACAACTCGGGCCACCTCGCACCCGTACGAGTGACGGACACAACAGAAACCGGGCCGCGCCTCGGAGGCACGGCCCGGATTGTCGGTGCTCAGGCACCCGGTGTTCAGTACGCGAGCCTGCTGCCGCCGTCCGGCGCGCTCGTGCTCGCCTCGACCAGCGCGTCCACGACCGCCTCCACGTCCGGCAGCCACGGCGACGCCGAGCCGGGCAGTGGCGCCCGCTCCCAGCGGACCTGGCCGCCGGCCGCCTCGGACGGCGGAAGCACCAGATAGCCGCCCTCGCCGTGGAAGCGGAGCGAACTGGGCACCCAGTCCTTGGCGAAGAGGAGCTCGCCGAGCCGCTCCAGGGTGTACGGGGCCACCAGCAGCGACCACCGCGTGGGAGTCGCCACGACCGGGCCGAGGCGCATACCCATCTCGTCCAGTGCCACCAGCGCACGCTCTCCGGCGGGCGCGGGCAGACTCACCGCGCACGGCGCGGTGCCTCCGGTGGCCAGCACGATCGGGGCCGTGGGCCGGTTGGCCCACCACCAGCGGACCATGCGTTCGTCGGTCGTGGCGGCCAGCAGGCCTGGGTCGAATGGGTGCGCGCCGGGTACGGCGCAGTCGGGATCCGGGCAGGCGCAGCCGCGGCCACGATCACCCCGGCCGCCGGACGTCTTGAGGCCGGCTCCGGGAAGTACGGGCCACTGCCATGCCGTGGCGCATGTCAGCGCCGCTTCGAGTGGGGCAGGCATCCCCTTGCGCCTGAACAGGAGCCTGCGTCGCCTTCCGAGGATCTCGCGCATGAGCGCTCGTTCCTTTCCGTTGAACGCCGAGGTCCACATGCCACACCGGTAAATCTGTGTGCATGGCTTCACTGTGCGTATCGCTGTGCGTACAGTCGACGTGTGTCGTCGACGCTCCGCCGCCCCTTTGGACGGGGCACAGTCGGACTTCGCCAACCTGCGGCAGGGATCACCGCTCCTGGGCCGAACGCAGTCTGTCTTCGTTAACGCGTGGCGATGGGTGGCGCAGTGGGTGGTCTGTCGTCCCGCTGTGACAGCCCCGCCACCCCGGGATGGCGCGCGGGCTACGGCGGTTAAGACGCCGGAGCCGTCCGTCAGGTTCCGGGGCCGTCCCAACTGCCCCTGTCCGTCACCGTTTACGTACCCATCACGTGCGGAATGACGCTCCTCCTCGATGTCGCCTGCGCTTCACCGGGGAGGTCCCTGCCGAGTTCCCTCAGTCGATCGCAGAATACTGCGCTGGGGTCATTTTCTCGCCAAGTTAACCGTCGCACAGACACCACCGGTTGCGCCAGGACAATGCTGGAC
This sequence comes from Streptomyces sp. NPDC058653, assembly GCF_042716895.1. NCBI lineage: Bacteria > Bacillati > Actinomycetota > Actinomycetes > Kitasatosporales > Streptomycetaceae > Streptomyces > Streptomyces sp. NPDC058653. Next base: position 3,304 of record NZ_JBHXRM010000053.1, on the reverse strand, counting down.
ATCGCGTCAGTTGTGCGTGTACATGTGGATGCACTGATAGTGGCGCAGAATCATCTGGTGGTTTGCGATGCTATTGCGCGAAACGCACCAGTCAGAAAGCCGGTTGCCATGAGCGCTCCGCACATGCCGAAAGTGGCTGGAATCGATTCAGCAGTTCCGGCTCCCGCGCACACTGTCGCGCCCCTCGACGAGTCCCCCGGCGCACCGGCGGTGATGATCCAGGACCGGCTGGCCGGCTGGGTCTCCGATCTGACCACCCTCCACGAGCTGACCGAACGCCTGGCCAGGACGGGTTCGGTGGACGCGGCGCTCAACGAGGTCGTACGGGCGGGCGCCGCGCTCGTCGGCTCCTCCCGCGGCCTGGTCGTCCTCGAACCGGCGTCCCGCGCGGACGAGCACATTCCGCGTACCACCGTGGGGCTCGGTTTCAGCCACCCCGACCTCGGACAGCTGGAGACGGTGCCGCGCGCCGCGACCTCCTACGGAAGGCTCCTCGACGAGACCTCGGAGCCCGCGACCGCGGCGGAGTCCGTAGGAGACGTCCTCGGCGACCCGGGGCTAGACCCGCGCCACCGCGATGTCGCCGTCCGGCTCGGCTACAGCGCCACGTACGCGGTCTCCCTCGCGGCCCAGACGGCGGGCCGGATCGGGGCCGCGGCCTGGTTTTACGACGAACCCGCCGAACCGGTGGAAAGGCAGCGCCATCTGGTGGGTCTCTACGCCCGCTACGCCTCCGAGCATCTGGCGCGCCTCCTGGAGCTGGAGATCTCCCGCGCGTGGGAGACCACGATCGCGGACGAACTGCTGCCCGGCCGGCTCCCCCGTGTTCCCGGCGTACGCCTCGCGGTGCGCCACCGCGCGGGCGGGGACGGCGGCGGTGACTGGTACGACGCGCTCGCGCTGCCCGACGGCGCGCTGGGCCTGGCCGTCGGCTCGGTGAGCGGATCGGGGCCGAGCGCCCTGGCCGCGATGGGACGGCTGCGGGCCTCCCTGCGGGCGTACGCGGTGATGGAGGGCGAGGATCCCGTCGCCGTCCTGTCCGACCTGGAGCTGCTGCTGCGGCTGACCGAACCGGCGCGCACCGCCACCGCGCTCTTCGCGTACACCGAACCGGCGCTGCGCAAGATCGTGCTCGCCGGGGCCGGGCACGCGCCGCCGCTGATCGTGGGGGAGAAGCGTACGGAGTTCGTCGAGACGACCCTGTCCGCGCCGCTGGGGATGCTGTCGTGCTGGGAGGCGCCGAGCGTGGGGCTGTCGCCCGCGCCAGGAGAAACGGTGCTGCTGTACACGGACGGCCTGCTGCGCCGTACCGGCGACCCGATGGACCGGGCCTTCGCCCGGCTGCACGCGGCGGCCGCGAGCGTGCCCAGGAGCCTCAGGGACGATCCCGGGGCGATCGCGGACCATGTGCTGAGGCTGGTGCTGCCCGGAGGAACGGACGCGCCCGGCCCGGGCAACAGGAACGGGGCGGGGGCCGGGGCGGGGGCCGGGACCGGGACCGGCGCCGGGAACGCCGAGGACGTCGTGATCCTCGCCGTCCGTTTCGAGTGAACCGGACGAACTCCCTCCTGCCTGAAGTCCCCGGTGGTCCACCCGCCGCCGGAGTTGTCCACAGGCCCCCTGGCCAGTCGCCCGTACAGACATACGATGGTGCCGGGACCCGAAAGGTCCAATGTCGTACAGAGGAGGCAGACCGTGGCCGAGGAGCTCATCCCGGAAACACCGGAGACCCCGGAAACGCTGGGAGTTCTGGACACAGTGCTCGACGACGCCGATGAGGCGTCGGCCGGTAAGCCCGTCAAGCAGCGCAAGAACGGCCTCTATGTGAGCGTGTCCGACGAGCTGGCCGAGAACATGAAGTCGGGCTGGGCCGACACCGAGCTCCGCGATCTGGAGCCCGCCGCCCAGGCGCCGTACGCCGCGGCCCGCCGCGCCGCGCTGTCCGCGCGATTCCCGGGCGAGCGCCTGGTGATCCCGGCGGGCGGCCTGAAGACCCGGTCGAACGACACGGAGTACAGCTTCCGTCCCTCCACCGAGTACGCGTATCTCACCGGCGACCAGACGGAGGACGGCGTCCTCGTGCTGGAGCCGGCCCCCGGCGGCGACGGCCACCGGGCCACGATCTATCTCACCCCGCGCTCCAACCGGGAGAACGGCGAGTTCTGGCTCGACGGCCGCCAGGGCGAGCTGTGGGTCGGCCGCCGGCACTCCCTCGCCGAGGCCGAGCAGCTGCTCGGCCTGCCCGCGAAGGACGTACGGGAGCTGGCGGAGGCGCTGCGCGAGGCCACGGGCCCGGTGCGCGCCGTCCGCGGGCACGACGCCGCCATCGAGGCAGCGCTGACCGACAAGGTCACGGCCGAGCGCGACGACGAGCTGCGTGTCTATCTCTCCGAGGCGCGCGCGGTGAAGGACGAGTTCGAGATCGGCGAGCTCCAGAAGGCCGTCGACTCGACCGTCCGCGGTTTCGAGGACGTCGTAAAGACCCTCGACAAGGCCGAGGCGACGAGCGAGCGCTACATCGAGGGAACGTTCTTCCTGCGTGCCCGGGTGGAGGGCAACGACATCGGCTACGGCTCCATCTGCGCGGCCGGACCGCACGCCACCACCCTGCACTGGGTGCGCAACGACGGAGACGTACGCCCCGGCGATCTGCTGCTGCTCGACGCGGGCGTGGAGACCCACACCCTCTACACCGCCGACGTGACACGCACCCTGCCGATCAACGGCCGGTTCGACGAGGTGCAGCGCAGGATCTACGACGCGGTGTACGAGTCGCAGGAGGCCGGTATCGCGGCGGTGAAGCCGGGCGCGAAGTACCGGGACTTCCACGACGCGTCCCAGCGGGTGCTCACCGAGAAGCTCGTGGAGTGGGGCCTGGTCGAAGGCCCGGTGGAGCGGGTCCTGGAGCTGGGTCTCCAGCGCCGCTGGACGCTGCACGGCACGGGCCACATGCTCGGCCTGGACGTCCACGACTGCGCGGCGGCGCGGACGGAAGCCTATGTGGACGGGACGCTGGAGCCCGGCATGTGCCTCACGGTCGAGCCGGGGCTGTACTTCCAGGCGGACGACCTGACGGTGCCCGAGGAGTACCGGGGCATCGGGGTCCGGATCGAGGACGACATCCTGGTGACGGCGGACGGCAACCGGAATCTGTCGGCGGGACTGCCGCGGTCCTCCGCCGAGGTGGAGGCCTGGATGGCCACGGTCAAGCAGGGCTGAGCCGGGCGTCCCGGCTCCGGACAGTCGGCCGTGGGGGCCCGGCCCCCGGCGGGGGGGGGCGGGGGGGGCGGGGGCGGGGGGGGGG
>NZ_JBHXRM010000052.1:0-55371 GCF_042716895.1 Streptomyces sp. NPDC058653 | reverse complement strand
CCCGCACGCGAACCGGCCAGCCCGTCGCAGGCGACCCCGCGGGCACCCGGCAACCACCGGGACCACCCCCAGCCCGGCCGGCGCTTGAGGCCAACCCCAACCCGCCACGAACCCGCAGGCGAACCAGCCAGCCCGCCGCAGGCGACCCCGCGGGCACCCGGCAACCACCGCAACCCACACAGCGCCGCAGGCCCACGCGGCACCCGACCGCAACCCGCGCAGCCCGCCGCAGGCGACCCCGCGGGCACCCGGCAACCACCGCAACCCACACAGCGCCGCAGGCCCACGCGGCACCCGGCACCCGACCGCAACCCGCACAGCCCGCCGCAGGCGACCCCGCGGCACCCGGCAGCCACCGGCACCCGCCCCCGCACCGGCACAGCGCCCAGCGTCACGCGTCCTCGCGGCGGACCGACAGCAGGTCCTCCAGTTGTTCCTCCCGGGCCTGCGCCGCCACGAACAGCAGCTCGTCCCCGGCTTCCAGCGTCTCCTCCGCGTGCGGCGTCAGCACCCGCGAGCCCCGGATGATCGTCACCAGCGACGTGTCCTCCGGCCAGGTCACGTCCCCGACCTGCGTCCCGGTCACCGCCGACTCCGGCGGCAGCGTCAGCTCCACCAGGTTCGCGTCGCCGTGGCTGAAGCGCAGCAGCCGCACGAGATCGCCGACGCTCACCGCCTCTTCCACCAGCGCCGACATCAGACGCGGGGTCGACACCGCGACGTCGACGCCCCACGACTCGTTGAACAGCCACTCGTTCTTCGGGTTGTTGACGCGGGCGACCACCCTCGGTACGCCGTACTCCGTCTTGGCCAGCAGCGAGACGACCAGATTGACCTTGTCGTCGCCGGTCGCCGCGATGACGACGTTGCAGCGCTGGAGCGCCGCCTCGTCGAGCGAGGTGATCTCGCAGGCGTCGGCCAGCAGCCACTCCGCCATCGGCACCCGCTCGACCGAGATCGCGGTGGGCGCCTTGTCGATCAGCAGGACCTCGTGGCCGTTCTCCAGCAGCTCGCCAGCGATGGAACGACCCACCGCGCCTGCTCCGGCAATCGCGACGCGCATCAGTGACCGCCCTCCTCAGGGCCCTCGGCGAAAGACGCCTCGACCTTCTGGATGTCGTCCGTACGCATCATCACGTGGACGAGATCGCCCTCCTGGAGCACCGTCTGCGACGTCGGCAGTATGGCCTCGCCGAGCCGGGTGAGGAACGCGACGCGGACGCCCGTCTCCTCCTGGAGGGTGCTGATCTTCTGGCCGATCCAGGCGGGCGACGCGTGGACCTCGGCGAGCTGTACGCCTCCGCTCGGGTCGCGCCACAGCGGCTCCGCGCCGGACGGCAGGAGCCGTCGCAGCATCTGGTCGGCGGTCCAGCGGACGGTGGCCACGGTGGGGATGCCGAGCCGCTGGTAGACCTCGGCGCGCCGGGGGTCGTAGATGCGCGCCGCCACGTTCTCGATGCCGAACATCTCGCGGGCGACCCGGGCGGCGATGATGTTCGAGTTGTCGCCGCTGCTCACCGCGGCGAACGCGCCCGCGTCCTCGATGCCCGCGTCGCGCAGGGTGTCCTGGTCGAAGCCGACGCCGTTGACGCGCCGCCCGCCGAAGCCGGAGCCGAGCCGGCGGAACGCCGTGGGGTCCTGGTCGATGACGGCGACCGTGTGCCCCTGCCTCTCCAGGCTGGTGGCGAGTGCGGCTCCCACTCGGCCGCAGCCCATGATGACGATGTGCACGTCCTCTTTACCCCGCAGTCCTGTTCGCCGAGCTGACCTGCGTAAACACCTGGTTCACTCTTCTTTCTCCGGGCGCCGGGCCACGGACGGGGACAACCGTACGGGGCGCCGCCCGGGACTGAGCTTATGCGTCCCTGTCCGACCTGCCGTCACCCGTGTCGGGGAGGCGCCGGGGGACACCCCGAGACGACCCCGAGTTACCCTCAGCGCACCCTGATATGTGTCAGGTTTCTTTGACAGGTCCGAACGCCCACTGTCAGTCTTCTCTGACAGGTGCTCATGAAGGGGGCTGCGTTGCCAGAGGTCCCGACCGGCGAAGAGCTGCTGAGAGTGCTCGGGGCGCTGGGCAATCCGCACCGTATGCGGATCGTCGGCGCGCTCCTGGGGGGCCGTAACTACGTCAGCAGGCTCGCCCGCGAACTCGGCATCGGCCGCCCGCTGCTGCACATGCATCTCCAGCGGCTGGAGGCGGCCGGGCTCGTCGTCGGGTCGCTGGAGCTGTCCGAGAGCGGCAAGTCGATGAAGTACTTCGAATTGACACCTTTCTGTTTCGCCCTGACCCCGCAGTCCGTCGCGACAGCGGCGCTGACGCTGCCCGAAGAGGAGAGAACGAGCATGAAGGAGTCCGCGAAATGAACGATTCGGGCTTTACGGACCTGGCCGGAGCGATCGGGGCCGGCGGTGTCTTCCTGTTCCTCATCGTGGTCGTCTGGCAGGTCGCGGCGACCTGGCGCGCGCGGATGCTGGCGGCGCGCGAGGAGCAGTACAAGCAGCTCGCCGTGAAGTACGCGCAACTGCTGGAGGACAACGTCGAGTTGCACCGCCGCACGGTCGACGAACTCACCCAGGCGCGCGGCGCGATCACGTCGATGGAGAGGATGATGCGCGAGGTCGGGTAGCCCCCAGGGGCACCGCGTGAAGCCGTACGGACGGTCGACGGCGCCGACGCGGGGGTGGGGGTCCTGCCGGCGGCTCGACTCGCGGAGAGGTCGTCGGGAGCGCGTGCGACGGAGCCTGTCCGACGCCTTTCCGGAGTCCCCGCGTCGCCGACCGTGACACTGGCGGGGCGCCGGGCCTCCGGCCCTCTCCGGGCGGGGTGGTGCTTGCTACGCCGCACGTGGGACGGCTTACGATCCTCAACGTGCCGAAACTGACCGACGTGCCGAAACGGATCCTGATCGGCAGGGCGCTGCGTAGCGACAGGCTGGGAGAAACGCTCCTTCCGAAACGCATCGCACTACCTGTCTTCGCGTCCGACCCGCTTTCCTCGGTGGCCTACGCGCCGGGGGAAGTCCTTCTGGTGCTCTCCATCGCGGGCGCGTCGGCGTACCACTTCAGCCCGTGGATCGCACTGGCCGTCGTGGTCCTGATGTTCACCGTCGTCGCCTCCTACCGGCAGAACGTGCACGCCTACCCGAGCGGCGGCGGTGACTACGAGGTGGCCAACACCAACCTCGGCCCCAAGGCCGGTCTGACCGTCGCGAGCGCGCTGCTCGTCGACTACGTCCTGACGGTGGCCGTCTCCATCTCCTCCGGCGTGGAGAATCTCGGCTCGGCGATCCCCTTCGTCATCGAGAACAAGATCATGTGCGCGGTGGGGATAATCGTCATCCTGACGCTGATGAACCTTCGCGGCGTCAGGGAGTCGGGCAAGCTCTTCGCCATCCCCACGTACATCTTCGTCACCGGCGTCTTCATCATGATCGCCTGGGGCGCCTACCGCGGGCTCGTGCTCAACGACACCATGCGGGCGCCGACCGCCCACTTCGAGATCAAGGCGGAGGAGAGCGGCCTCGCCGGTTTCGCCCTCGTCTTCCTGCTGCTGCGCGCGTTCTCCTCCGGCTGCGCGGCCCTCACCGGCGTCGAGGCCATCAGCAACGGCGTCCCCGCCTTCCGTAAGCCCAAGAGCAGGAACGCCGCCACGACCCTGGCCCTGATGGGCACCCTCGCCGTCACCATGTTCTGCGGCATCATCGTCCTGGCGATGGCCACCGACGTGAAGATGGCCGAGTTCCCCGGCAAGGACCTGCTGCGCGACGGGGTGCCCGTCGGCGACGGCTACGTCCAGAACCCGGTCATCAGCCAGGTCGCCGCCGCCGTCTTCGGCTCGGACACCTTCTTCTTCGTCCTGCTCGCCGCGGCCACCGCGCTCGTGCTGTTCCTCGCCGCCAACACCGCGTACAACGGCTTCCCGCTCCTCGGCTCGATCCTCGCGCAGGACCGCTACCTGCCGCGCCAGCTCCACACCCGCGGCGACCGCCTCGCCTTCTCCAACGGCATCGTGCTGCTGGCCGGCGCCGCCATCCTGCTGGTCTGGGTGTACGGGGCGGACTCGACCAAGCTGATCCAGCTCTACATCGTCGGTGTCTTCGTCTCCTTCACCCTCAGCCAGACGGGCATGGTCCGGCACTGGAACCGCCATCTGCGCACCGAGCGGGACAGGGCCAAGCGCCGCCATATGATCCGCTCCCGCGCGATCAACGCCTTCGGCGCCTTCTTCACCGGGCTGGTCCTGATCGTCGTCCTCGCCACCAAGTTCACGCACGGCGCGTGGGTCGCCCTGCTCGGCATGGTGATCTTCTACGGGACGATGACCGCGATCCGCCGGCACTACGACCATGTGGCGCGGGAGATCGCCGCGGCCGAGAGCCCCGGCGACGACGGCGTACGGCCGTCCCGCGTGCACACCATCGTCCTGGTCTCCAAGCTGCACAAGCCCACGCTGCGGGCCCTGGCGTTCGCCAAGCTGACCCGCTCGGACCGGCTGGAGGCGCTCAGCATCAATGTCGACCCCGCCGAGACGAAGCAGCTCAGGGACGAGTGGGAGCGGCGCTGTATCAATGTGCCGCTGAAGATCCTCGACTCCCCGTACCGGGAGATCACACGGCCGGTCATAGAGTACGTGCGGAGTCTGCGCACCGAGAATCCGCGCGATGTGATCAGCATCTTCATCCCGGAGTACGTGGTCGGCCGCTGGTTCGAGCAGGTGCTCCACAACCAGAGCGCGCTACGGCTCAAGGGGCGGCTGCTCTTCACACCGGGCGTGATGGTGACCTCGGTGCCGTACCAGCTGGAGTCCTCCGAGGTCGCGAAGAAGAGGGCGAGGCGCCGCGCGGAGTGGAACGCGCCGGGCGCGGTACGGCGGGGGCCGGTGGACACGCGGGCGAAGAAGGAGCCGGGGGCGAAGGAACCGACCGAGAAGCCCTGAGGCACTCGGTGTGGCGATGGCCGGCGCCGCCCGCACGTAGACTGGCTGGCTGCCGTCCGCCTCCGACCTTTTGGAGCACAGCCCCTCATGCAGACAGAACCGCAGCCTTCGGAGCAGGCGCCGGCTCCCCAGCAGGCCCCGGCTCCTGAGCAGGCTTCGCTGGTCGGGCGGGAGTACGAGGTCGAGGTCGGTCCCGTCGCGCACGGCGGCCACTGCGTCGCCCGCACCGACGAGGGCCGGGTGCTCTTCGTACGGCACGCGCTGCCCGGCGAGAGGATCGTCGCCCGCGTGACCGACGGCGACGAGAGCTCGCGCTATCTGCGGGCCGACGCGGTCGAGATCCTGGACGCCTCCAAGGACCGCGTCGAGGCGCCCTGCCCGTACGCGGGTCCCGGCATGTGCGGCGGCTGCGACTGGCAGCACGCCAAGCCCGGCGCTCAGCGGCGCCTCAAGGGCGAGGTCATCGCGGAGCAGCTCCAGCGGCTGGCCGGGCTCACCCCGGAGGAGGCGGGCTGGGACGGCACGGTCATGCCCGCGCCCGGCGACAAGCTGCCCGCCGGTGAGGTGCCCCAGTGGCGTACGCGCGTGCAGTACGCCGTCGACGCCGACGGCCGGGCGGGACTGCGCAAGCACCGCTCGCACGAGGTACAGCCCGTCGACCACTGCATGATCGCCTCGGCGGGCGTCAGTGAACTCGGCGTAGAGAAGCGTGAATGGCCCCAGCTGGCCTCGGTCGAGGCGATCGCGGCCTCCGGCTCCGGCGACCGCCAGGTGATCCTCGCCCCCGTCAAGGGCGGCAGGCTCCCGCTGGTCGAGCTCGACAAGCCGGTGTCAGTCCTGCGGATCGAGGAGCACGACGGGGGAGTGCACCGCGTCCACGGCCGCGCCTTCGTCCGCGAACGCGCCGACGACCGCACCTGGCGCATCGGCATGGGCGGCTTCTGGCAGGTCCACCCGAAGGCCCCCGAGGTCCTGGTGGAGGCGGTGATGCAGGGCCTGATGCCCCGCAAGGGCGAGACGGCCCTCGACCTCTACTGCGGGGTGGGCCTCTTCGCCGGGGCGATCGCCCAACGCGTGGGCGAGACGGGCGCGGTGCTGGGCATCGAGTCGGGCCGGCGAGCGGCGGAGGACGCCCAGTACAACCTCCAGGACCTGCCCCGGGTCCGCGTCGAACACGGCAAGGTCGACGCGGTCCTGCCCCGCACCCAGATCACCGAGACGGACCTGATCGTCCTCGACCCCCCACGCGCGGGCGCGGGCAAACAGGTCGTCACCCACCTCGCGTCGCTGGGCGCCCGCCGCATCGCCTACGTGGCCTGCGACCCGGCGGCACTGGCACGCGACCTGGCGTACTTCCGCACGGCGGGCTACAAGCCGAGGACGCTGCGCGCGTTCGACCTGTTCCCGATGACGCACCACGTGGAGTGCGTGGCGATCCTGGAGCCGGTGAAGAAGGACGCCTGACCCGCTGCTTCAGGGGGGAGGCGCCTGTGTCGGCAAGAGGCTCCGCCGCACCGGGGGCGTGGTCCGGCGGGCGGCTGGGTAGTTGGGCGGCGTCGTGGGCCCCCGCCGGGGTGAATTCGGGATTCACCGCGGCGGGGGCGGGGTGGTTCTCGATGTTCTGGGTCGCGGGGTGGGCTGTGGGGCCGGTCCGGTCGGTGGGGTACCGGGACGTGTCAGGCATCGGTGTCCGCCGTCGCGGCCTCGTTCTCAGCGGTTCGCCCTTCCGTCCGCGGCAGGTCCTCTCAGCTGTGGGTCCAGCGTTGGTTGCTGCCGTTCGAGCAGGAGTAGAGCTGGATCTGGGTTCCGTTGCCGGTGCCGGCTCCGACGGCGTCGAGGCAGAGGCCGGACTGGACCCCGACGATGGATCCGTCGGAGTTGAGGCGCCACTTCTGGTTGTCGCCGCCCCAGCAGCTGTAGATCTGGACCTGGGCGCCGTTGCCGGTGCCGGCGGCGTCCAGGCACTTGTTGCCGTAGACCCTGAACTCGCCGGCGTCGGTGTGGGTCCACTGCTGTTGTGTTCCGCTGTGGCAGTCCCAGAGGTTGACCCGGGTGCCGTCGGTGGTGCTCGCGTTGGGTACGTCGAGGCAGCGGCCCGAACCGACGCCCCTGATCGGTCCGGAACCGGTGGGGGGCGTGGTGGAGCCGCCGTTGAGTGCGTTGAGGACGGAGGTGTAGGCGGCCTTCTTGCTGCCGTCGCTGTTGAACAGCAGCGGCGTGTGCTCCGGGCGCCAGGAGTCGCTGTCGCGCACACCCCAGACGGTGATGCCCAGGCAGCGCGGGACGGCCAGGCAGTCGTTGGTCACGTTGGCGTAGGTCGTCCCCGAGGCACCCTGGATGTCGAGCTCGGTGATGGCCACGTCGACGCCGAGGGCGGCGAAGCTCTGCAGGGTGGTGCGGAAGTTGCTGTTGTAGGGGCTGCCGCTGTTGAAGTGCGACTGGAAGCCGACGCAGTCGATCGGCACGCCGCGCTGCTTGAAGTCTCGGACCATGGCGTACATGGCCTGGGTCTTGGCCCAGGTCCAGTCCTCGACGTTGTAGTCGTTGTAGCAGAGCTTGGCGGCCGGGTCGGCCGCGCGCGCCGCGCGGAAGGCGACCTCGATCCAGTCGTTGCCCGTGCGCTGGAGGTTGGAGTCGCGCCGGGCTCCCGAACTGCCGTCGGCGAAGGCCTCGTTCACGACGTCCCACTGGACGATCTTGCCCTTGTAGTGGCCCATCACGCCGTTGATGTGGTCGATCATCGCCTGGCGCAGCGTGCTGCCGCTGAGGCTCTGCATCCAGCCGGGCTGCTGGGAGTGCCAGGCCAGGGTGTGGCCGCGCACCTGCTTGCCGTTCTGCACCGCCCAGTTGTAGACGCGGTCACCGGCGGTGAAGTTGAACTGGCCCCGCTGCGGTTCGGTGGCGTCGATCTTCATCTCGTTCTCGGCCGTCACCGAGTTGAACTCACGGTTCGCGATCGTCGTGTACGTCGAGTCACCCAGCCTGCCCGAGGCGATGGCGGTGCCGAAGTACCGGCCGCTCTGCGCCGCCGCGGCACCGAGCGTGGCCTCGGCCGCTTCTGCTCTCGGCGGCGCGCTCAGTGCGGTGACGGTACCGAGGACGCCGACGAGCAGCGCCAGCAGCAGGACGCGGAGCTTCCGGTGGACGACGGTTCTGGGAAGGGCGAATAAGCCCATGGCTCTGCCTCCAGGGTAGGAATCACGGAAGTGATGAAGCGCGGGGAGTGCGTCGTGCCCGGATCTTTTCGCGCGGTTGTGGGCGGGTCTGCCGGTGCGGCATGTGCCCGGAACCAACGGGGGTCGAAATCCCGAACTACGACCGGTGTCTCACAGGTGGAGATGATTGAGGCATTGCCGAGAGGTCGTCAATACACCCGGCAAAGAAAGTTTCGGTTTCGATCCCGAAAATTTCCGAGACCCCGAGGGGTCGGATGAGTCCCCGCCGCCGTCGTCCGCGGACGCGGTGGATCCGGGCCAGGGCGCGCATGCGGGGGCTCTCCCGGTCTGCGCGAAGCTTCTCAAGGTCCACGGAGGGGAGCTGTTTATGGACAGATCGACGGCGGGGCTTGACCGGAGCGCCCGGTATTCCTAGCTTGTGGCGTCAGAGAATCGGAAAACTTTCCGAAACTTTTCGAAGTAGATCCCGGACCCGGCGCGGCCCTCCGCGGTTCATCGGGTCGCCTCGCCCCCGCCCCCACCGAAGGAGCCCCACCGATGTGGTTCCGCCACCTGTCCCCGGTCCGTCCACGACGCTTCCTCGCCGCCCTCGCGCCCCTGCTCCTGGTGGCAGCCTTCCTCGGCGCCCAGCCCGCCGGCGCGGCGACCGTAGACCCCAACGCCTCGTACGTGCTGGTCAACCGCAACAGCGGCAAGGCGCTTGACGTGTACAACATGGCGACCGACAACGGCGCCCGGATCACCCAGTGGACCAGGAACGATCAGTACCAGCAGCAGTGGCAGTTCGTCGATTCGGGAGGCGGCTACTACCGCGTCAAGTCCCGCCACTCGGCCAAGGTGCTGGACGTCCACAACTGGTCCACCGCGAACGGTGGTCCGATCGTCCAGTGGACCGACCTGAACGCCACCAACCAGCAGTGGCGGCTGGCCGACAGCTCGGACGGCTACGTCAGGTTGATCTCGCGCCACAGCAACAAGGCCCTCGAAGTGCAAGGCGCCTCCACCGCCGACAGCGCGAACATCGTCCAGTACGACGACTGGGGCGGCGCCAACCAGCAGTGGCAGCTTGTCAAGGTCGGCGGCGACAACCCCGGCCCATGCGATCTTCCGTCGGCATACCGCTGGACATCAACGGGCGCGCTGGCTCAGCCCAGGTCGGGATGGGTCTCGCTCAAGGACTTCACCGTGGCCCCCTACAACGGCAGGCAACTCGTCTACGCGACGACGCACGACACGGGGACGAGCTGGGGTTCGATGAACTTCGGCCTGTTCACCAACTGGTCGGAGATGGCCTCGACCAGCCAGAACGCGATGTCGGCGTCCACTGTGGCGCCCACGCTCTTCTACTTCGCGCCGAAGAACATCTGGGTGCTCGCCTACCAGTGGGGCGGAACCGCCTTCTCCTACCGGACGTCGAGCGATCCCACCAACCCCAATGGCTGGTCGTCCCAGCAGGTGCTCTTCTCCGGAAGCATCTCCGACTCCGGAACGGGACCCATCGACCAGGCCCTCATCGGTGACGGGACGAACATGTACCTGTTCTTCGCCGGTGACAACGGCAAGATCTACCGGGCCGCTATGCCGATCGGGAACTTCCCGGGCAGCTTCGGCACGACCTCGACCGTGGTCATGAGCGATACGGTGAACAATCTGTTCGAAGCCCCGCAGGTCTACAAGCTTCAGGGCCAGAACCGCTATCTCATGATCGTCGAGGCGATCGGCTCGCAGGGCCGCTACTTCCGCTCGTTCACGGCCACCGATCTGAACGGCTCCTGGACACCCCAGGCCGCGACCGAGAGCAATCCCTTCGCCGGCAAGGCCAACAGCGGCGCCGGCTGGACCAACGACATCAGCCATGGCGAACTGCTCCGCAGCAGCCCCGACCAGACCATGACCGTGGACCCCTGCAACCTGCAACTGCTCTACCAGGGGCGCAGCCCCAACTCCGGCGGCGACTACGGCCTCCTGCCCTACCGTCCAGGTCTGCTGACACTCCAGCGCTGACGGTGTGACACGGGTCCACGAGGGCCTGACCGGTGGAACAGGATCTCTCGTTCCGCGAGGTACGGCGTCTCCTCGGGGCCCGTACGGCGGAGGGGGCCGGCACGGCACCGTGCCGGCCCCCCTCGCGCGGGTGTCCGAAGGGTCAGGCGGCACGCGCCACCTGGCTGCCCGGCGCGTTTCAGGAGATCCGTACCGTCACGGACTTGCCGGGCTTCAGGTTGATCCGTTTGCGGAAGTCGCCCGCGCGCAGTTCCGTCGTCGTACCGCCGACGCTGCGGACCGTGGCCTCCGTCGCCCTGCCGTTACGCCAGGACAGATCCACCTCGAAGCCGCCCCGGGCTCCCACTCCGCTCACCGAGCCCTTCTCGGCCCAGGCGTCGGGGAGCGCGGGCAGCAGTTCGATCACGTCCGGGCGGGAGTAGAGGATCATCTCCAGCGCGGCAGCGGCCCCGCCCAGGTTCGCGTCGATCTGGAAGATCGTGTAGCTGCCCTGGCTGTACATGTCGAACCAGTTGGCCGAGGTGCCGTTGCCGTTGCTGATCGACGGCCGAAGAATCGTCAGATAGAGCTGGTACGCCTTCTCCGCGTCCTTCAGACGCGACCAGCACAGCGACCGCCACGCGCAGGCCCAGCCGTAACTGTCCATGCCACGGGCGGTGAGCAGCTCACGTACGCCGTCGAGCAGTGCGGCGGGGCTGGTGTCGGCGCTGATCCTGTCGCCGGGGTACAGGCCGATGAGCGGGGACAGATGGCGGTGCGTGGTCTCGCCGAGGTTGTCCGGGGTCATCCACTCCTCCAGCCAGCCGGTCTTCGGGCTGACCCTGGGCATGTAGAGCCTGTCCTGCATCGCCGCGAGGTCGGCGGCGAGCTCCACGTCCCGGTCCAGCGTCGCGGAGGCCACCTTGAACTCCTCGAAGAGCTCCCACGCCAGTTCCTGGGCGTAGGTGTTGCCCTTGCGGTCCGGGCCGTGCTCCGGCGACCAGGAGGAATCGTCGATCAGCACCTCGCGTGAGGTCCCGTCCGGATCGGTGACGTTCGTGGTGATCAGCCGTGCCTGCCAGAACTCGGCCGCGCCCTTCAGTACCGGGTATATCAGTTCGAGGTAGTCGCGGTCCTGGCTGTACTCGTAGTGCCTCCAGAGGGAGTTGCACAGCCAGGCGTTGCCCGACGGGTGCCAGGCCCAGCCGCTGCCGCCGTAGATGTTGGTGGAGAACGCGATCGCCCAGCCGGCTATCTTCCCGGAACTGTTGCGGAACCGGTTCTTCTCGCTGTTGTAGAGCCGCTTGGTGACATCGGTCCAGACCGGCAGCTGGGACACGCAGTACCTGGCGAGGGCGTGGGAGCTCTCGCCGAGTCCGGCCGGGTCGGCGAGCCAGTAGTTCATCTGGACGTTGATGTCGGTGTGGTAATCCGCGTACCAGTCCGGGTTGTTGTTGTGCACCCAGAGCCCCTGGAGGTTCATCGGGAGCCAGTCGCGGGAGCCGGTGATGGTGAGGTAGCGGCCGAACTGGACGTACGTGGCCTCCAGTTCCGGGTCCGGCGTGGATCTGTCGGTGTACCGCACCGCGATCCGCGACCAGGAGTCCAGCGAGCGCTGCACCGAGGACGACTTGCCGAGGTCCAGCGTGAACCGGTTGTAGAGCCGCTGGTAGTCCGCGACGTGCGTGTCGAGGAGCTTGCCGGCGGACACCTTCGCCGCGGCGCTCACCTTGCCGCGGGCCACGGCGAGGGGATCGGTGCCGGGCTCGCGATAGTTCTTCGCGGCGTCGGGGGAGTAGTCGGTGCCGCCGCACAGCACGATCAGCACCTCGCGGCAGTCGGAGAAGGCGATCTTGTCGCCGTCCACGCGCACCTTGCCGGTGTCGCCGGTCGCGGTCACGGCGGCGGCGTAGCGCAGGCCGTTGCCGAGGGCCCCGGCGATGGACAACTGCCCTTTCTCACCTGACGTCTTCTCCTCGTGCGTACCGAGCAGCGAGACCGTACCGGTGTGCTTGCCGTCGCCGGTGAGCCGGATGACGACCACGTCGTCCGGGTGGCTGATGTAGACCTCACGGCGGTAGCGAGTACCGCGGTGGCGGTAGGAGGCGGACACCACGCCGTTGCTCAGGTCGAGTTGGCGGCGGTAGTCGCTGATCGCGTCGCCCGTGTGGCCGGGCAGCGCGACGCGGAGTTTGGCGAGCAGTCCGAAGCTTCCGAAGTCGTCCTTGCCGTACGGCAGTTGTCCGTCATCGGTGAGGGTGTCGTTACGGCCGCCGGTCCAGAACGAACCGTCGGTGAGGTAGACGAAGTCGTCCACCGGGTCGCAGCCGACGAGCGCACCCAGCCGGCCGTTTCCGATCGGCAGGGCCTCCTGGATGATGTTCGCCTCGACGGCGGGTGTGCGGTACCAGAGGGTGGTGGCTCTGCCTTCCGGAACCAGGTCCACGCTGGACGGGCGGACCGGGGCGGCGTGCGCGGTGAACGGGTAGAGGCCGCCCGAGAGGGCGAGTCCGCCGCCGGCGGCGCCGGTGAGACGGAGGAAGTCGCGACGGGATGAAGAGGGCACGGCAGGTCCCTTCGACAGGAACACACGGGATGTCGCCGCTAACTATTCACAATTATTAGGTCGGGTCAACGGTCGGCGTCGACATTCATCCGATCTATAGGCCTGAAGTGGCCGGGTTTGTGTGCGTTTTCTTCATGGGGCGGCTCTTCTGGCGTCAACCAGGAGCAGGTGAGATCGGATGACTGAGTGTGACTCTCCGTAGCTGTTCGGTCGCGGTCGGACGAGGGCTTCAGAAGGGCCTCTCGTCTTCGGGGATCCGTACGACGATCGTGGCGCGTTTCTCCTCGGCTCCGGCTCCCTTGCGGGCGGCCCATGTTTCGTCGGAGCGCATCCAGGAGGGCAGTCCGGCCGGGAGGTCGGCCTCCGGGATCACGGCCAGTTCGGAGGGGGTGAAGGCCTCGCCGTACAGATCCAGGGGGCGTTGGACGTCCGGTGTGACGGCCCCGCTCAGGGTGGTCAACGCGCTGTTCCAGTTCTTCAGGAGGCGGCGCATGGCGACCTGGTAGTCGGTGCCGGAGGCCGAGGCGCTGTCGGGGTAGGTGGGATGCAGGATGTGCGCGTGCGCCCCGTCGTACGGGGCGCTGTCGGAGTCGTTCCGCCAGATGTCGAAGGCGGTGTTCGCCAGTCCGCCCAAGGAGATGACCGCTTCGATCCGGTTGTGGGTGACCAGGGTGTCGAGCCATCGGTGGCGGTAGCGCGCGATGTCGGGATCGTCGGCGTGGGCGTTGCCGGCCTGCTGGCCGTAGACGCTGTACAGGTAGGTGTTGATCAGCACATAGCTGGTGTCGATCCCGAGCTTGTGGAGAAAGCCCTGGAAGCGGCGGCCCGCGGTGCCGACCAGGATGCGGCGGGTGATGGCTTCATGGGTGGCGGGGTCCTGGCCGATGACCAGGACGCGTGCCGTGCCGTCGAGCCGGCCCCGGTGGAAGATCGGGCCCCACTCCACCCGGAATTCCCTCGGCGGATAAGTCTCCGGCCCCGGGTGCTCGCCGACCAGGGCGGCGTACGGGGCGTGGGCATAGCCGGGGTCGAATGAACGCATGCGGGCCTCCGGGTCCATACGAGGGATCAATGATGACTTAAAGTAATTATGTGTGACTTTACGTCATTATGCCTGTTAGGTGGCGGCACCGATCAGAACGTCTCCGGGGAGATCGGGCGAGAGGATGCCGCATGCCGCCTGGAAACGACGGCCCGACGACGCACCGCTTCGCACTGCGCGGACGCGTGGTCACCCTTGACGAGAGCGACACGGTGCTCGACGACGGCGTCGTCTACGTCGGCGGCCGGAGCATCGATGCCGTACTCCCCGCCGGGGCACCGGCTCCGCGGGGCTTCGAAGACGTGGCTCCGGTCGTCACCGGCGGCACCGTGTATCCCGGACTGATCGAGCTCCACAACCATCTGCCCTACGACGTCCTGCCGTTGTGGAACGTGCCGAAGAGGTACGGCAACCGCTCGCAGTGGGGCGGCAGCGGGAATCCGGCCTATCGCACCCTGGTCACCGGGCCCATGCGGGTGCTCGGAGAAGACCCGGACCTGATGCCCGCCGTCGTCCGCTACGTCGAGGCCAAGGCGCTGGTCAACGGAACCACCACCACGCAGGGCATCGCCCTGTTCAGCAACGCCGGGGCGCGCCGGATGTACCGGGGAATCGTCCGCAACGTGGAGGAGACCGACGATCCGGAACTGCCGGAGGCCGCTTCCCGGATCGCCGACGTGGAGGCGGAGGACGCCGAGAAGTTCCTTGCGCGTCTCAAGCAGTCGCGCCGGCTGCTGCTCCATCTCGCCGAGGGCACGGACGAGGCGGCCCGGGAACACTTCCTCGCTCTCAGGATCGAGGAGGGCCGCTGGGCGATCACCGAGAACCTGGTCGGCATTCACTGCACCGGGCTCGCGGCCGAGGACTTCCAGATCCTCGCCGACCACGGCGCCTCGATGGTCTGGTCACCGTTGTCGAACCTGCTGCTGTACGGGCGGACCGCCGACATCGCCGCCGCCCGCCGGGCCGGTGTGCTCATCGGGTTGGGTTCGGACTGGTCGGTCTCCGGCAGCAAGGGTCTCCTCGGTGAGCTCAAAGCCGCCCGGCTCGCCGCCGATGCCGGAGAGGTGGACCTCGGTGACCGCGAGCTGGTGGCCATGGCCACCCGGGACGCGGCCCGGATCCTGCGCTGGGAACACGCCGTCGGTTCCCTCCGGCCCGGACTGCGCGCCGACCTGTTGATCACCGCCGGCACGGCCGACGACCCCTACACCGCCCTCGTGCAGGCCCGGGACACCGACATCCAGCTGGTCGTCATCGACGGCATCGCGCGCTACGGACTCCGTGACCTGGTCGGCGCCTTGGTCTCCGACGGAGAACTGGAAGAGGTGTCCGGGACCGGGGCGGACGACCGGGTCGTCAACCTGGACGACGCGGCCGGTGATCCCCTTGTCGCCGGTCTGACGCTGGCCGAGGCCACCGATCGGCTGACCACCGCCCTGGCCGACCTGCCCGCGCTCGCGGCCCGCCCTCCACAGCCGGCGCCGCTGACCGGGGCCCTCGCAGGGGGTCTGCGCTGGCGGCTGGCACTGGACGAACTCGCCCCGACCGGGGCCGAGTTGCGCCCGCGACTGACTCTGTCTGCCGCCGGGCGCACCCACCGTACGGGGCCGGAACTGGGACCGGTGACGGCAGCGGTCGGCGCTCTCACCCCGCTCAGGCTCGACGGCCTCACCGCCAGTGGCGACAGCTCCTTCGGCACGGTCCTGGCCCAGGAGGCCAACCTGCCCGCCGACTACGGCGCCCGGCTCGCCCGGCTGCTGACCTGACCTCGTCGTCCGGCGCGATCGCACCCACACCGACCGAACAGGAGCCCAGCCATGCTCGTCACCCAGCTCGCTCTGGTGTCCGAGACCCGCCGGATCAACCCCTCGCAGCTCAACCGGGTGGCCGCCGCCCTGCAGAAGCAGGCGATGCGGGACTTCTCCCCGATCTGGAAGATCCCGGCCAGCGTCGACGCCTTCGACAACCTCGACGACGTCCCGGTGGGCTACTGGCCGATGATCGTCAAGGACGACATCAACCAGGACGGGGCGGCCGGCGTCCACCTCGACAAGAACGGCCAGCCCTTCTCCCTCATCGAGTACAGCGACAGCTGGTCGCTCACCGCCAGCCACGAGATGCTTGAGATGCTCGCCGATCCCGGCGGCAACCGCCTGGTCGCCGGCCAGTCCCTGAAGCCCGGCCAGGGAGTGGTGGAGTTCCTGGTGGAGGTCGCCGATCCGTCCGAGGCGCCGGAGAACGGCTACACCATCAACGGTCTGCTGATGTCGGACTTCTTCACGCCCAACTTCTACGACCCGGTCGCGGCACCCGGTGTGCGCTACAGCTTCACCGGCAAGCTGGGCGGGCCCCGCACGATTCTGCCCGGCGGCTACATCAGCTGGCACGACCCGGTCAGTGACCACTGGTGGCAGCAGGTCTGGTTCGGCACCGAGGAGCCCGAGTTCGTCGACCTCGGCCGGCTGACGGCCCGGGCGGGAAGCCTCCGGTCGGCCATCGATTCGCGCACCGGGACGAACATGCGCATCGCCCGCAGCGGTCCGCGGTCCGATCGTTTCGCGGCGGCCCGCACGTTGACCGCGGCGGTCAAGCAGTCCACCGCCTCCCGGGCCGACGGATGGCGCGGCCGGATCGAACAGCTACAGGCCGATCCGGTCGTCGAGGGCACGTGGGAAGACGGCGAGTAGGACAGCCGGAGCAGGTCGTCGGTGGTAGGAGAATGGAAGCGATGTCGGCATCGGATCGCCGGAGACGGAGGGCGCACCGTGGCTGAGGACGAGAACGAGAACGCGAACGAGAAGAGCGCCAAGGACCGCGCCGATCAGCTGCATGAACTGATCGACCGGCTCGAAGCCGGTGCGGAACGTCCCGACGGTCCCGCCCCGACCGGTCCCGCCCCGACCGGTTCCGGCGGGGAAAGCCTCCGTGAGGCCGTACACCGTCGGATGCGCGAACTCCGTGCTCGGGGAAACGACACGGAGGAAGAGCCGACTCCGGACGACGGGTCCACATGAGCCGATTCGATCGCGGCGGCAGCACGCGTGCATGTCGCGGAGCTGTGTCGCCGAATCGCTGAGCCCGCCACTGTCGTGCGCCGGCTCCTACGCCCAGGGAGTGACGGTGAGCCGGATTCGCGACCCCTCACCGAGGATGGGCACGGCGGTGGCGGGCACCGGGATGTCCGCGACCCACACACCGCCGTCCGGGTCCTCGTCGTCGAGGGGCGTGCCGTCGGGTTCGTGGTGACTGATGGCGCCCGGGATGACGGAGTTCCAGGTGGCCCAGATCCCGGGACCGGTGTCCGCCGTACCGATGTCGACGACCAGGATGTCGTCGAAGTCGGCGGTCTGTTCGAGATGGTCGCCGAAGCTGAGGAACCCGTGGTGTTCCCGTAGCGAGAGCACCCGCACGTGCAGCGCGTAACGCATGGTCCCGACACCCGGCGGACGCGACAGGTCGCCGCACAGGAATGTCGTGGCCAGTGGGACGGCCCCGTCGGACGAGTCGTCGGCGTGCTGGGCGGAGAGCTGGATGGGGCACCAGTGGGAGGCCAGTTGTTCGTGCATCACGATCGGCAGGCCACGTACCGACAGCCGCGTCTCGGCCTGCCAGGTGACGCCGTCTCCCGTAGCGAGCCGATGGTCGACCAGTGCGGCCTCGACCTTCCGGTCGCCGAAGAGGAAACGTCGCAGGTTCTGGTATCCCTCCTCGGAGTTGACCAGGCCGTACCGTCCGCTGTGGCTGCGGTGCACATACGCGCGGTGGGCGCCCGGGACATAGGCGTTCTCGATCTGTACGAGCCCGTCGCTCCGGGCTCCGACCGCGGCCGAGGACAGGCCGAGCGCGACGTCGTAGTCCTTCGGGTCGGTCCCCACCAGGCAGAAGACCCGGTGCCGAGGGAAGGACCCGGGGCCCTCGGGCATGTCACGAGGACTCCAGGAGCCGGGAGGGCCCTGCGGGTCCAGGTCGCTCTCCGGGGTCAGATACTCGTACATGCGCCGCGGGCCGAAGATGTCGGCTCCGTCGACGCCGGTGACATCCCGTATTTTCTCCAGGAGTCCGAAACCGATGTCGAAGGTGATACCTCCGTGCGGGGTTCCGTAGGTGAAGAGCTTGTCGACGTAATCCGTCGGTTCGCGATTCAGATCGGGGAGGATCTTCTGCAGGAGTGAGCGGCAGATGAGCCCGCCCATGGAGTGGGCGACGAGAATCACGCGGGGCGCACCGGTCTTGGCCCGGATTTTCTCGACCAGACGCAACAGGTCGGCCGCCGCGTCCTCCAGCCGGAACTCCTCGGGTTTCCCGCCCCAGGTGCTCGCGGAGGCGTCGTAGAAGCGGTGCACCCAGATGCTGTTGGGCGCAATGGCGTCATGACTGTCGAGATAGGCCTCCTGGTCGCCCTCGACGAGAATCTGGTAATCCTCGTCGGTGTGCAGTCGCAGCAGCGGGCTCTCGAACTGGTAGAAGCTGGGCCGGTCGTCCGGACCGACCCGTACATGGGTGGACCCTTCGTTGAATCCGTAGAAGGGGTCCACGACGGCGGAGTTGATCCCCGAGGTGTCGCCCGCGAATCCCCTCACATAGACGATCGGAAACCTGACCACATCCGTCATGACGTCTCCTTCGTGGTTCGACGAGAACGGCGGGGACCGGAAAAAAGGGGCCGACTGTCCACCCGTACCGTGCCGTCCCGCTCCCCGCACGCCCAGGACTCCGAGCGTCACTCACCTGGCTCAATGGGCCCCCGGAGGGGTCGTGTGTCGGCGCTCTCTCCCGACGAGAAGATTGCTCCAATGGGGTCTATCGTTTTAACCATGACGACACAAACGACACACCTCACGCACTACACGGTCCAGCGCGGTGACACGCTCAGTGAAATCGCCGAGATGTTCGGGACAACGGTCGAGAAGCTCGTCAAGTGGAATCAGATCGATGACGCGGATCTGATTCATCCTGGTGACCGGCTGATCGTTGCTCAGAGCGACTCACCCAAGGACATCTTCTACACGGTGAAGGCAGGTGACACGCTCGGCGCCATCGCCAAGACGTACGGACAAACGGTCGACAAGCTTGTCAAGTGGAACCGGATCAAGGACCCGGATCTGATTTATCCCGATCAGCGGCTCATAGTCGCCAAATCGGATGCGGCAGCGGCGTGACCGGGAAATCCGAGCAG
Organism: Streptomyces sp. NPDC058653; assembly: GCF_042716895.1. Classification (NCBI taxonomy): domain Bacteria; kingdom Bacillati; phylum Actinomycetota; class Actinomycetes; order Kitasatosporales; family Streptomycetaceae; genus Streptomyces; species Streptomyces sp. NPDC058653. Next base: position 36,486 of record NZ_JBHXRM010000052.1, on the reverse strand, counting down.
TGAGTCCATTCGAGCCTCGCGTCCACCGCGAGGCTCTACGCGTCAGCGGTCCGCTCTACGCGGCCGGGGTCTGGGAATCGCGTTTGCGCTTGCCGGCCTGCTTGGTCGGGCCCCCGACGGAGTTGAGAACGGACTGGCCCTGATTGTCGACGAACACGGTGAAGAGCTGCTGGGCGTAGCCGAAAATGGCGGCCCACGCGATGATCTGCGCCGATGAATCGAGTGCCTGGAGACCCGGCACGAACTCCCCGCGCATGAGCAGCAGTCCGAGCACGGCCGTGAGCGCACCGGTCGGCAGTTTCAGCAACGCCAGCGCGACGGGAACGTTGTAGGGCGTGGACGTGCCCCTGATACGTCGCAGTGAGGTGGCCGCGGCAACGGTGGCGGCCACGAGCCCGACGAATTCGACGACGAGATAGTCCCACCGGGATGCCACGGTGGCGTACAGGTCGTCGACGTCGCCCGGGGCCTCCGGGCCTCCTCCTCCGCCGTCGGCGCTCGCGGTGGGACAGACCACTCCCATGCGCTCGGGGTTGAAACAGAGGGGAACCGTTCTCGGTGACAGACCGCCGAGCAGCCCGACCAGAATGGCGACGACCGCCAGAACCGCCGCCATGCCGTAGACGATGTAGGCGAAACTGCGGACCCTGAGGGCCTCCTTCAGATGCCCCTGCCGGGCGACGGTCATCGCGTCGACGAGCACCTCGCGCTGTACGTCGTCGAGGATTCCCCCCGCCCGGACGGAGAGGGCGATCTCCTCGACCTGCACTCTCCGCTCGTCGGTGACAGGGAGATGCTCCCGGACGTACGCGACCAGGCCGGACAGCATCGCCTTGACGTCGTCCAGGGGAGACAGACGCAGCATGAGGTTGTGCGCGGCGTCGTAATGGGTCTGGGCCACCGCGAGGTGGGCCGCCGGGTGCTGTCGCAGATGATCGTGGTGGAGCTGCTCCCTGGCTTCCTTGAGCTCCTTGAACGCCTGCGCCGCCAGGGGCTGTACCGCCGCGGGCACCTGTCCCTGCCCTGCCCTGGTCTCGAGGAGCGCTTCCAGCTCGCTCACGCGCGAGCAGAGACTCTCCTTGAGTTCCCAGCTTCCCCTCTCGTATCTGCTCATCCTCCTACGCTCCCAGAAACTCGATTTATCTCCCATGTGCCGACTATCGCCGCTTTCGCCCGGTGCGTGCCGCATTTCCCGGCCCCGGGATCGGCCCCGCGTCGCGGCAGGGCTCGCCGGGCGGCTGGGGAATGCGCGTGCGGTCGTCGGCCTCGGCGTGTGTACGGGAGACGATCACGCCGTCGTGGGTGGCTCCGGTGCCATCGCGACGGCGTCAAGGGCCTTGTGGAGGAGGGGAATCAGATCCTCGGCCTCCGGGCCGTTGAGCTGGGTGTTGCCCAGGATCATGCGTGTGAGCAGGACGCCGGAGCAGATGGCGACCAGGAGCGCGGCGCGGCTGTCGGTCTGCCTGCCGGGCAGTGCGTCGGCGAGGAGGTGCTGGTAGCTGTTCTCGATGATGTCCCGCATGATCGCCGCCGCCTGTGGGTTCGCCGCGGATCGCAGGGTCAGCAGCAGTCCTTCCAGGGCGGACCGGTCGGCGTCGATCAGCAGCGCGCGGGCCGCCTCCCCGTTCAGCTCGGGCGTCATCATGAGCGACTTCTGGTAGGCGAGGCCGACCACTTCCGCGAACAGCTTCTCCTTGGAGCCGAAGTAGCGGCCGATCAGCCGGGGGTCGACGCCGACGGCGCCGGCGATGTCCCGCACGCCCGCGCCGTCGTAACCGCGCTCGACGAAGAGCCGCCGGGCCGCCTGGAGGATCGCCGCCCGCGTCGCGGCGGAGTCTCTGCGTCGGGCCGTGGCGGGGGGAGCGCCGTCGTCATCTTGCATACGCACCAGGATACGAAGCGCGCGGGCGCCTCCCGTCTCCGCGCGTGGTACGGAGGCACCGTTTGCATGTCCTCACCTGAGGACATAGCATGGTGGCGAACGGGAACGAAGGCGACTTCCCCCTTGAACTATCACAATTCGTGAGGTTTCCCATGACTCTCCCCCAACGTCTCCTTGGCACGAACGGCCCGGTGGTGGGCGCCATCGGCTACGGCGCCATGGGCTTCGCCCGCCCGTACGGCCAGAGCGAGAACGACATCGCCGACGGTGCCGATGAGCTGCTCAACCGCGCCCTTGATCTCGGGGTGACGCTCATCGACACGGCCGACGGCTACGGCCCCAGCGAGGCGATCATCGGCAAGGCCGTGGCCGGCCGCCGTGACAAGGTCGTGCTCGCCACCAAGTTCGGAATCGTCCGCGCCATCACCCCCGAGGGCCCGCCCGTCGTCAACGGCCGCCCCGAGTACGTACGCGAATCCATCGAGCGATCGCTGACCCGGCTCGGGACCGACCATGTCGACCTCTACTACCAGCACCGCGTCGATCCCGGCGTGCCCATCGAGGAGACGGTGGGGGCCATGGCGGAACTCGTCGCGGAGGGCAAGGTGCGCCACCTCGGACTCAGCGAGGCGTCCGCCGACACCGTCCGGCGTGCCCACGCCGTCCACCCCATCGCCGCCGTGGAGACCGAATGGTCCCTGTGGAGCCGGGACGTCGAGCACGAGGTCGTGCCGGCGTGCCGGGAACTGGGCATCGGCCTCGTGCCGTACAGCCCGCTGGGGCGCGGCATGCTCACAGGGAAGATCAGGTCGCGGGACGACCTGCCGGAGAACGACTACCGGCGCGGGATGCCGCGGTTCTCCGAGGAGTTCTTCGACGTGAACCTGCGGGCCGTCGACGTGGTGCGCGGGATCGCGGCGGCGCACGGCGCACAGCCCGGGCAGGTCGCGCTGGCCTGGCTGCTGGCCAAGGCGCCGGACGTCGTGCCCATCCCGGGCACCCTGCGCATCGAGCGGCTGGAGGAGAACGCCGGCGCCGCCGAACTCGCCCTCTCCACCGAGGAGATCGCCCGCCTCGACGCCTCGTCGGCGGTGGGTGAACGCGAGAGCGAGATGGGCCACAACTGGATCGCCGGGACCACCCCGGCACGATGAGGGGGCGGCTCCGTCGGCCACCCCGCCGGCGCATGGCCTCAGCCGCTCGTCACGTCGGTGAACCGCTCGACGACCGGAGGCGCGGACAAGTACGGCCGGAGAGCTTCCCCGTACCTCGTATACCGGTCGGTGCCACGGAAGTTGTCGAGATGGGCTTCCCAGGACTCCCACTCGTTCACGCCGACGAACCGCGAACTCTCACCGCTCCGGTACATCTTCACGCTGAGGCACCCGGGCGTCGTGGCGAGGAGTTCGTGGCCGACATTCTGGAAGGCGGTCGCGAACGCGGCCTCCTGGCCGGGCCGGACTTCGATAATCGCGATTTCGGTGACCATGGGAGCATTTTTCCTCCCAGACGGACGCCGGGGCGCATGACGCGCCACTCAAGCGATCGATCCGTGGCCTGCCCGTCAGGCCGCGCGAGGCCGGGCGAGGGTCAGGCCAGGCCCGGTCCTCGGTAGAGGTCGAGCTCTCCGGCCAGTTCGAGCGCGAGTACCGTCGCCTCGGGGTCCACGTCCGACGCATGGGGAGCGTCCGTCCACAGGACGCCCGGCACGTCGTGCAGGCCGCCGACGACACGGTGGGCGAGTTCGGTGCCCGTGCCGAGGACGGTCACGCGCGTGACCGGCGTACGCAGTCCCCGTACCGCGACCGTCTCCCGGGGCGGGTCGAAGCAGACCAGGTAGAGGGTCCGCCGGTCGGCGGAGAGCGTGCTGGGGCCGTAGTGGTGTCCTGCGGGCAGTCCGGCGACGGTGCCGTACACCGCCTCCCTGTGCCGGGCGATCCACGCCCCGAGCCCTTCGAGGCGCGCCGTCTGCTCCGGGGTGATCGTGCCGTCCTCCCGTGGGCCCACGTCCAGGAGGAGATTGCCCCCCATCCCGATGGTCTCGGCGAAGTAACGCACCAGCCGGCGTACGGACTTGTGCTGGTGGTCGGTGGGCTGGAAACCCCAGGAGTCGTTGACCGTCAGACACAACTCCCAGGGCCCGTCCGGGGCTTGGAGCGGGACACCCTGCTCCGGGGTGGCGTAGTCGCCGTGGCTGAGCATCCGGGCGTTGAGGACGGTCCTCGGGTTTCCCGCGTGGATCAGCGCCGCCAGCTCACCCGTCCGCCACTGTTCCTCGGCGCGTTCCCACTCGCCGTCGAACCAGATCAGATCGGGCGCGAAGCGGTCGACGAGTTCGCCCACCTGGGCGTCGCGGTAGTCCAGGAAGCGGCTCCAGGCACCGGGGTCGTCGGCGGCGCCGACGGGGGGAGCGCTGAACGGGTTGGTGTTGATGCCGGGGTTGTGGTGCGGGGGGTCGGGGTGCCGCACGCTCGCGTAGTCGGGGTGGTTCCAGTCGGAGTGGGAGTAGTAGAGGCCGACCTTGAGCCCCCGGGCGCGCAGCGCGTCGACGTACGGCGCGACCAGGTCGCGGCCCGCCGGAGTGTGCCGTACGACGTTGAGATTTCCCTGGGCGGTGTCCCACAGCGCGACGCCGTCATGATGCCGGGCGGTCAGTACGGCGTACCCGGCGCCCGCGCGCGCGAAGAGATCGGCCCAGCCCTCGGGGTCGTACGCCGACGCGGTGAAGCCGTCGAGCTGCCTCATGTACCGGGCGTGCGGCACCTGGCCGAGATAGAAGGCCCAGGACTCGGGCACGCCGTCGACGGCGTAGATCCCGTAGTGCACGAATATGCCGAGCTTGGCGTCGGGGAACCAGGGTTGCATGGCCATGGCGTCACGCTAGACCGGGGGCGGGCGCACGGCCACGGGCGGGCCGGACCGCTCATTCGCCGGGGGGCCCGGGCTCCGGCATGAACTCCCGGACGAGTTCGACGAACTGGGGCGGGGCCGGAGGCATCGGGGTCCCGATGAACGTGCCGAGCCCGACGTCGTACCGCTCTCCCCAGGGAGGATCGACGACGTGGTATCCGTCGAGTCGGAGCTGTTCGACGTTGCGTCGCACGGCGGGCTTCTGCCACATCTCGCCGGTCATCACCGGGACGAATACCACGGGGAATTCGGCGGCCAGGATCGTCGCGGACAACATGTTCGGGACCGCGCCCGTCGCGGTGACGGACAGCACGTTCGCGGTGGCCGGCAGGACGACCATCATGTCGTGTTCCGCCGCGAGGGTCCCATGATTCTCCTGGGCCCATTCGTCCGGGTCCGTTCCCGTGACCACTCGGTCCGCGAACAGCGCGACGGTGTGCGGGGGAAGGAAAGTGGTCGCCGTATGCGTCATCAGGACGGTGACGGTCCCGCTGAACGCGCCGCGGAGCGCGCTGATGTACAGGGGAAGGGAGGCGACGGCGGCGGCGCCCGTAGCGCCGATGAGGAGACGCCCGCCGAAAGGGGCGGTATCGCTGGTGGTCATTTCCGCACGATAGGTCGCGGCGGAATCCGCTCGGACGCAACGCGCCGCCCGGGTCGTCGGGCCGGGCGCTTCGGACTCAGGAGATCTTCGAGAAATACCGCGCCCGGATGTCGAGAACACCGGGCCCGCTCCGTCCCAGGGGCAGAAGCGGCCACGTACCCGCCGCTCGACCACGCCGACGAAGGAGCGACCACCATGCGGCAGACCGAGATCACCGAGATCCTGAACCGCCCGCTCAGCCGCGAACTGCTGGCCCGCGACCTGACCAGGCTGGCCTACGTCGCCAAGGACGGCACGCCGCGCAGCATCCCGATCGCGTTCTCCTGGAACGGTTCGGAGATCGTCCTGTGCACCTCGAAGAACGCCCCGAAACTGCCCGCGCTGCGCGCGAACCCCATGGTCGCCCTGACCATCGACACCGAGGTCCACCCGCCGAAGATCCTGCTCGTCCGCGGGCGTGCCGAGCTGGACGTCGTGGAGGGCATCCCGGACGAGTATCTCCAGATGAACGGCAGTTACGAGATGACACCCGAGCAGCGCGTCGAATGGGAGGCAGAGGTCCGCTCGCTCTACGACGGAATGGTCCGGATCGTCGTCACCCCGACCTGGGCGAAACTCATCGACTTCGAGACCACGCTGCCGAGCGCGGTGGAGGAGCTGATCCAGCGGCGGGCGGAGCGTCAGCACGCCTGAGATCGGCGGACCAGAGGAACGGCCGCACGGATACCGCGGAGGTCAGCGCCACCGGGCGGTTCGAGCCGCGTCAGGCGAGGCAGGCCTCGGCGACCGCCGTGTCCTCGGCGACCCGGCCGCCCGAGACGCCCACGGCGCCGACGACGCGCCCGTCCCTGACGAGGGGCAGACCGCCGCCGAAGGTCACCAGGCCGCCGTTGGTGACCTCGATGTTGAAGAGCTCGCCGCCGGGCTGGGAGAGCTTGCCGATCTCGGCGGTCGGCATCTTGAAGTAGACCGCGGTCCTGGCCTTCCTGATCGCGATGTCGATCGAGCCCAGCCAGGCGTCCTCCATCCGCGAGAAGTGCAGGAGGTGGCCCGCGTCGTCCACCACGGCGACGTTCATGGCCACGCCCATCTCGGCGGCCTTGGCGACGCCGGCCGCGGTCCGGTCGATCGCTTCCTGGAGCGTCAGTGCGGTCACTGTTCCTGGCCCTTCTCGGCGTTGACCCCGCTGGCGGGCCCCTCAATCCGGGGGACCATAAGCGGACATTATGCGATGAACCTACCGCATTCATGCGCTCTGGGCCGGGAGGCCGAAGCACGTGGCAGAGCCAGGCCCTAGGGCCGAAAGCCGATGGCAGGCGCCTCCCGGCCGAACATAGCGTGGGCCGCATGGCTGACAGCACACGGACAACGACAGGGTTCGACCTCGACGCGTACCTGGAGCGGATCGGCTGGACGGGGGAGCGGCGGGCCGACGCGGACACCCTGTGGGGCACGCACCTCGCCCATCTGGAGGCCATCGCCTTCGAGAACCTCGACGCCGTCGGCGGTACCGCGCCCTCCCTCGGCCTCGGCGACCTGATGGCCAAGCTGGTGCACGATCGCCGGCGCGGTGGCTACTGCTACGAGCACAACACGCTGTACGCGACCGCCCTGGAGGCCCTGGGCTTCGGGGTGACCCGGCTGAGCGCCCGCGTCGTCCTCGGGGCGGAGCGCTTCGAGGACCGTCCCCGTACGCACATGGCCCTGCTGGTCGAGATCCCCGGCGACCCGCGGCGCTGTCTGGCCGACGTCGGCTTCGGAGCCATCGGCTCCCTGCTGGAACCGGTGCCCCTGGTCGCCGACACCGAGTTCTACGGTGCCGGGCGCCGGCACCGGCTGGTGCGCGTACCCCACCGGGGGCCGCTGGAGATGTGGGTGCTGGAGGCCCACGACACGCCCGCGGAGCCCTCGCGGGGCGGCTGGACGGCGCAGTACGCCTTCACGCTGGAGCCCTTCGAGCACTCCGACTACGAGGTCGTCAACTGGCACGTCGCCACGAACCCGCGCTCCCCGTTCTCGCACCGCCTGTACGTCCAGCGCCTGACACCGGACGGGCATCTGCTGCTCGACGGCGACCGGGTGACCGGGACCGGCGACGACGGGACGGTCACGGAGCGGAAGCTCGACGACGAGGCGGACGCGCGCCGCGTGCTGGCGGAGGATTTCGGCATCGACGCCCCCGACGGGCTGACACTGCTGAGCTGACGAGGGCGGCCCCGCCCTCGTACGAGCCCCGCCCCGCGACCATTCGCCAGCGGGTCCGACCTGTCCTAGCCTTGTTTGTTGAGTATGGGTGGATCGGCTGCCGATGCTTCCCGGAAGGGAAAACACCGTCGCATCGGGCCGGTGGGCCTCAACGGTTCAGGGAGCCGGCTCCGAGGCCCCTGCCGAACGGCAGTGATTCCGGTGCTCGGCGCGCCGCCCATCTCGGCGGTCCGCAGGGCAACGCCGACGGCACCCGCTCCGGAAGGCACGGGATGACGTTCGCACGGAGTTCGACCAGCACTGCGACCGCGATGATGGCTGAAGCCGCGGTCGCGGTTCTCGACGCGGCGGGTGCCGTGACGGGGTGGACCGGGCATGCCAGGCGCCTGCTGGGCTACTCGGCGGCCGAAGTCGTCGGGCGGCCCGGGGCGTTCATGCTGGACTCGTCCGAGGACGGCGAGGCGGTGGCGGCGGACATCGCCGAGCGGAGCCGGGGCGGCGGGGACTGGTCGGGACGCCTGAAGTTCCGGCACCGCGAGGGCGGCACCCTCTCCCTGGAGGTCCGGGTCTCACCGCTCAGCGGGCGCGGCAAGCCCCGTACGACCGGCTGGCTGGTCGTCGCGGCCAACCCGCAGACCAACGCCCAGGCGGCCTGGAACGCGGCCGTCTCCGCCGCCGTCGTCACGTACTCACCGGTGGCCACCGTCATCTGGGACACCGGGCTGCGCTATCTCTGGGTCAACGCGGCGCTCGAGGCCGAGAGCGGAATCCCGCAGGACCAGTGGGTGGGCCGGAGCATCGAGGAGGTGCTCGGCGACGCGCTCGACGTGCCGTCCCTCGAAGCGGTGATGAGGGAGGTCCTGCGGACCGGCCGTACGGTCCTGGACTACGAGTACACCCGTCGCACACCGAGCGACCTGCACCGAAGGCGTACGTACTCCATCTCGATGTACCGCCTCGAAAGGGGCGACGGCACCCCGCTCGGCATCTGCGGTCTGCGCTCCGACGTCACCACCGCGCGGCGGAACCGCGAGCATCTGGACACGCTCAGCGAGGCCGGCACGAAAATCGGCACCACCCTGGACGTGATACGCACCGCCCAGGAGTTCGCCGACTACGCGATCTCGCGGCTGGCCGACTACGTCACCGTCGACCTCGCCGACACCGTGCCCCTGGGCGGCGAGCCCCTGGAGCGGCTGGAGGCGGACGACGGCCGGATACCCGTCTTCCGCCGCGCGGGCGTGGCATCCGTCCATCCGCAAGCCCCGGAATCCCTCTTCGACCGGGCCCAGCCCGTGTTCGTACCTCCCTCGTCCCCGTTCACGAAGGCCCTGTCGAGCGGCCGGGCCGTCATCGAACCCGTTCTGGACACGACACCCGGCAACTGGCTCGACCAGGACCCGGAGCGGGCCCGCGTCATCCGCGAGACGGGCATGCACTCCCTGATCGTCGTGCCGATCGAGGCCCGCGGAGCCGTGCTCGGTGTCGCCGTGTTCGTCCGTCACGAGACCCCGGCGCCGTTCGACCGGGACGACCTCTGGCTGGCGAAGGAACTGGTCGCACGCGCGTCACTGAGCCTGGACAACGCCCGCAGATACGCCCGTGAGGCGGACGCGGCCCTCGCCCTGCAACGGCATCTGCTCCCGCAGCGACTCGTGGGAAGCCGAACCGTGGAGGTGGACGCCCGGTACCTGCCGGCGGACATGGCCAGCAGGGTCGGCGGCGACTGGTTCGACGTGATCCATCTGAGCGGCGCCCGGACGGCCCTGGTCATCGGCGACGTCGTGGGGCACGGGATCAACGCCGCCGCCACCATGGGCCGGCTCCGTACGGCGGTGCAGACCCTCGCCGAGATGGATCTGCCGCCCAGCGAGCTGCTGTCGCGCCTGGACCGCATCGTCGTGCGCCTCAACCAGGAGGGCCCGGAGAGCCTCGGGCCGGTCGCCGTCGGGGCCACCTGCCTGTACGCCGTTCACGACCCGATCAGCCGGCGGCTGGAGATCGCCAGCGCCGGGCACCCCCCTCCGGTGATCGTCGACCCGGCGAACGGCGCCGCCTTCCCCGACCTCCCTCCCGGGACGCCCCTGGGGCTCGGGGTGAACTCCTTCGAGTCCGCGGAGATCGAAACCTCCGAGGGGAGCACCATCGCCCTCTACACCGACGGGCTCGTCGAGACGCGCGAGGACGACATAGACGTCGGGATGAACCGCCTGGCGGGCGCCCTCACCACACCCCTGGCCCCCCTGCGGGACCTCTGCGAAGCCGCGCTGGGAACCGCGGACACCAGCTCGCTCACCGACGACGCCACACTCCTCGTGGCCCGGTTCCACGACGTGAAGACGGACCACGTCGTCTCGTGGGACATAGCGAACGAGCCCGCCGCCGTCTCCCGTGCCCGCTCGACGGTCGCCTCCCAGCTGCGGACCTGGGGGCTGGACGACCTCGTGCCCTCGACCGAGCTCATCGCCGACGAACTGCTCACCAACGCGCTCACACACGCCGTGCCGCCCATCCGGCTGCGCCTGGTCCGCCACGACACCCTGCTCTGCGAGGTCTCCGACGCGGGAGCCGGCGCACCCCGCCCCCGCCAGGCCGGCCCTCCGGGCGACAACGGATTCGGGCTTCTGCTCGTCGCCCACTCGGCCGACAGCTGGGGATTCCGCCGTACACCGGACGGAAAGGTCGTATGGGCGGCCCAGCACACACGAAGAGGTACGAAGCATGACGCCGCGTGAGCTGACACCCAAGGGAACTCCGGCAGTCGTCGCGGTCCGGCGCGACGGGGTGATCTTCTGGTGCTCGCCCGCCGCGACGGAGCTCCTCGGGCTGTCCGCGCGGGAGCTCCGTGGCCGGTCGATCGGTGAGTTCCTGACCCGGGAGTCCGGCGGCGAACCCGGTCCCGACCCCGGTCCGGACCTGCGTACACCCGGAGTGCACACCGCGTATCCGCGGCAGGGCGACAGCCGGGCCGCGGAGATCGCCTACCGCGTCGTACCGGTGGAGGGCATGGGGGAGAGCCTGGTGCTCGCGGCGAGGACCGCGTGGGCCGGGAGCCGGGAAGAGACGGAGACCCTGCTGGAGGGGCCGGTCGCGCAGCGGGAGATCGACGTCGCCGTCGCGGACCTCGCGCATACGACGAGTGGACCCGGATCCCGCAGATACCAGGAACGGCGGCTCCGTCTCGCCAGGGTGCACGACGCCTCTGTCCGTATCGGCTCCTCCCTTGAAGTGACCGAGACGGCGCAGGAGTTGGCGGATCTGCTGGTGCCGGACCTGGGCGATCTGGTGACCGTCGACCTCGCCGAGGCCGTGGTCGTCGGCGACGAGCCGCCGAGAATGGTGGGCGGCGGAAGGCCCCACATGCTGCGGTCGGCCATCGCGTCGGCGTCGGAGGCCTGGCTGGGCAAGATCCTCATGCCCGGGGCGCCGTATCCGGTCCTGCCCGACAGCTCGCAGCTGCGGGAGATCCAGATGGGTGAGGTCGTCACCATGGACCGGGCCTCCGTGGTGGCCGCCCTCGACGACGAGGAGCTGATGGAGCAACTCGTCCCGCCGTTCGCCCACTCCGTCACCGTGTCGCCGCTGATCGCTCGCGACCTCATCCTGGGCACCGTCTCCGTATGGCGCGACGAGCCGCCGGATTCGTTCCAGGAGGACGAGAGGAAACTCCTGACGGAGATCACCTCCAGGGCGGCCCTCGGCATCGACAACGCCCGCCGCCACAACCGTGAGCAGCGCGCGGCGGTCACCCTCCAGGAGCGGCTGCTGCCCAGCGCGACGACGTCGTCCGCCGCCGTGTCCACCGTGGGGATCTACCGGCCCGCGGGCAAGGGGGCCGGTATCCGGGGGGACTGGTTCGACGTGATCACTCTGCCCTCGCTCAGGGTCGCCCTGGTGATCGGCGATGTCGTCGGCCACGGCCTCTCCGCCACCGCCACCATGGGACGCCTGCGTACGGCCATACAGACCCTGGCGGATCTGGAACTGGATCCCCCCGAACTCCTCGCGCACGTCGACGAACTCGTCCAGCGCCTGGCTGCGGAGGGCCCCGGTGACCAGGACCCCGTCGGCGCTACCTGCCTCTACGCCATCTACGACCCGCTGACCCGCCAGTGCACTCTCGCGAGCGCCGGCCAGCTTCCCGCGGTCGCGATGCGGCCCGGCGGCCCCACGGAGTTCATCGACGTCCTGCCCGGTCCGCCGCTGGGCGTGGGTGGGGTGCCGTTCGAATCCAGGACCCTGGAACTCGAACCGGGCAGCGTGCTCGTGCTCTTCACGAACGGCCTGCTGGAGGCGGATCACGATTCCGAGACCGGGATGCGCCGTCTCCGGGCCCGGCTCGCGACCTTCAACGACCAGGGCCGCTCCCTGGAGGCGATGGGCAATTCCCTGCTCAGCGATCTGGGGACCACGCCCACGGACGACGACGTCGCCTTCCTGCTGGCCCGGACCCGCGCGGTCCCGCCGGACTCCGTGGCGAGCTGGGAGTACCCGGCCGAGCCGGACTCGGTGGCGCTCGCCCGCAGGGACATCATGGACCAGCTGGCGGCATGGGGGCTGGAGGCCCAGTCCATGGACACCGAACTCGTGATCAGCGAGCTCGTCACCAACGCGGTCCGGTACGGGGGCGGCCCCGTCGGCGTACGCCTCATCCGTGACGGCGTCCTCATCTGCGAGGTCACCGACTCCAGCAACACCCAGCCGCGACTGCTCAGGGCGAACGCCACCGACGAGGGAGGCCGGGGCCTCTTCATCGTCGCCCAGTGCACGACGCGCTGGGGTAGCCGGTACGGGCTCCGCGGAAAGACGATCTGGACCGAGCAGCCGATCACCTGACCCCCGCCACCTGTACAGATCACCTGCCCCCGCCAACTGGCCGGCCACCCGACCGATCACCCGACCGATCGCCTGGCCGGCGTGGCGGTCGAACGCGCCGCGCGGGCGGGCGTGATAAGCCCGGAGCGGGTCATCGGCCCACTCCCTCGCCGACGACAGCGTCGGCCACGCGACCCACGTACGGAGGACAGAGATGTCCCAACGCCCGTTCCGCTTCGGCATCAGTCTCCTCACCGTCGGCTCACGGTCCGCCTGGCACGCCCGGGTCCGCGAGGCGGCGGATCTGGGATACGACGTGCTCCAGGTCGCCGACCACCTCGGCACCACCGCGCCCTTCCCGGCGCTGGTGGCCGCGGCCGAGGTCACACGGATGCGGCTGGGCACGTTCGTGCTCAACGCAGGCATCCTCAGCCCCGCCTATCTCGCCCGCGACGTCGCCGACGTGCACCGGCTGACCGACGGCCGCCTGGAACTGGGGCTCGGCGCCGGCTATGTCCCGGCCGAGTTCGAGGCCGTCGGTCTGCCCTTCGGCACCGGCGGCGAGCGGCTGCGCAAACTGGAGGCGACCCTCGCGGCGACCCGGTCCCTGCTCGCCGCGGAGGCCGACGCGCCCCTGCCGCCGATCCTGCTGGGCGGCGCCGGGGACCGCATGCTGCGGTTCGGCGGACGGGAGGCCGACATCTTCAGCTTCTCGATCATGGCCGGGGTCACCGAGCACATGGCCCCGGAGGACGCGCTGGCGCGCCGTATCGGCATCCTGCGCGAGAGCGCCGGAGACCGGTTCCCCGACATCGAGCTGAACATCTTCGTCGCTGCGGTGGCCGCCAGTCCCGTGGAGGCCGACCTCGACATCATCCGCCGGGCGAGCGGGCTCCCCGAGGAGCAGCTCACGCAGCTGCCCGGCGTGCTGACCGGATCGCCCCAGGAGATCGCGGAACGGCTCCAGCGCTATCGCGAGCAGTTCGGCATCACCTACATCAGCGTGCTGGAGCCGCACATGGCCGCCTTCGCCGAGGTCATCAAGCTGCTGCGCTGAGCGCTGACATCGGCTCAGGGACGTCGCCCACGGACGCGGCCGAGCGGTTGCGGCCCCCGACGGTGGTTGCGAGAGTGATTGCTGTGGTGATCAAGCCGGTCATCCTTCGAGAAGACGGAGAGGCCCGGGTCATGTACCAGATTCTCGTTTCTTTCACCGTCCGGCCCGAGCATCGGGACGACTTCGTCCGGGCTGCGAAGAAGACGGCTCGTGACTCCGTGGCGAACGAGCCTGGCTCCGCCCGGTTCGAGCTTCTGGAGGACGAGAAGGACTCCACGGTCTTCTATCTGAACGAGGTCTACGCGGACGCCTCGGCCCTGGAGACCCACGCGGGCGGCCCGTACTTCGGCGCGTTCTTCGCCGAGGTCAGCGGATACGCCGAAGGCCCCACCTGGCTCATGCGCGCGAACCGCGTCGAGAACAACGCCGCCGCCTGATCCCTCCCGGACCCACCCGTCCCCGGTGGCTGGACGGCGGCGCATGGGGCCGAGACCCTCGCGCATGGTCACCCCGGACGGCCGCTGTTGTACTCGAAACCATGACAGACCACACCCCGCGTCAGCGGCGCGCCCGGCGCGACAGCCTGAGATCCGTGATGCTGATTCTGGCGATCGTGACCACCGGACTGCTCGCCGGTGTCTTCGCGAGCTGGTCGAACGCGATCATGCCCGGTCTGCGCGAGGTCGACGACCGTACCTTCGTGGCGTCGTTCCGGGCGCTCGACGAGGCGATCACCAATCCGTTGTTCCTCGGGGGATTCACCCTCGCCCTGCCGCTCATCGCGCTGTCCGCCGTCCTCCACCGACGGCCGGAGCACCGCGCGGTGCTGGTCTGGGTCGGGGTGGCACTGGTGTGTTACCTGATCGCGGTCGTGATCACGTTCGGCGTCCATGAGCCGCTCAACGGGGAGTTCAGGACCGCGGCCGAACCCGGCGCCGGTGTGGGGAGCGCCGCCGCTCGGGCCCGGCTCGACGAGGCGAAGTGGACGGCCTGGAACACCGCGCGGGCGTGGGCGTCGACGATCGCGTTCGGCTGCCTGGCCCGGGCCCTGGTGATCCGTGGGCGGCTCGACGCCTCACCGGCGAGGACCGGCCCCCCGGCGTCGGCCTGACGGACGGACACATACCGGCCACCACCGCCTGTGGGTCGTTTCACCCGTCTGCCGCCGCACGCTGTCGCCCCTGGTGGGGGCGGCTCGGGCACCGTAGCCCTAGTGCCCGAGCCACCGGCGTACACCGGCCGCGTGCGACCGGGCGTGCGGCCGATTCGATGTGACGGGGAAGCGGGGAAGGCGTGAGCGGATGAACGGCTTCACGGCCGCGCTGTCCCTGCTGGCCCTGGCACTGCTCGTCGTGGCCGGTCTCCACGGCGCCGGGCGCGCCCTGCGCGTCTCGCACGAACCGTTGGACGCCCGGCCGTTCGGGTCCGGGCACGAGCCTGTCGAGCACGCGGTCAGCCGCTTCCATCTGCGCTGGTACACGGTGTCGATGCTCTTCCTCGCCTTCGACATGGAGATGGTCTTCATGTATCCGTGGACGCTCGTCATCTCCGTGATGGGGCCCACCGCGGTGATCGAGATGTTCGTCTTCCTCGGCGTTCTGCTCTGCGGCGTCGTGTATGCCTGGCGGGAGGGGGCGTTGCGATGGGCCTGACGGACCTTCTCCTGCGCGCGGCGGCCCTCCGGCCGCGCGTGCTGCTGGTGACGACACCCGGCGGGACCCCGGCACGGCTGGCCGCCGAGAGGGAACTGCGCTGCCGGGGCTGGGCGGTGGCGCCGACACCGGCCTCGGCGGATCTGCTGCTGGTGGCAGGCCCCGACTGCCCGACGCTGGAATCCCAACTCGACAGGGTGTGGCGGGACATGGCCCGTCCCCGCGCACGCCTGCGGGCGGAGAGGCCCGAGGACGTGGCGTCGGTCCTCGACACCGGGCGTGCCCGGCTGGGCAGGACGGAGCGCGGGCGGCGGAGCCACGAGAGAGCGGCGGCCGATCACAGCGGCGACAGCGACGGCATGGGCATGCCCGCCGGGCTGCCGATGGCCCAGCTCGGCGAGGACCGCGACGGGCTGACCCTGGACCGACTGCACGTGTCGCTCGGGCCGTTCCTCGCCGACTGGCCGGCCGGACTGGTCGTGCGGGTCGTGCTCCAGGGCGATGTCGTCCGGTCTGCGCAGCTCGGCGAACCGTACGCGACCGGCCCCGCCGGCCCGTTCTGGAGCGGGCCCTGGATCCGGGCCTCGGCCGGTGAGCCGGTGCGCCTCGCCGAGGCCGCCCGGTGCCGGGCGGCGGCCCATCTGGACAGTCTGGGCCGGTTGCTGGCGGTGGCGGGCTGGCCCGCCGAGGCGCTCACGGCCCGGCGGCTCCGCGACGATCTGCTGGAGCGGGCACCCGCGAACGCCGTTCTGCCCCGGGCGGTCCGCTTCGCCCGCCGCGTGGGCCGGTCCCGGACCCTGTACCGGCTGACCCGGGACATCGGCCCGCTCACCGCCGCCGACGCGCGGGCCGCGGGGGTGGGCGGACCGGCGGCGCGGGCGGACGGGGACGTACCGGCCCGCTACCGGCGGTGGCTCTCCGACGCCCTCGCCGACATCCGGCGACCGGACGACGGAGCCACCCTTCTCGACCCCCGTACGGAGGAGAGCCCGCGCGGCCCGTGGGACGCCGGACGGCCCCCGTCGGCCGCCCTGGCCGCCCTGCTGCCCCGGCTGCTGGAGGGTGCCGAGCTGGCCTCGGCGCGTCTGGTCGTCGCCAGCCTCGACCCCGACCCGGACGAACTCGCCGTCAGGCACCCGGAGGTGGCGCGTGGTTGAGGCGGGAGCGTGGTGGACCCTGCCGGTGGCCCCGGCCCTGCTGCTCGGCCTCGCGGTCCTGGCCGCGGCCGGCGACGCCGCGCTGGACGACCGGGCCTCCGGACGGACCGTCACCCCTCTCGGCGCGCTGCGTCCGCTGCTCGCCGTGCCCCGGGCCCTGATCGCGCAGCCCAGACGGCTCCCCGCCTCGGACCGGCCGTTGTGGCGCCTGGGCGTGGTCACCGTGCCTGTCGCGGCGGTGCTGTCCACGCTGGTGATCCCGTTCGGGAACCACGCGGTCGCCGATCTCTCCGTGGGAGTCGTGTGGTTCAACGCCATGGAGGTGCTGACCTGGGCCGGGCTGTGGCTGGCCGGGTGGGGCCCGAACGCGGCGTTCTCCCTGGTCGGCGGTTACCGCTTCGTCGCCCAGGGCCTCGCGTACGAACTGCCGTTGATGTTCGCCCTGATCTCGGCCGCCACCGGCGCGCAGTCCCTGCGGGTCACCGAGATCGCCGGCGCGCAGCACGGCCTCTGGTACGCGGTGTGGATGCCGTTCGCCTTCGCCGTCCATCTGGCCGGGGTGCTCGCGTTCAGCTTTCTGGGCCCGTTCGCCCATCCGGCCGGCCGCGACATCGCGGGCGGTGTGCTGGGCGAGACCTCGGGGGTGGACCGGCTGCTGCTCCAGGCCGGGCGGTGGCTGTGGCTGGCGGCCGGGGCGGCGATGGCGGTGCCGCTGTTCCTGGGCGGCGGCGCCGGTCCGGGGCTGCCCGGCTGGGCGTGGTCGCTGGTCAAGACGGTGCTCGTGCTGGGGCTGTTGGTGTGTGCGGCGCGGCGGCTGCCGGTGCTCCGCGCCGACCGGTACGTGGAGTTCGCCTGGGTGGTCCTCCTGCCGGCGGCGGTCGCGCAGGCGCTCGTGCCGGCCCTCGTGGCCCTCGGCCCGTAACGCCGCCCGTCCGGAACAACCCGTCGGCCGACCCGGCCCGTGGAGAAGGAGCGTGTGATGGGCGTGACGCACACTGTGCTGCTGTGGGTGCTCGGTCCGCTCGCCCTGGCCGGCGGTGTCCTGGTCTTCACGCTCGACTCGATGGCCCGGGTCACCTTCGCGCTGCTGGGCTGCCTGGTGTGCGTCGGCGGCGTGGTGACGGTGCTGGGACTGCCGTACCTGGGCGTGGTGATCGTGCTGATGATGGTCCTGGAGATGGTGATCATGGCCGGGTTCATGGTCGCGTACATGATGGATCCGGCCGGTCTGATGCCGATGACGATGCGGCACAACACCCGTGGCGCGCTGGTCATCAGTGGCGCGGTCTTCGCCGCGCTGGTCGCCGGGATCGCGCTGGTGCGCCGGCCCGCCCGCACGGGTGCGCGGCCGGGCGACAGCACCTTCCAGTTGGGCGTGTCGCTCATGGGGGACCAGATGCTCACCATGATCACCCTCGGGTTCGTGCTGCTGGCCACCATGGTCGGGGCCACGGTGCTCGCCGCCGGGCGCGGCCGTTACGACCGCTTCGGCGACGATCTCGACCGCCGGCCCGCCGACGACCCGGCCGGTGGGGGAGTGGGCCGATGACGTACGAGCTGCTGCTGGTCCTCGCCGCCGGACTCTTCTCGACCGGGCTGTTCGGCGCGCTCTCCCAGCGGTCCATCGTCATGATCATGATGGGGATCGAGCTGATGATCGGCGGCGTCGTCGTGGCCGCCGCCGTCTACTGGTCCTTCCTCTCCCCGGCCGCCGCGAGCGGCCAAGTGGTCGTCGTCGCCGCCGTGTTGGCGATGGCCGTGGAGATGGCCATGGGCTTCGCCGTCACCACGGCCCTCTACCGGGCCCGGCGCGCGGAGACGACCGACGCGGCCGGGGATCTGAAGGGATGAGCGCGCTGCTCTGGGCGCTGGTCACGCTGCCGCTCGGCGCGGGAGCCCTGCTCACCGTGGCGGTCCCACGGCGCGACCGCTGGGTGCCCGCCGTCGCGGTGACAGTGGCCGTGGCCACGCTCGGGATCGCGATCGCCGCCGCCCTCACCCGCCCGGCCGTGCGCGCGCCCCTGTTCGCCGGGATGGACGCGGGCCTCGCGGTCGACGGCCTGTCCGCGGTCATGGTGGTCACCGTCGCGGCGGTCACCACCGCCGTCCTCGCCTTCGCGGTGGGGGAGTTCGGCGCGGACGCCGGTAGCGAACGTTCCGCCGACGCGGGCCGCGAACGTTCCGCGGACGCCGGCCGCGGCCGGTTCTTCGGGCTGATGCTCGTCTTCTCCGGCGCCATGCTCGTCACCGTCACCGCGACCACCCTCCCCCTGCTGCTGATGGCCTGGGAGCTGATGGGCGCCACCAGTTGGGCGCTCATCGGCCACCGCCGGCGAGCGCCCGGCACGGCGCTCGCCGCCGATGTCGCGTTCCTGACGACCCGTACGGCCGACCTCGGCCTGTACGTGGCGGCGGGTGCCGCCCTCGCCGGGGGCGTCACCACCCTGCGTCTCGACGCCCTGCCGGGGGCCGCCTCGCCCTGGCCGCATGTGATCACCGCGGGCATCGTGCTGGCGGCGCTCGGCAAATCCGCCCAACTGCCCTTCTCCTTCTGGCTGTCCCGGGCCATGGAGGGACCCAGCCCCGTGTCCGCACTGCTGCACTCCGCCACGATGGTCGCCGCCGGTGCCTATCTGCTGCTGCGCCTGGAACCCCTGCTGACCGCGACCGGCTGGGCCGGGCCGCTCGTCGCCTGGTCCGGCGTGGTGACCGCCCTCGCCCTCGGAGTGGTCGCCGCCGCCCAGACCGACCTCAAGCAACTGCTCGCGGCCTCCACCTGCGCCCAGATCGGCTTCATCGTGCTGGCGGCCGGCAGTCACGGGGTGGCCGGGGGCACCACCCAGCTGGTCGCCCACGCCGCCACGAAATCCGCCCTGTTCCTCGCCGCCGGCGCCTGGCTGACGGCGCTGGGCACCAAGCGGCTGCCCGCCCTGCGCGGTGCGGCCCGCGCCTACCCGCCGGTCGGCGCCGCCTTCACCGTCGGCGCGCTCACCCTGGCCGGACTGCCGCCGCTGTCCCTGTGGGCGGCCAAGGACCAGGTGCTCGCCGCCGCCCGGACCGAGAGCGTCGGTCTCTACGTGGTGGGGCTCATGGCCGCCGCCGTCGCCGCCGTCTACAGCCTCAAGGCCCTCTGGTACGTCACCCGGCCCCTGCCGCCCGGCCCGGAGACCGGCTACGACACCGAGGGACGCGGCACCCGTCACACCGCCCGTACGACACCGGTCCCGCTCCTCGCCCTCACCTTCGCCGCCGCCGTCCTCGGCGTACTGGCCCTGCCGGGGCCGGACTCCTGGCTCCGGGGCCTGCTCGGCGCCGAGGGTGAACCGTCCCCCGAGGCGTGGGAGCCCGCCCTCTCCGCCTGTGTCGCCCTCGCCGCCGCCGGGTTCGTCCGGTGGTGGGCGTCGCGCCCCGTGCCCCTGCCGCGCACCGCCGTGCGAGGGGCCCGGAACTGGCTGTTCCTTGAGCGGACCGCGCGGCTCACCGTCTTCCGTCCCGTGCTCGCCCTGGCCAGAGCGCTGGCCGTCTTCGACGACCGCGTCGTCGACGGCGCCGTACGCGGGATCGCCCGGGGCGGACTCGCGGCGGCGCAGCTCGCCCGCCGCCTGGACGACGGCGGCGTCGACGCGGCCGTGCGCGCCGTCGCGTCCGGCGCCCGGAGTCTCGGCCGCGCCGCGCGCCGCCCGCAGACCGGACTGCTCCACCAGTACTACGCGCAGGCCGCCGCCGGCTTCGCCGCGCTCGTCCTGATCATCCTTACCGTGAGGTAGACCCTGTGCTGAGCGTCGTCACGTTCCTGCCCCTGCTGGTGTGCGTGGTCCTGCTGCTCCTGCCGCGCACCCTCCCGGACAGGGCGTACCTCTGGATCTGGACCGGCACCGCCGCCGCCGATCTGGCGCTGGTCGTCGCGGTGTGGGCGGGGTTCGAGACCGGCGCGGGGGTGCGGTACGAGGAGCGGGCGCGCTGGATCCCCGGCGCCGGCGTGGGCTACCACGTGGGTGTGGACGGCCTGTCGCTGCCGCTGGTGGCGCTGACCTGTCTGCTTTTTCTGGCCGTCGCCGTCCACTCGCTCGGCGAACGGCGGCGGGTGCGCTCCTACGTCTGCCTCTTCCTCTTCCTCCAGACCGTCTGTGTCGGCCTGTTCGTCGCCCTCGACCTGATCCTGTTCTTCGTCTACTTCGACCTGTCGATCGTCGCCATGTTCTTCGTGATCGCCGGCTGGGGCCACGGCGAACGTGCCCGCGCCGCCGCCCTGAAGTTCTTCCTCTACACCTTCACCGGCTCCCTCGCCCTGCTGCTCGGCTTCATCGGCCTGTATCTGGCGGCCGACCCCCACACCTTCGACATCGTCGACCTCACCCGGAGCGACCCGCTCGCCGGCCGGGGGACGTACGCGGGCCTGGTGCTGCTGGCCATCGGCGTCGGGCTGGCGGTCAAGACCCCGACCGTGCCGTTCCACACATGGCTGCCCCCGGCCCACACCGAAGCCCCCGCCACCGGCTCGGCGATCCTGGCCGGGGTGCTGCTGAAGATGGGCACCTACGGGTTCGTACGGATCGCGATGCCGCTGCTGCCGGGGAGCTGGCGCCACTACGCGCTGGTCATCGTGGTCGTCGGGGCGGTGTCGGTGGTGTACGGGGCGCTGGTGGCGCTGGCGCAGACCGACTTCAAGCGCATGATCGCGTACACGTCCGTCAACCACATGGGCTATGTCGTCCTGGCCGTCGGCGCCGCCGGGACGCTCGCCGGAACCGACGCCCAGGCCCGGTCGCTCGCGGTGACCGGAGCGCTCACCCAGATGGTCAGCCACGGCCTGATCACCGGCGCGCTCTTCCTGCTCGCCGGAGTGCTGTACGACCGCGGCCGTACGTACGCGATGGACGCCTACTCGGGACTGGCCGCCCACACACCGCGGTTCGCGGCGGTCACGGCCGTGGCCGCGTTCGCCGCCCTCGGCATCCCCGGCTTCTCCGGATTCATCGCCGAGTTCCAGATCCTCACCGGCAGCCTGGCGTCCCAGACGGTCGCCACGGCCGTCGCGGTGACCGGCATCGTGATCACCGCGGCGCTGTTCCTGACCGCGCTGCGGCGCGTGTTCTTCGGTACGCCCCGGCTGCCACCGGCCGTGCCCGCCGACGGCGTAGCCGATCTGAGGGGCACCGAGGCGTGGTCGACGGTGACCCTGCTCGCCGTGGCCCTGGTGATCGGTGTCGCGCCGCGCTGGCTGCTGGACGTCGTCGAGCCGGCCGGCCGCACCCTGACCGGGCTGGTCGCCAGGTGAACCAGAACCTGACCGCGCTGCTCCCCGAACTCCTTCTGCTCGGCGCCGCTGTCGTCGGCCTGGTCACCGGCTCCTGGCTGCCCCGCCGCCGCCAGTGGATCGTCGCCGCACTCGTCGCCGCCGCGTGTACGGCCGGTCTCACCGCCACCGCCGTCACCATGGCCACCGGCCGCGAACAGACCGTCTTCTCCTCGGCGTTCGCCGTCGACACCGCCACCGACATCGGCCGGCTGATCGTCCTCACGGCCCTGCTGCTGATCGTCGGCATGTCCGTGGAGACCGTCCGCGACCACCGCAACGAGACCGAGTACTGGGTCCTGCTGTCCCTGTCGGGCGCCGGCACGCTCGCCATGACCGGCGCCGACGACCTGCTGATGCTGTTCGCCGGCTATCTGCTGGCGAGCCTGCCCGCGTACGCGCTCGCCGCGTTCGCCAGGGACGCCCGCGGCACCGAGGCCGCCCTGAAGTACTACCTGATGGGCGCCCTGCTCGGCACCACGATGCTCGCCGGTACGGCCCTGCTGTACGGCGCGGGCCACACGACCGGGTACGGCGCGCTGAGCAAGGCCCTGCCCGGCGCGCCGTACGGACCGGTCGCGGTCGGACTCGTCGGCGTCCTGGCCGGACTCCTCTTCAAGATCGGCGCGGTCCCCGCCCACTTCTGGGTACCGGACGTCACCGACGGCGCGCCCACGCCGGTCGCCGCGTACGTCACCACCCTCCCCAAGATCGGCGCCCTGATCGCCGCGTACCGCCTCCTCCACCAGGCGTTCGCCGACAGCGACGTCAACTGGCCGCTGCTGGTGGCGGTCGTCGCCGCGGCCACGATGACCCTGGGGAACCTGGCGGCGTTCTTCCAGACCTCCGTGAAACGGCTGCTGGCGTACTCCACGATCAGTCAGGTCGGCTATCTCCTGATGGCCGTCGCCGTCGCCACCCGCAGCGAACTCGCCCAGCGGGGCCTGCTGTTCTATCTGGCCGCCTACACCGTCACCCATCTCGGCGCCTTCGCCGTCCTCACCGAACTTCCCCGGGCCCGCTCCCTCGCCGACTACCGGGGGCTCGCGCGCTCGCGCCCCGGCCTGGCCGCCGTCCTCGTCGTCTGCCTCCTCGGTCTGGTCGGCACCCCGCCCACCGGTGTGTTCCTCGGGAAACTGGAGGTCTTCAGCGCGAGCGTCGACGGCGGCCAGACCTGGCTCGCCGCCCTTGCCGTCGCCAACACCGTGGCGTCCCTCTTCTACTATCTGCGCTGGCTCGGGCCTCTTTTCGTCACCACCGGCGCGGCGCCCGCCGCCGCGCACGCGGTACGTGGACGTGCGGCGGCCGTCACCGCCTGTACGGCAGCCGTGCTCTCGCTGGCCCTCGGTATCGGGGGGCAGGCCCTTCTCACGCTCGCCGACGACCCACTGCTGCCCTGAAGTGCCCTGGGGCGAGGGCCACTTGAGCGGAGGGGCCGGTCCTCGGCCCGGCACTCGCCGGTACCGGGACGGCGTGTCCGTGGCGGGGACCCATTGACCAGTCTTGTTCATGGTTCTAGCCTGAGTTCTCATACGTAGACGGCATGCGGCATACTCCTAGGGGAAAGCAGGGCGGAAGCATGGCAGCGCTGAGCGTGGAGACCGACGAGGTGACCCGGCGGCTCCGTGCTGCGACGACGAGGGGCGTGCTCTCCTTCCCCCTGACGAGTTTCCAGGCGGACGGCGATCTTGACGAGAAGGCCTACCGGGCCTATCTGGCCGCCCAGTTGGCCACCGGGCCCGGTGCCGTCTTTCCCGCCTGCGGGACCGGCGAGTTCAGCGGGCTGGACGAGGACGAGTACCGCACGGTCGTCACGGCCACCGTCGAGGTGGCGGCCGGCCGGCTCCCCGTGGTCGCCGGCACCGGCTACGGCTGGGCGCAGGCCCTGCGCTTCGCCCGGATCGCCGAAGAGGCGGGCGCCGACGCCCTGTTGGTGATGCCGCACTATCTGGTCGAGGCCACCCAGGACGGTCTGGTCGAGCAACTGCGCCGGATCGCCGCCGGCACCCGGCTGCCCCTCGTCGCCTACCAGCGCGGACCCGTCGGCTTCACCCCCGAGAGCCTCCGCCGGATCGCGGACATCCCCACCGTCATCGGCCTCAAGGACGGCCACAGCGATCTCGACCGGCTCCAGCGCCTGACCCTCGCGGCACCCGACGGCTTCCTCTTCTTCAACGGCGCCGCCACCGCCGAGATCCAGGCGCGCGCGTACGCCACGGTCGGCGTCCCCGCCTACTCCTCCGCCGTCCACGCCTTCGCGCCCGAGATCGCCGACGCCTTCTTCTCCGCGCTGCGGGACGGTGACGAGGCCACGGTGAGCAAGCTCCTGCGCGACTTCTACGTACCGTTCGTCGAACTGCGCGACCGGGTGCCCGGCTACGCCGTCTCCCTGGTCAAGGCCGCCGCCCGGCTGCGCGGCCTGCCCGTCGGCCCCGTACGCGCCCCCCTCACCGACCCCGGCCCGGCGGACCTCGGGGACCTGGGGGAGCTCCTCGACCGGGGCCTGGACCTGGTGGGGGCCCTGAGACGGCGCGCCTGAACGGGCTCCCCCGCATGCACCCAAGCCAGCGACCGGGGACCCAGGAGACTGGTGCCCGCACACCCTCGTCCGTAAGGATTGCCGACCATGAGCACGCGTACCCGTACGAGCACGAGCGGCCGGCCGACCGTCACCGCGTTCTCCGTCTACCCGGTCGCCGGCCGGGACTCCATGGAGCTGAACCTCTCCGGCGCGCACGGGCCGTACTTCACCCGTAACGTCGTGATCATCGAGGACTCCGAGGGACGGACGGGGCTCGGCGAGGTGCCGGGCGGGGAGAAGATCACGCGGACGCTGCGCGACGCCGAGTCGCTCGTCGTGGGCGCGGGAGTCGGGGACTTCAAACGGGTCCTGCGCGAGATCGGGGAACGGTTCGCGGGCCGGGACTCCGGGGGCAGGGGCGGTCAGACCTACGACCTGCGGACGACGGTCCACGCCGTCACCGCCGTCGAGTCCGCCCTCCTCGATCTCCTGGGACAGCATCTGGACGTGCCCGTCGCGGCGCTGCTCGGCGACGGGCAGCAGCGCGACTCCGTGCGGGTGCTCGGCTATCTCTTCTACGTCGGCGACCCCGACCGGACCGATCTGGAGTACGTCCGTGAACCCGACGCGGCCGAGGAGTGGTACCGCGTCCGGCACGAGGAGGCACTGACGCCGGAGGCGATCGTCCGCCAGGCCGAGGCCACCCACGACCTGTACGGCTTCCGGGACTTCAAGCTCAAGGGCGGTGTCCTGGAGGGCGCCGAGGAGGTCAAGGCCGTACGCGCCCTCAAGGACCGCTTCCCCGAGGCCCGGATCACACTCGACCCCAACGGGGCGTGGTCGCTGCGCGAGGCGGTCGAGCTGTGCTCACCGCTCGTGGGCACCCTCGCCTACGCGGAGGACCCGTGCGGCGCCGAGGACGGCTACTCGGGGCGGGAGATCCTGGCCGAGTTCCGCCGCGCCACCGGACTACCGACGGCCACCAACATGGTCGCCACCGACTGGCGCCAGCTGACCCAGGCGCTGGCCCTCCAGTCGGTGTCCATCCCGCTGGCCGACCCGCACTTCTGGACCATGCAGGGGTCGGTCCGCGTCGCCCAGCTCTGCGAGGCGAGCGGTCTGACCTGGGGCTGCCACTCCAACAACCACTTCGACATCTCCCTGGCCATGGTGACCCACTGCGGCGCCGCCGCCCCCGGCGACTACAACGCCCTGGACACCCACTGGATCTGGCAGGAGGGCCTGGAGCGGCTCACCACCGCCCCGCCGCGCATAGCGGGCGGCGAGATCGCCGTCCCCGACGCTCCCGGCCTGGGGATCAGCATCGACATGGACCGGCTCCTCGCGGCCCACGAGCTCCACCGGGAGAAGGGGCTGGGCGCGCGGGACGACGCGACCGGGATGCGTTGTCTCGTCCCTGGGTGGGAGTTCGACGCGAAGAGGCCCTGTCTGGTGCGGTGAGTCCGCGGTCCGCCTGACGGGGCGACACGACGACACCACGGCACGACGACACGGCGACACGACGAGGCCGCCGGTCCCGGGAGCCCGCTTGCTGCCCCCCGGCCCGGCGGCCTCGCCGTCGTTCGAGCGGTGCCCGAGATCAGACGCCCACGCCGAAGTCGGTGGCGATACCCGAGAGACCGGAGGCGTAACCCTGGCCCACCGCGCGGAACTTCCACTCCGCGCCGTTGCGGTACAGCTCACCGAAGACCATCGCGGTCTCCGTCGAGGCGTCCTCCGTCAGGTCGTAGCGCGCGAGTTCGGCGCCACCGTCCTGGTTCACCACGCGGATGAAGGCGTTGCGGACCTGGCCGAAGCTCTGGCCGCGCGACTCCGCCTCGTGGATCGAGACCGGGAAGACGATCTTGTCGACCTCGGCGGGCACACCGGCGAGGTTGACCTTCACCGACTCGTCGTCACCCTCGCCCTCACCCGTGAGGTTGTCACCGGTGTGCTCGACCGAACCGTCGGGGCTCTTCAGGTTGTTGTAGAAGATGAAGTGCTGGTCGGAGGGGACCTTGCCGTCCGCCTTGACCAGCAGCGCGCTCGCGTCGAGGTCGAAGTCGGCGCCGGTCGTGCTGCGCGCGTCCCAGCCCAGGCCGATGAGCACCGCCGTCAGGCCCGGGGCCTCCTTGCTGAGCGAAACGTTGCCGCCTTTGGAGAGGGAAACTCCCACGATCTTCTCCCGGTGCTCGTTGGTGTGCGCGATGGTGTGGACCGATCAAAATCTACAACACTGTAGAAGTTGTCGGGCGGTCGCGTCGGTCAGGCGGTGGCCGACGGGCCGGTCCCAGTTCCCAACTCGCCTTCCGCGCACGAGGAAAGGGCTTGCTCCCGGTGTACTGCGAGCGCCCTAAGGGCAACTTCGTGATGAAATCCGACGGCGTTGTCGGGTTTGTGGCGCCTTCTGTCACGTCCGTCTCACTAGGTTGCGCCTGCCGTCCCGCTCTCCGATGGGGCGGCGGGGGTGGGGACGAGATGACTGACACAGGTGGCCTGGACGCCGGCGACAGAGCGGACAGAACGGACGCGAGTGGCGCCCGATGCCGGATAGACGTGGATGCTGACGGGGCGTACAGCTGGCGGGTGATCGCGCAGAACGGCCGCGTGGTCGCGGTGTCGGCGGAGCCGTTCGGTGAGTACGGACAATGTCGCAGCGCCTTCGAGGCGTTGTGCCGAGGTCGCGCGGAGCTCGCGGGCGCCGTGCAGCACACGGCGGGAGGTAATGGCTGGATGTGGTTATTACGTGACGCCGAGGGCGGTGTGGTAGCCGTCTCGGCGCGTCCCTACGAACGGCATTCGACCTGCCGTGCAGCTTGGCAGAGATTCCACGCCCTGCTCACCCAGATGGTGGAAGTTACGGGAAGTTGCCCTTAGGGCACACCTCGTTCACATCTCGGTGCGCGGACGTCAATCGCGTATCGACAACGTCGGCCGCGTGACCAGAAAAGTGAGTGGGGCGGAAGCCGAAGCGCCCCGGAGGCTGTACGCGGACCCGGGCCTGCCCGACCGTGTCTTCCGGGGCGTCGCCCGTGGCGGGGGCGGGCTGGTTCTCGCCGTCATGCTCATGGTGGGCGGGTTTCTGCTCTACCGCGCCTGGCAGGCGCTCTCCAAGGCGGGCTGGTCGTTCCTGACGACCGAGGCCTGGGAACCGGACGCCGGCCGCTTCGGCATCGCGGCGGTGCTGGTCGGGACCGTACTGATCGCGCTGGTCGCGATCACCGTCGCGGTACCGCTGGCGATCGGCGGAGCGCTCTACATCTCGGAGTACGCGCCGCCCCGGCTGCGCCAGACGCTGATCGGCATCGTGGACCTGATGGCGGCCGTGCCGTCGGTCGTCTACGGCTTGTGGGGTCTGTTCTTCTTCGAGGGCCAGATCCTGCCCACCGCGCGCTGGATCGCCACCTATCTGGGCTGGATCCCGATCTTCAAGGTGAACGGCGCCGATCCGGCCGATCCGCTCGCGCCGGAGACCGTCTACACGTCGTCGACCCTCATCGCGGGTGTCGTCGTCGCGCTGATGGTCGCGCCGATCGCGTGCTCCGTGATGCGCGAGGTGTTCTCGCAGGCGCCGGTCGGCGAGCGCGAGGGCGCGTTCGCGCTCGGCGCGACCCGCTGGGGCATGATCACCAGCGTCGTCCTGCCCTTCGGCAAGGGCGGCATGATCGGCGGCACGATGCTCGGGCTCGGCCGCGCGCTGGGCGAGACCATCGGCGTGTATCTGATCATCTCGCCGGTCTTCGAGATCCAGTGGCATGTGCTGCAGAGCGGTTCCAGCTCGGTCGCGGCGCTGATCGCCCTGCGGTACGGCGAGGCGAGCGAGTTCGGCATGTCCGCCCTGATGGCCGCGGGCTTCGCGCTCTTCCTGATGACTCTCGTCGTCAACTTCGCCGCCTCGTCGATCGTCGCCCGCAGCCGTTCCGGAGCTTCGAGCGAATGAGACCGGAGCGAATCAGGCCGGAGCGAGCGAGGCCGGAGCGATCGAGGCCGGGGCGACCGACGCCGCGACGAGTGGGACCCCGACGCGTGGGGCCGGGGCGCCCGAGAGAAGTCAACAAGTCGATGAGGGGACACCGCAGATGACCATCGCGCCGGAGAAACCGGCCGCGCCGGGCAGTTCCGGTCCGCATCTACGCGCGCAGCGTGTGGGGGAGGTGCGGCGCTCACCGAGCCAGCTGCGCGCCACCGACGTGTACGCGCTGCTGGGCGCGGCCGCCGCCGCTCTGTCCCTCACCGGGCTGATGTTCACCATGCTGCTGCCGTTCAGCGGTGTCGTCGGGTTCCTGGTCGTCGCGTACATCCTGTTCCTGCTGCTCTACGGCCTGCTGGTCTCCTTCGACGAGGCGGGACCCGCCGTACGCGACCGGATCGCCGCCGTCGTGATCCAGAGCCTCGGCCTGGTGACGGCCGCGGCGCTCACCTGCGTCGTCGTCTACACGCTGTGGGAGGGGCGCAAGGCGCTGCCCCATCTGAACTTCTTCACCGAGGACATGGCCGAGGCGGGTCCGCTGGACCCGCTGACGACCGGCGGCATCCTGCACGCGATCCTCGGCACCCTCCAGCAGATCACCATCGCGCTCGCCATCACGGTGCCGACCGGGCTGCTCTGCGCGGTCTTCCTCAACGAGGTGCCGGGCCGCTTCGCCCGGTTCGTACGGACCGTCGTCGAGGCGATGACCGCGCTGCCGTCCATCGTCGCCGGTCTGTTCATCTACGCGACGATCATCCTCGCGCTCGGTTTCGACCGGTCCGGCTTCGCGGCCTCCCTCGCGCTCTCCGTGATGATGCTGCCGATCATCATCAGGGCCGCCGACGTGGTGATCCGGCTGGTGCCCGGCAATCTGCGCGAGGCGGCGTACGCGCTCGGTACCTCGCGCTGGCGCACCGTCTGGCACGTGGTGCTGCCGACCGCGCGCTCCGGGCTGACGACATCCGTCATCCTCGGCACCGCGCGCGGGGTCGGTGAGACCTCGCCGGTGCTGCTCACCGCTGGATTCACCGCCGAGATCAACGGCAACCCGTTCGAGGGGCCCCAGCTCTCGCTGCCCCTCGCCACCTTCGAGTTCGTCAAGTCGCCCGAACCCACCATGATCGCGCGCGGGTTCGGTACGGCGGCGGTGCTCATGGCACTGGTGCTGCTGCTGTTCGTCATCGCACGGGTCATCGGCGGGCGCGGCCCCGGTCAGCTGACGCGCCGTCAGGAACACCGCAGGGTACGGGCGTCCAGGCAGGACGCCGAGCGCTTCGCGGCCCGCGCGGCCGCCGGACCCACCGACGCCGTTCCGCCGCCCGGCCGCCGCCCCGGGTTCCTCACCAAGCAGCCGAGTCCACCCCGTACACCCCGAAGGAGTGCCCCGTGAGACCGGCCACCGTCTCCCGACTGACCATGGCGGTAGCCGCGTTGCTCTGCGCGCTGCTCGCCCTCCACCCGCCGGCCGCCGAGGCGGCCTCGTACACCAAGATCAGCGGCGCGGGCTCCACGTGGAGCTCCAACGCGCTCGACCAGTGGCGCCGCAACGTCGCGTCGAACAGCGGCATGACCGTCAACTACGCGGCGCTCGGCTCCTCGGTCGGCCGTGAGCAGTTCAAGAACGGCACCGCCGACTTCGCCGTCTCCGAGATCCCCTACGGGCTGACCGAGGCCGGCGCCACGGACGCGCCGCCCAAGCGCGGCTACGCCTACATGCCGATCGTCGCGGGCGGCACCGCCTTCATGTACAACCTCAAGATCGGTGGCAAGAAGGTCACCAACCTCCGGCTCTCCGGCGACGTCGTCACCAAGATCTTCACCGGGAAGATCACCATGTGGAACGCCGCGGAGATCCGCGCCGACAACCCCGGGCTCAATCTCCCCGCGCGCCGGGTCATCCCGGTGGTGCGCTCCGACGGCTCCGGTACGACGGCGCAGCTGACCACCTGGATGTCCAAGCAGCACGGGGGCCTGTGGAACGACTACTGCCGCCGGGCAGGCCGGTCCACACCGTGCGGAATGACCTCGTACTTCCCCGTCGTGCCCGGCTCCTCGCACATCGCCAAGTCCGGTTCGCTCGGTGTCTCCGGCTTCACCAAGCAGGGGCACGCCGAGGGCGCGATCACCTACGTCGAGTACTCGTACGCGATCACGACCGGTTTCCCGGTGGCGAAGATGCTCAACGCGAAGGGGTACTACGTCGAGCCGACCGCGTCGAGTGTCGCCGTCGCGCTGATGAAGGCCCGTATCAACCAGGACAAGAGCTCGCCGAACTATCTGACGCAGATCCTCGACGACGTCTACCGCTCGGCCGACGCCCGCACGTACACGCTCTCCAGCTACAGCTACATGATCATCCCGACCAAGGCCGAACAGCCCTTCACCACCGCCAAGGGCAAGACGCTCGGCACCTTCGCCAACTACTTCCTCTGCGACGGCCAGCAGCAGGCCGAGGAGCTCGGCTACTCACCACTGCCCAAGAACCTCGTCCAGGCCGGCTTCTCGCAGGTCAAGAAGATCCCCGGAGCGCCGTCCGGCAGCACCGACATCTCCAAGTGCCGTAACCCCACCTTCTCGGCGGACGGCTCCAACACCCTTGCCAAGAACGCCCCTTACCCCAAGGCGTGCGACAAGCGCGGTCCGACGCAGTGCGCGGACGGTACGGCGGGCGCCAAGGAGAAGACATCCGTGAAGCCCGGCGCGTCGGGCAGCGGCGACGGCGGCGGCACGGGCGGCTCCTCCACCGGCGGCGGCACCGGGGGCACCGGCACGGGCGGCGCCTCGGGCGGTGCCGCGACCGCGGGCGCGTCGGGCGGCTCCACCGAGGGCGCCACGGGCGCCGGCGGAGCCTCCGGCGAGACGGCGGGCAGCGCGGCCGGCGGTGCCATCGACCCCGACACCGGCGAACTGATCAGCGACGGCTCCGCCGGAGACTCCTCGGTCGTGGCCAACCCCGTCACGCTCGCCTCGGGTGAATCCGGCGGTCTGCGCGGCGTCCTCATGGCCCTGTCCGCGGTCCTGCTGCTCGGCGTGGTCGTCGGCCCGCCGCTCACCGCACGCGCCCTGGCCGCGCGCACCCGACGCAAGGAAGGCTTCCGATGAGCAGGCCCACGGCTGTACGCATCCGGACGACGACGGGCATCGCCGCGCTGTTCGCCGCCCTCGTGGTGGCGCTGCTCCCGCTGCCCGCCGCCACGTCCGCGCAGGCGGCACCGGCAGGCTCCGCCGTGACGGTGACCGGCAGGAAGGGGACGTACGACGACTTCTCCGACCTCAAGGTGACCGTCCACCAGACCAAGCAGCTGCGCGCGCAGGGTGTGCGCGTCACCTGGACCGGGGCCAGGCCGACCGAGACCGGCTTCAACTACAACTACCTCCAGCTGATGCAGTGCTGGGGCGACGACCCGTCCGGGCCCAGCCGCGAGCAGTGCCAGTTCGGCGGCAGCGGCATCACGCAGAACGGCGGCGGATGGGCCGCGCTGCGACAGATCGACGGTCCGGCCGACCCGGCGGAGACGGAGTACGTCGGCAACGGGCAGGGCGAGAGTTACGTACCGTTCCGCCCCGCCAACGGCGAGGCGCCGACCACCGGTTCACGCGACTGGACCTACTTCGGAAACCTCAACACCAACGAGGAGCCGTACGCGATCACGCACGCGGACGGCACGGGCGAGTTCACCTTCCCGATGTACACCGACCAGGAGGCCGACCAGCTCGGCTGCGGCGCTCCCGTGAAGCAGGGAGGCACCGTCAAGGGGCGGGGCTGCTGGCTGGTGATCGTGCCGCGCGGCGAGCACGACGTCGACGGCACGACCGGCCAGGGCAACCGGCTCCAGTCCTCCCCGCTCACCGCCTCCAACTGGGCGCAGCGGATGGTCGTCCCGCTCGACTTCCTGCCCGTCGGCAACAGCTGTCCCGCCGACCGGGCGGAGCGCCGGGTGACCGGCTCCGAGCTGGTGACCGACGCCATCTCGTCGTGGCAGCCCGCCGTCTGCACGTCCCCCGGCGGCGCGAAGTTCGCCTTCAGCCAGAGCGGTGAGGGCGGCGCCAGGGACACGATCTCCCGCGCGGTCAGCGGCGCGCCCGGACTCGCCTTCACCGTCGATCCGCTACAGGCGCCGGCCGACGGACCCGACGTGGTCCACGCGCCGGTCGCGATCAGCGGACTCGCGGTCGGCTTCTTCGTCGAGATGCCGGGCTCCGGGGAGCTGGAGTCGATGAGACTCACCCCGAGACTGCTCGCGAAACTGCTCACCTCCTCGTACCAGAAGGATGTGACACGCGCCCGCCGGGATATTCCGGAGCATGTCAAGGACAATCCGCTGAGTCTTTTCCACGACCCGGAATTCAAAGAGATAAACCCCGAGTTCAAGGACTGGAAACCGACGTCCCTGCCACCCATGAGTCTCATGGTGCAGCTCGCGAACACGGACACCACGCGAATGACATGGCAGTGGCTCAGATCGGACCGTGAGGCGAAGGAATTCCTGTCGGGCACCGCGGACCCCTGGGGCATGAAAATCAATCCGTACTTCGCGGACATCGGTCTGACCACCGACGTGTCCCTGTCGGACTTCCCCAAGGCGGACCCGACCCGGACGACGGTGACCATCGGCGAGGAGACCCTGGAGTACGGCACCACCGAGGTGGCCCCGTACGTCCAGGACATGCACGACGGCGCGCTGCGCACCCGGCGCGGCAACAACCTGGCCACCACCACGCCCTCCGCGGGCGGCAACGGCTCGCCCGCCAAGCTGGTCAACACCCCGCCGATGCCCGGTCAGCGCATGGTCCTCGCGCTCGTCGACGCCGCGTCCGCCGCGCGGTACGGCCTCCAGACGGCGGCCCTGCGCAACGCCGACGGCAAGTTCGTCACCCCCACCGCGGGCTCCCTGCTCGCGGGTGTGGCGGCCATGAAGAAGTCCCCCGTGCCCGGGGTGCTCGGAACCGACCCGGGCGCGGCGAAGGGCGGTGCCTACCCGCTGGCCTCGGTCGTGTACGCGGCCGGGTTCACCAACACCCCGGCCGATGACCGCAAGGACTACGCGGGCCTCGTCCGCTACGCGGCGGGCGCCGGCCAGGCACCCGGTGTCTCGCCGGGACAGCTCCCGCCCGGATACGCGCCGCTGCCCGCGGCGATGCGCACGCAGGCGCTGGCGGCGGCCGACCGGCTCCAGAACGCCGAGGAGGCCGGCGGGGAGGGCGATTCCGGTGGCGGCGACGGCGCCGCGATCGGCGGCGGCTCCGCCGGGGGCTCCATGGCCGGCGACGGATTTACCAGCGGGGGCGCGGCCGGCGCGGCCGGCGGTTCCGGCGGGGCGGGCGGCTCCGGCGATCGGTCCGCCGACCCGGACGCGGCGGCGCCCGAGGTCTCCGCGACCCCGCCCGACCCCGACAAACAGAACGTGGCCGAGTCCGGCGGGCTGACCCCCTCCACCGTCCTCGGGATCATCCGCTGGGTGCTGCTCGGCGTGCTCGTCGCGGGCGGCGTCGCGGCCCTTTCCGGCCCGATACTGCTGCGCCTTTCGGCCCGGAAATCAGGGCCGGGCTCTCCAGGAGTCACCTAGGAAATCATCTCGTAACCTGATCAACCTTATGAGTTGGTGGTCGGCCGTCACCGGATACGGAAAGGTAATCGGTGGCCGGTCGACGGGCCGGCGGACCAAGAATTCAGAATTCTGCGCCACTGCGATTCCGCGTTTTCGCGATTCAGTGTCTTCGCTTGACCGTCCATTCCTCGTATCCGTCATCACGGAGGAGAACCGAAGTGAACGTCAAGTCCCGCGCACGTATCGGTGCCCTTGTCGGCGCCACCGCCCTCACGCTCGGCGCCCTGGCCGTCCCGGCCTCCGCCGACGTACCGCCCGGTGACTACCGGGTGCTTGCCGGCGTCGGCTCGGACACCACCCAGGACGTCCTGAACGGCCTGGGCACCGCCGTCGACGGCGGCGACCTCATCGCCTCGTACAACGCCACCGGCTCGGCGACCATCAAGACGCGTGCGACCAACTGTGTGATCACCCGCCCCAACGGCTCCTCGGCGGGTATCACCGCGCTGAACAACGCGATCGACAACAACACCGGCTGCATCGACTTCGCGCGCTCCTCGCGCGGTGTGGCCAACAGCTCGACGACGGACCTGACCTTCATCCCGTTCGGCAAGGACGCGGTGACCTTCGCGGTCCGCGGCAACAGCGCGCTGCCCAAGGCGCTGACGACCGCCCAGCTCACGTCCATCTACACCTGTGAGACCACCGAGCTCAACGACGTCGAGCTCACCCCGCTGCTGCCCCAGGCCGGCTCCGGCACCCGCTCCTTCTTCCTGGGCGCGCTGGGCCTGACCGAGGACACCTTCGGTGCCTGCGTCGACGACACCGTCCAGGAGCACAACGGCGAGGAGCTGGACAGCGCGGGCGACATCGCCCCGTACTCCATCGCCCAGTACATCGCCCAGGGCAACCAGCCCGGCGACGTCATCGACCGTCGCGGCCTCGCCGTGCTCGGCTCGGTGAACGGTGTCCAGCCGACGCTGGCCGACGGCACCCTCAACACCGCCTTCCCGTTCAACCGCAACGTCTACAACGTCGTCCCGACCGCCAAGCTGACCGACCCCACCATCAACGCCGCGTTCGTCGACGGCGACTCCAAGGTCTGCCTCCAGGAGTCCGTCATCGAGGAGTACGGCTTCGGAACCGTCGACAACTGCGGCAGCACCATCACCAAGGGTGAGAGCTGATCACCATCAGCTGACCGCTCACCGGCCGGGCACCCCTCAGGGGTGCCCGGCTCCACGGCGTATCCCGGCACCGGGAGACGCCACCGCCCACCGGCCCCCACGCCACCGCTCTCCACACCACCTCCCACAGACCGCAACTCCACCTCATCGACAGTCCCATTGGGGGGCAACCCGCCATGAGAAGCACCGCACTACCGGACACCCGGTCCGGCACGTCCGCCGTCACCGCCCTGCTGCTCTGCTGCTCGCTGCTGCTGGCAGCGGTCGCCGCCGCCGTCGGCCTCGCCCCCCAGGCACGGGCGGCCGAGAACCTCGGCGAGCTGACGTTCGCGACGACGTCGGGCAAGATCGCCGACAGCCCGACCTTCCCGAAGGTCAGCACCGGGGCGGCCTGCCCCACCGACTACGCGGCGCAGCTCCAGCTGTCCCTGGTCCTCTCGACGGGCGGCACCGCCCTGCTCGGCCGGACCAGCGTCGGCGCGCCCTACAACCAGGGCCCCCTGACGGCCGACATCCCCGTCGGTACGCCGCTGGAGACCCGGCTGCGCAACGCGATCCCCACCGGATCGCTCGACGGTACGTACGAGATCCGTCTCTTCTGCCGTAACGCCACCAACGTCGGTCCCGAGTACTTCACCGCCCAGATCCAGGTCACCGGCGACTCCTGGGCGGTCAAGGCCGCCCCCGCCACACCGACCACCACGAGCCTGGCCGCGACACCGGCGGGCACCGCCCCCGCCGGGGCCGAGGTCACGCTGAAGGCCGCCGTCACGCCCGCCGACGCGGCGGGCAAGGTGACGTTCCTCGACGGCAGCGACGTGCTGGGCGCGGTCGACGTCGCCGCCGGCGCCGCGGAGCTGAAGACATCGGCGCTCGCCGCCGGCGCGCACTCGCTGACCGCGAAGTTCGTCCCGACCGACCCGGCCGTGTTCGACCCCTCCGAGTCACCGGCCACCACCTACACGGTCACCGAGGCCGGCGACCCGTCGGACCCGCCGGGCGAGGACCCCGAGGACCCGGCCGATCTCGAGGTCACCGACGAGGACGGCACACCGCTGGACGTCAACCCGACGCTCACCGCCGGGCAGACCGTCCTCGTCACCGCCCGCGGCTACACCGCGGACTCCACCGTCAAGGTCGTACTCACCGGCAGCGAGGCCACCTTCCCCGACGCCACCGCCGACGCCGAAGGCACCGTCACCGATTACGAGTTCAAGGTGCCGGACCCGCTGGAGGACGGTTCGTACACCCTCACGCTCACCGAGGACACGGCGGAGGGCCACCTCGTCGAGTTCGTCTTCGGTATCGGCGACGCCCCCGACCCCGACCCCAGCCCGAGTGAGTCGGAGAGCGCCGACGGCGGCGCCACCGGCGGCACGTCGGAGGGTTCCGGCGGCGGTGACACCGGCGGCTCGGGCGGTTCGGGCGGCTCCGGAGGCGACGACGGCGGCTCCGGGCCCCTGGCCTCGACCGGCAGCAGCGCGCTGACGCTGGGCCTGGCCGCGCTCTGCCTGTGCGGGCTCGGCACGCTGTTCGTGGTGCGCGCCCGGCGCGGGGACCTGCTCAAGTTCTGAACCCACGGGGGGGGGGGGGGGGGGGGCCGCCCCCCCCCCCCCCCCCCCCCGGGCCCCCCCCCCCCCCCCCCCCCCCGGCAAGAAAAAAAACAAAACCGCCACCACAC
>NZ_JBHXRM010000051.1:0-60697 GCF_042716895.1 Streptomyces sp. NPDC058653 | reverse complement strand
GTCTCGCTGGCGACATGAGAAACGTACGACCCCCACCCCACCCCCGGCATGGGCCCCAAGACCCAACCCCAGACCCAACCCCACACATAGGCCCACCCACCCAACCGCCCAACCCCTCGCGCCGTACGTCTACTTCCCGCGCTCGGCGGCGTGGTGAGCTGATCGCACAGGAGACGCACCCCGGCGAGCGGTCAGTCAGTCAGTCAGATGCGCGAGCGACGTGATGACGCGGTCGGCGATGCCGTCGGGCCAGGGGAAGGCCTGCGAGACCGCGCGCTGATGGGCGAGCCCGTGCAGCCCGAGCCAGAGCGCCACCGTGTCGCCGTACACGTCCGTGCTGGTGGCCCGGCCCGCGGCGACGCACTCGTCGAAGAGGCCGGCGAGCAGTTCGATGCTGCCCGAGCCGAGCGCGGCCAGATCCGCGTGGGTCAGGGAGCTCTCCCCGAGCGTCGGCAGCCAGAGGCCGCCGAACATCGTGCGGTAGCGCTCGGGATGGAGCCGGGCGAAGTCGAGGTAGGCGTCGCACGCCGCGTAGAGCCGTTCGCGCGGATCGTCGCCGACCGCGTCCACGGCGGCCCGCAGGCTGCTCTCCAGGTCGGCGAACTCTCCCTGTACGACGGCCAGCATGATGGCCGGCTGGTCCGGGAAGTGCGGGTAGATCGACGGGGCGGCGATACCGACCTTGCGCGCGACCGACCGCAGGGTGATCGCGCGTTCGTCACCGGACTCGTCGAGCAGTTCCACCGCCGCCGCGACGATGTCGTCCCGCAGGCGCCCGCCCTCGCCGCGACGGTTGCGCGCCCGGGTGGTCTTCGGTACGGAGGACTGCTCCGACGGCGTCTTCTTCACGCTGTCACCTTACACCGCGAAGTTTATTGCCGTACGAGCTTGCCGCCCTAACTTAACGCTTGTAGTGTTACGACCGTAAGCAAACGAGCGAAGCCCAAGGAGTCCGCGATGACCGGCACCGTCACCACCACCCACGCGACCGAGATCGTCCTGCCCGGCAAGGTCGAGCCGAGCGGTCTGAAGGTCCACCACCGTGAGCTCCCGGCGCCCGTCGCCGGCCAGGTCCTGCTGCGGATGGACGCGACCGGCGTCTCCTTCGCCGAGCAGCAGATGCGCCGCGGTAAGTACTACGACCAGCCGGCCTTCCCCTTCGTACCCGGCTACGACGTGGTCGGCACCGTGACCGCCACCGGCCCCGGCGTCGATACCGCGCTCACCGGACGCCGCTTCGCGGCCGTCACCAAGACCGGCGCCTGGGCCAGCCATCTGCTGCTGGAGGCGGCGGACCTGCTGCCCGTCCCCGACGACGTCGACGCCGTGGCCGCCGAGACCGTCGTCGTCAACGGGATCACCGCCTGGCAGATGCTGCACCGGATGGCCAAGGTCCGCTCCGGCGGGACGATCGTGGTGCTGGGCGCCAACGGCGGCGTCGGCTCCACGCTCGTACAACTGGCCCGGCACGCCGGGATCACCGTGATCGGCACGGCGTCGGCCCGCCATCACGACGCGGTACGTGAGCTGGGGGCGGTCCCGGTCGACTACCGGGACCCCGATCTGTACGGCCGGATCGCCGAACTCGCCCCGGGCGGCGTGGACGCGGTGTTCGACCACGTCGGCGGCACCGGCCTGGTGCGGTCGTGGCGTCTGCTGCGCAAGGGCGGGACGCTCGTCTCGTACGGCAGCGCGGCGACGAAGGACGAGGAGGGCAGTTCGCAGTTGCCCGTACTGAAGGTGTTCGGGCAGCTCCTCCTCTGGAACTACCTGCCCAACGGCAAAAGCGCGCACTTCTACAACTTCTGGGCCGGCCGGCGTCGCGCGGAGTCCTTCCGCCGCAAGCTGCGCGAGGACCTCACGCAGGTGCTGCGCCTGGTCTCGGAAGGCGTGCTCACCCCGCAGATCGCCGCGCGGATCCCGTTGAGCGACGTCGCGTCGGCGCTGTCGCTGGCCGAGTCCCACACCGTCGCGGGCAAGGTCATCCTCGTCCCGGACGCGTGACTCCATCGGCACCACCGGCGCGGACGCACCGCCCGCCCGCGGCGCGGCGCGCCCACGGAACCGCCGGGGAGAGGGCGGCCGACTCCGTACGGAGATCCTGGCCGCCGCGACCCGCCTGCTCGATCGCGGCGACCAACGGGCCTGCACCCTGCGGGCGGTGGCCCGTGAGGCGGGTATCGCCGCGTCCTCCATCTACCCGCACTTTCCCGACCGGTCGGCCATCGTGCTCGCGGTCGCCCGCGAAGCGTTCGCCGAGCTGTCCGGCCGGCTCCGGACCGCCGTCGACGGCGCCGGCCCCGGCTTCGGCCCTGGCCCTGGCCCTGGCCCTGGCTTCGGTTCCGGTTCTGGCTTCGACCTCGGTTCCGGCTTCGGCTGCGGCTTCGGCGGCCAGGCGGGGGAGGCCACTCCTCGTAACGCCGAACAACGCCTGTACGCAGCTTGTTTCGCCTATCTTGACTACGCCGCCGCCCACCCCGAGCGCTACCGCGTGATGTTCGGTGATCTCCCCGACGCCGGAACTCCGCTGAGCCTCACCGAGACCCTCACCGAGGCCATCGCCCACTGCGTCACCGCCGGGCGCTCGACCAGCACCGACCCCCGCACCGACGCCGTCGCGCTCTGGCTCGGCCTGCACGGACTGGCCCACCAACGCGCCATCGCCCACGCCTTTCCCTGGCCCGCCGATCTCGTACGGCCCTTCGTGGCCTCGCTGTCACGCATCGGCCCCCCGGCAGGCCGGGCCCCCTCGTAAACGCACCGCACCGACGCACCGCACCGACGCACCCACCGCACCCACCACGCCGACGCACCCGACGCACCCACCGCACCCCGAGCCAGGAGGTCTCCACCATGTCCGTCGCCACCCCCCTCACCACCCCGTCCACGACCACCACGCCCCGTACGACCGAGGTCGACAACCGCGCGACCTACGTCAGCTTCGGACTCGCCTACGCACTCGGCCACGGCGCGGCCGCGCTCTCCGGGGGCGACAACCCCCAGCTCGATCTGCCCGGCTGGCTGCCCATGACGCTCCTCGGCATCGGGCTCGCGGCCGGCACCGTCAACGCGACCCTCGCCGCCGCCCGCGCCCAACGCCAGGCCACCGGGCCCGACATCCTCACCGGCAAACTGCTCGGCGCCTCCTGGATCGTCGCGTTCACCGCGCTGTTCCTCGCCATCACCGGACTGACGAACAGCCTCGGCATGCCCGACCTCCAGTCCGTTCTCTGGCCGACCGGCTCCGGCCTCGTCGTCGGCCTGCTCTACCTCGCCGAAGGCGCCGTACGCCGCAACATGCTGCACTACACCCTCGGCGTCTGGCTCTCCCTGACCTCCACGGCGGCGCTCTTCCTCGGCACGCCCGGCCTCTACTGGGTCCTCACCCTCGCGGGCGGCGGCGCCTACGCGATCGCGGCGGTCCTCGAACACCACCGGCTCACCGCCCGCCGCGCGATCTGAACGATCCCGCCGCGCGACCTGAACCATCCTGCCGCGCGATCCGAACGACCGTACCCGGCATGGCCGAAACCCCGGTCGGCCGCGAGGATCGAGCACCGGTCGTACGGTCCGCCACCCGGTGTTCTCCACCCCGTAAACCCCGTACGGTCACCGCTCTCCGGCCCGTGTGCGGACCGCCGAAGATGGCCGGAGGGTGAACGATTCCCGCTGCGGCGGATGCGACGGCGGTCGGCGCGGCACCCTCGCCGCCACGCGAGCGGCCTTGCGGCAGCGGCTGGTTGAGGCTTCAACTGGCCGGATCCAGACCGTCGGCCGGGGACCGGGCACTCGTCGATGATCTTCCGCGGCTGTTCACCCGCACGCCGTTCCGGCCTTGCCCGCAGGTGGGACGATCCTGCCCTCCCACTGTCTGCAACGGAGAAACAATGCCCCCGAAGAGAACCTGCGCCGCGCTCATAGCCGTAGCAGTCGCCGCCGGCATGCTGGCCGGGACGGGCGCGGCGAGCGCACACCAGGATTCGCACCAGGACCGGCGGCGGCCGCTCGCCTTCGACCGCACCGCCACCTACCCGGTCTTCCAGAACCGGCCGGCCGGCGAGGACCCCGCCTCCGCGACCGTCGCCGAGATCTCGGCGACCAGCGAGGACGGCCGGACGCTCGTCTACACCGACGCCCTGGCCCGGCGGATCGGCTTCCTCGACATCCGCGACGCCGACCGCCCGCGCGGCCTCGGCACCCTGTCGCTCGCCGAACTCGGCGACGCCGAGGACGAGCCGACCTCGGTGGCCGTCGTCGGCGGATACGTGCTGGTCGTGGTCAACACCAGCGCCGACTTCACCCACCCCTCCGGCCGGCTCGACGTCATCTCCCTCAACAACCGCCGACGGGTGGCCAGTTACGACCTCGGCGGCCAGCCCGACTCGATCGCGATCAGCAAGGACAAGCGGTACGCCGCCATCGCGATCGAGAACGAGCGCGACGAGGAGGCGACCCCGCCCGGAGGCGAGGAGGGCGATCTGCCCCAGCTCCCGGCCGGCTTCGTACAGCTCGTCGACCTCAAGGGCGCCGCGCCCACCCAGTGGCGTGCGCGTGCCGTCCCGCTGACGCGCCCCGACGGCACGGCGCTGCCCGCGCTGGTCGCGGCCGGGATCACCGAGCCGACCGACCCGGAGCCGGAGTACGTCTCCGTCAACAGCCGCAACCAGCTGGTCGTGACGCTCCAGGAGAACAACGGCGTCGTCGTGCTGGACCTGCCGACCGGCAGGATCACCAAGGCATTCAGCGCCGGAAGGGCGTCGGTCGACGGCATCGACACCGTCGAGGACGGCAGCATCGACCTGACCGGCTCGATCACCGACGTACCGCGCGAGCCCGACTCCGTCGGCTGGATCGACGACCGCTACCTGGCCACCGCCAACGAGGGCGACTGGCGCGGCGGCACCCGGGGCTGGTCGATCTTCGACAGCCGTACCGGCAAGGTCGTCTGGGACGCGGGCAACACCTTCGAGGCGCTCGCCGCGCGTCACGGACTGCACAACGAGTCGCGGGCCGAGAAGAAGGGGACCGAGCCGGAAGGCCTGGCGATCGCCGAGTTCGACGGGGTGCGCTACGCGTTCGTCGGCTCGGAGCGGAGCAACTTCGTCGCCGTGTACGACCTGAGCCGGCCGACCGCCCCCGTCTTCCGCCAGATACTGGCCACCACCAACGGCCCCGAGGGGCTGCTGCCGATCCCGTCGCGCTCGATGCTCGCGGTCTCCAGCGAGGAGGACGACGCGTCGGTCAACGTACGGGCGTCGGTGAGCCTCTTCCGCCTCGGCAGGAACACGCCCTCCTTCCCGAGCATCGTCTCGGCGGACGACTCGACCGGAGCGCCGATCGGCTGGGGCGCGCTCGGCGCGCTCTCCGCCGTGCCCGGCAGGTCGAACCAGCTCTACAGCGTCACCGACGCGGCGTACTCCACCACCAAGATCCTCACGATCGAGGCGGCGCGCCAACCGGCCGTCATCACACGGTCGTTGACGGTCAAGGACGCCGAGGGCCGGCCGACCGGTTACGACGTGGAGGGCATCCACGCGCGTAAGCAGGGCGGCTTCTGGCTCGCGGTGGAGGGCACGACCGGCGCGGGCAACAAGCTGGTCCGCCTGGACGGCGCGGGGAAGACCCGGCAGGTCGTATCCCTCCCGGCGGACATCGCGGCGGGCCTCGCGGGCCAGGGCTTCGAAGGCGTCACCGCGACCACGGACCGCCACGGACACGAGGTCCTGTGGGCCGCGCTCCAGCGCGAGGTCAAGACCGACCCGGCGGGCACGGTCCGCCTCGGCAGGTACGACGTCGAGGCCGGCACCTGGAGCTGGTACGGCTACCGGATCGGCAGCACCACCACGCCGGGCGACTGGATCGGCCTCTCCGAGATCACGGTGGTCGGCGACAGGCTCGCGGTCATCGAACGGGACAAGCTGAACGGCCCGGCCGCGAAGATCAAGCGTGTCTACACGGTCGACCTCCCGAAGTCGGCGGCCCCGTCCGGCGAACTGCGTGTACTCCCGAAGAAGCTGGCCCACGACGTCCTGCCGGACCTCCGCGAGACGAACGGCTGGACCCAGGAGAAGCTGGAGGGCCTGACGGTGGCCGGCAACGGCGAGGTCTACGCGGTGACGGACAACGACGGCCTGGACAACGCCACGGGCGAAACGACGTTCCTGCACCTCGGCTCCACCCGCAAGATCTTCGACCACCACTGACTCCCAGCGCCTGCCCCCACCCAACGCCCCACCTCACGGCCGCCGGCACAGAGCCGACGGCCGTGAGCGGTCGGTCGGCCCCTGACAGTCGCCACCCCGGCCGCGGTGCGAGGCGGCGTTCAGTCGGTACTCGTGTGTGCCGCGAGTGCGTCGATCAGTGTTGGCCAGAGGGCGCGGGGGCGGTCGTGGCCCATGTCCGGGATCAGCAGGAGTTCCGCGTCCGGGACCAGGGCCGCCGTGCGCTCGCCGCCCGAGGGGGCGATCAGTGTGTCGTCGAGGCCGTGGATCACCAGGGTCGGGACGCGGAGCTCCCGGAGCGCGTCGGCGCGGGAGCCCGCGAGGACCATCGCCGCGAGTTGGCGTGGGGCGCCGGCCGGGTAGTACGCGCGGTCGTAGGCAGCGGCGGCCAACTCGCGGAGGGGCGCGGCATCCCCGTACCGCTTCGACGCCCACACCAGTTCCCTCTCCGCCGCCGCGACGTACCCCTCACGGTCCGACGGCTTCGGCGCGGAGAGCACCGCGCGGGCCTCGGGCGTGGACGCGCCGTACTCCGGCTCGCCGGTCGAGGACATCATCGACGTCAGGGACAGCACCCGCCCGGGACGGCCGATCGCCATCGTCTGCGCGATCATCCCGCCCA
The DNA here is from genome assembly GCF_042716895.1 of Streptomyces sp. NPDC058653. Lineage (NCBI taxonomy): Bacteria > Bacillati > Actinomycetota > Actinomycetes > Kitasatosporales > Streptomycetaceae > Streptomyces > Streptomyces sp. NPDC058653. The sequence goes on along the minus strand of NZ_JBHXRM010000051.1, from coordinate 53,854 downwards.
TCGATGTCCCGACCACATGCGCCCGTTCGATGCCGAGCGCCGTGAGCAGACCGAGACCGTCGTCCGCCATGTCCTCAAGCGTGTACACCCGCATCGCGAGCGCGGACGGGAGATCTCCCGAGCGGACCGCGGCCATGAACGCGCCCGCGTCGACGGGGTGGTCGTCGAACTTCGTGGAAAGCCCGCTGTCGCGGTTGTCGTAACGGATGACGTGGCGGCCACGCCGCGCCAGCGCGCGGCAGAAGTCCTCGTGCCAGGCGATCATCTGGGCACCGAAGCCCATCACCAGCAGGACCGGCGGGTCGGAGGGGTCACCGAACGTCTCGTACGCGAGGGACACTCCGGGCGAGGTTTCAACAGTTGGCATGGATCGCAGTGTCCGTCATCGCAGGTCACGGCGCAGCCGGTTATGGGACGCCCGCCCAGGACCGTCCGCGGCACGTCCCCCGCACATCCCCCGCGCCTCCTCCATGCACCCTCCATGCAATGACATGGATCACAAAAGTGACCTGCGCGGAGAAAGCAACTATCCCCGTATGTGGCGAATGTCCGGCACATGGGGGGTCTGCACCGCACTCGTCGCGTTTTCAACCTGCTTCCGCCAACCGCGTTTCCGGTCATACGATCCCGACGAAGCCCCGCGTGACGCCCACCGCGGGGATCGCCTCAACTCTTCTGAACACGCATGTAGAGCCAGCTTTTCCACCTGCTTTCCGGGACCCGAGAAGGACGTCCGTTGAAGATTCGCCGCACGCTTGCCACGGCTGTTGTCGCCGCCGTCACCACCCCCGTCATCCTGCTCACCGTCACGCCCGCGCTCGCCGACGCCCAGGCGTCCGCCGCGTCCGCCGCGTCGGCCGCCCAGCAGCGAGGTGCGCAGGACAAGCCGTCCATCGAGGAACTGGAGAAGGCCGCCGAGAAGGCGCAGAAGGCCTACGAAGAGGCCGAAGCCGCCTACCAGGCCGCACGGGTGGTCCTCGAAGCGGCGATCTCCGACGACGCGCCTCTCGCCGTCGCCGCGAAGGAGGCCAAGAAGGAGGCGGCCGACGCCGCCACCGCCAAGGAGAACGCCGACAAGGCGCTCGCCGACGCCAAGACGGCACTCGCCGCGCTGCCCGAGACCGCCACCCCCGAGGAGAAGGCCGCGGCGGAGAAGGCCGTCACAGACGCCGAGACCGCCGCCACGGCCGCGGCGGGCGCCAAGACCACCGCCGACGAGAAGGCCGCGGCGGCCGGCCGCGCCAGGGACGACGCCCGCGTGGAGGCCGTCCGCGAGTACGGCAAGGTCCAGAACGCCCTGAAGGCAGCCCTCGCGGAGAAGGAGGCCGCCGACAAGGCGCTCGCCGACGCCAGGGACGAGGCGGGGAACCCCGGCGAGCCCAGCTGTGTCCCGGAGAACAAGCTCACCACCGTCATCAACGGCCTGCCGTCCAAGCTCGTCGCGGGCTCCACGACCGTCTTCTCCGTCCGCGTCACCAACGGCACGAAGAAGACGTTCGACAAGGTCTCCCCGAGCGTCAACTTCCACGCCACGGACAACGGCGGCCACAACGTCATCGACGACGCCTTCCACCTCCAGTGGTCGACCGCCGCGTCCCCGGCCTGGAAGAACGTGGGCGAGGACCACAAGGCGGGCTCCATCAGCGCGCTGAAGGGCGGCGCCCACGCCGATGTGAAGCTGCGCCTGAAGGTCGACGCGAAGGCCCCGGCCGGGCACGGCGTCGCCTTCGTGGCCGGTAACTACGTCAACGACGACGAGACCTGCGGCGGCAACTTCTCGAGCGAGTACGCCTTCGAGCTCCTCCCCGCGGGCAGCTCCGTGGGAGACGACGTCGAGGAGGCCGAGCCGGGCAAGACCCCGCCGGCGTCCCCGGACAACAAGCCGCAGGGCGGCACGTCCGACGTGGCGAACACCGGCGGCGACGGCGACGACAGCGGCTCGCTCGCCAGCACCGGCTCCTCCTCGCCCCTGCCGCAGCTCGCCGCCGCGGCCGGCGGGGCCCTGGCGCTGGGCGCGGCCGCGCTCTTCACCGTCCGCCGCCGTCGGGCCGGCTCCGCCTCCTGACCCGGCTTCACCTGCCGCACCACGGCGAAGGGCGCCCCTCCCGAGGGGCGCCCTTTCGCGTCGTACGGGGCCGGACGACCTCGCCCGACCAGGCACCACGAGCCGGAACGCCACCGTCGAAGTTGCGGGGGCGCGGAACGCTGCGCAAGGTGGAGGGAAAGGGACCCGCCCTGACGGGCTGACGAGCCTCCGGACGCCGACACGCTCCGCACGCTCGGGCCCCGCACCCTGTCCGACGCCACCGAGCAGAGGACCGACCATGGGGACGACGGAAACCTCCCGCGCCGTGCCGCCCGCTCTTACTGCGTGGCCCCGGCTGCGCGTCGACGACTGGACCGAGACCCGCGAGACGCTGCACATGTGGACCCAGATCGTGGGCAAGGTCCGGCTGGCACACGCCCCCCTGCTCAACCACTGGTGGCAGGTGGTGCTCTATGTGACGCCGCGCGGGCTGACCACCTCCGCCGTTCCCCACGGCACCGGAGCCTTCGACATCGAGTTCGACTTCGTCGACCACGCGCTGCGGCTGCGTACCAGTGACGGAGGCGCCCGCGGCATTCCCCTGGAGTCCATGCCGGTGGCCGACTTCGACGCCCGTGTCGGGCAGGCGCTGGAGGAGCTGGGCATACCCACGCCCATCCAGGACCACCCCAACGAGGTCGAGCCGGCCATCCCGTTCTCCTCGGACTACGAGCACCACACCTACGACCCACGTGCGGCGCACCTGTTCTGGCGTCAACTCCTCCAGGCGAACCGGGTGTTGGGAGCGTTCCGCGCACGCTTCGTCGGCAAGGTGAGCCCGGTGCACTTCTTCTGGGGCGGTATGGACCTGGCGTGCACCCGGTTCTCGGGGCGCCCCGCGCCCCCGCACCCCGGGGGCGCGCCGAACTGCGGTGACTGGGTCATGACCGAGGGGTACTCGCACGAGCTGAGCAGCTGCGGATTCTGGCCCGGTGGCGGGGAGGAGGGGGCGTTCTACTCGTACGCCTATCCCGAGCCCGCCGGGTTCGCCGAGGGCACGGTCACCCCCTCGGAGGCCTTCTACAGCCGGCAGAACGGGCAGTTCCTGCTGCCGTACGAGGCGGTGCGCACCGCCGACGATCCGGACCGCGCACTCGCCGGCTTCCTCCAGAGCACCTACGTGGCCGCCGCGGACCGCGCCGGATGGGACCGGGCGGCTCTGGAGACCGATCCGGAGCGCTGGGCCGACCGGTGAGCGGCGCCCGCCCCCTGGGGCGGGCGGAGACGACGACGGCGGCCGAGTGGACGACGCACACGAGCGGAAGGACCGACCTCATGACCGACGATCTGCCGACGCCCGCCGAGGGCTTGGTGCTGACCCACTTCCTGACCGTGCGGGACGTCGCGGTCTCACGTCGTTTCTACGCCGATGTGTTCGGCGGGCAGGTGGTGCTGGAGGAGAACCCCTGCATCGTGAAGATCTCCAACGCCTGGATCATCATGAACCCCGGCGGTGGCCCCACCTCGGACAAGCCCGACATCGTCCTCACCGCCCCCGAGCCCGGCGACCCGGTGTCCTCGTTCCTCAACGTACGGGTGGCGGACATCGCGGCCTTCCACGAGCAGGCGGTCGCCAAGGGGGCGGAGTTCCTCACCGAGCCCATCGACCGCAAGGCCGAAATCCGGTGCTACATCAAGGATCCGGACGGCTACCTGATCGAGATCGGACAGGCCACGGGCATGGCGAGGGGCGTCTTCGCGGACCGCGCGGACCCGCCGGGGAAGTAGTGCGCATTCCATTGGCGAGCGACTTCGGCACCCCCAACACCGGCTAAATCAACGGCCTTTCGGAGATGTGATCGGATTACGCTGTGGGAAGTGGTTGTCCGTTGCCGTGGTAGAATTCGGTGAATTCACAGGACGCCACAAAAAAAGGGGAATGGCGTGAATACCGAGAAGGTTGCGGCTCGACGTCTTACGGCCGGAGAGGTTGCGGAGTTGGGCCTCCAGGACGGGATCTTCGTCTCGGCCGAGATGGAAGGCCTTCCTCTCGACTGCTTCGCCCCGGCTTTCCTTACGGAGCCGGGTAAGAATTCCGAGGGAGGTTCCTTCACCGCGAGGACGGTTTTCGGTGAGGAAATCCATGTTCTCCCGGACAATGCCGAAGAGCGCGGTATCTGGGTCGCCGACAAGGCGGGGGAAGAAATCGAGGTTCTCCAGAGCGCCGGCGTCCTCCTGAATCTCGCCCTCTTTGTGCCCAACGGCAACAAGGACTCCCTGGAGGCGCTCTACACCGTCGCGCGGGACGCGTTCGGCGTGGGGATCGTCCAGCGCTGGAGCGAGGAAGTCGCCGAGGTTCCGGACGTCAAGGTCGACCTCTTCGAGGAGCCGGCCCGGGGCCGGAAGAACACCAACAACCAGAATCGCGACCGTCGCGCCCTGGACATCTACCCGACGCGGGTGCGGTTCCTGGAGCCCAGCGAGGGCTGGAAGTTCATCGTCGAACCGCACAAGGAAATCGTCGACGACACACCGACGATCTGAACCCACGGCCGCCCGAACCCCGGCCCGAACGCCGGCCTGAACCCGGGCCCGGCGGTTCCCTCCAGTCAGACGCGGACGGCCCATGAGGACTCATCGAGAGTCCTCATGGGCCGTCCGTATGCCCGCCTCCGGCGCGTCAGGCTTTCTGCGCCCGGTCGTACACCTTCTTGGCCGTGGCCCCGAACACCTCGCCGTACATCTTCGTCGGCGTCAGGGCGTCCAGCGAGGCGTTGACCGAGACCAGGACGCCCTTGCCGGTGGTGGAGTCGAAGTCGGCCAGCCACGGTCCGCCGCTCGCGCCGCCCGTCAGATCGCAGGGGATGCGCTGCATGCCGCTCTCCTTCTTCGCCGTACCGACGCAGCGCAGGAGCTCCTCGCCGAGCTGCGGGCGGGTGGCGGAGTAGCCCAGGGCGGAGACGGTGCCGCCGACGGGCCGGCTGAAGGCGATGGCCTGGCCGCCCACGACGTCGGTGAGCTTCCGGCCCTTCTTGTCGGCGTCGACCACCAGGGCCGCCAGGTCGTTCGTGGAGTCGTTCACCCAGGCACGCGGCGCCGCGGCGCTGCGTACCGCGAACACGCCGTACGGCTTCTTGCCCTTGTCGTAGCCGGGGACGAAGACCATCGTGGTGTTGGTGTTGCCGGGGGACGAGCCCCGCCGGACGCAGTGCGCGGCGGTCATCACGGCGGACCGGTTGGCGCTCTTGACGGCGGTGGCGGTGCACCAGGTGTCGGCGCCGTTCGTGTTGACGAAGAAGAGCCGCCCCACGGTCTTGAGGGCGGTGCCCCGGTACGGCTTGGCCTTCGGCCCCGTAGGACCGAGATCCACCGACTTCCCGACGGCCTTGATCCGGGCGGTCGTCCAGTAGGCGAGGGCCTCGCGGCGCTCCTTGGCGGTGTACGACAGGACGGAGACGGGGTCGGCAGCGGCGGCGGCACCGGCCTGCCCGACGGCGGCCGACGCGGTGACGGGCACGGCGAGGACCACGGCCGCACCGGCCACGGCGAGTCCCATGACCCGCCCACGAAGGCTCCGGATGAGGGGAGTTGATGTCTGGGACATGACGGCTGTCTCCTCGGCTGTTACGTGCGGGGCGTGCGGGGCTTGTCGGGCGCTCTGCAAGAGAGGGGAAGCGGCTCACTCGGTTGCGCCGCCGACGATCTGTGACAGTGCGCGGATATACGACGCGGGGTGCGCGGCCCGGCGTGCGAAACGGGATCGCCGGGACGGGCTACCCCCGCGCTCAGCGGACCGGGAAGCCGAATGTGTAGCCCTGGTCCTTGAGTTGGGGGAGGAGTTGGCGCAGGGCCTCGACCGTTTGGGTGCGGTCGCCGCCCGCGTCGTGGAAGAGGAGCGTCGGTCCGTTGGGGAGTTCGCGTTCGACCGTGGCGACGATGGCTTCCGTGCCCGGGCGTTCGAAGTCCTTCGTGTCCACGTTCCAGCCCAGCGGGCGCATGCCCCGGGATGCGGCGAGTTCGCGGCTGTACGGGGTGAAGGCCCCGCCCGGCGCGCGGTAGTACATCGGGCGTACGCCCCCGGAGGCCTTGGTGATCATGCGTTCCGCGTCGAGGATCTGCTTCGACTGGTAGGCCCGGGAGTCCTTGTCCATGGCGGTGTTGTGCGACACCGAGTGGTCGCACAGCCGGTGCCCGTCCGCGACGACCCTCTTCACGAGGTCCGGGTGGGCCTGTGCCTGCGTCCCCACCATGCAGAATGTGGCCTTCACGTCGTACTCCCGCAGCAGGTCGAGCACTTGGGGGGTCCAGACGGGGTCGGGGCCGTCGTCGATGGTGAGGTTGACGCCGCGCGGCCCCTCCTCCGAGGCGTGCGCGATGGTCTCGGCGACCGGCTTGAGGTCACCGGCGGGCGTGGCCGGCGCGGTCGGCCTCGGTGACGGTTCGCTCGCCGTGCCGACCTGTGTGGCCCACACCGAGGCGCCGGTGGCGAGCATCGTCACCCCGAGCGCCGCACCGATCAACTTGCTGTACCAGCCGCGTCCGCCGTGCCGTGCCATGTCCGCTCCTTATGGGCAGTCCCTCGTCGGTCCCCGGTCACCTCGCGACCACCTGTCAGGACGAGGCGGTCGGGCCGGGGGATGCGTCCGTTACGGATCACGGACAACACCGGGAGGGTTCGCGGACAACTCCGGGCGAGGCGGGGACCGGACCCACGGAAAGGGGTCGGCACTCGCCGCCCTAGTTCGCCGCCCCGTCCAGCAGCCAGTGGTAGCGCAGCCGCAGCGCCCGCTCCATGCTGCCCAGCGCCGCCGCGACCCCGAGCGCGATGTTGAGCCACAGCGGCAGATGCACGGGCGAGTCGAAGCCCCCGACGCGTGAGGCGACCGGAGGTATCCGGGAGAGCGGTTCCACGATCTGTACGGCCAGAAGACCGGCGCCGATGAGAAGCACGATCAGCGAGCAGAAGCCGATCCACCGGCTCAGCGCCCGGTGGTCGCGGTCGAGGCGGGCGCGGCGGCCCTCGGCGGAGGCGGGATCCGGGACGAGCTGGTGCTCCGCTCCCGCCGTGGTGACGTAGTGGCAGCGTTTGATCCCGAAGCCGCTCATCGCCACCTCGATCCTGCCGTCCGGTACGGGGAAGACGGCGGGGAGCTTGGACTCGGCGTGGAGCCTGCCGTCGAGGTACAGGTGCGCCTCGACGTTGCCGGAGCTCTGGTTCTGCCAGTGCCGTACATCTACCGCGTACGCCGCCGGACGACCGTCGTGCCGCCGCAGAGGCAGATGGAACAGCGCCCGGCCCGGCAGCTGCCACCAGCGGAAACGTTGCAGGGGCCGCCCGTCCCCCGGTCGTACGCGCCTCGCGGCCCGGCGCCGCCGCCGCTCCTTGAACATCGCTCAGCCTCCCTGGCTAGTACGGTGTACTAGTGTCATGGGAGCTAAGCTATCACGGCGTACTAGTACGGTGTGATGAGAGGCGGCGGCAGTGGTGGAGAACGAGAAGAGGACCGGCACGCGTGACCGGATCCTCGCGGCGGCCGCGGCGATGATCGGCGAGGACCCTTCGGTGAACCTGAGCGTGCGAGCGGTCGCCGCCCGCGCCGGGGTGAGCACCGGATCGCTCAGGCACTTCTTCCCGACGCAGCGCGAACTGCTGGACGCCGTACTCACCGTCATCTACGACCACGTGGTCTCCGAGGGCGGGATCCACGACCGTTCGGTACCGGCACGGGACCGGCTGGTGAACTGCCTCCGCCAGGTGCTCGCGCCCGCCGGGGTCGGGGAGCAGGCGCGCGAGGCGTGGACCAGACTGTTCGAGACCTTCATCGCCCCCGAGCCGACCGACGAGGTGCGTGCGGCGTATCTCGCCATGGACCGGGAGGGGCAACGCCGTGTCGAGTCCTGGCTGGCGGTCCTCACTCAGGAGGGCGCGCTGGCCGCGGGCGAGAACACACGGCGGGCGAGATTCCTGATGACTGTCCTCAACGGACTCGCGACCGAGAGGGCGTTGCCCGCCGAGAAGTCGATCCTGCGGTCCGAGACGGAGACCCTGTACATGGCCGTCGACTGCGTTCTCGGCACACGCATGTGACGATCCATCACCTCACGCACGCGACGACCGGCCCCCGCGTGCCGGCGTGGGCGACCACCCTTGCAGCTCCCGCGAATCCCCGTCCCGAGCTTCCCGGTTTCGGTGGAACCGGAGCCTGTCCCATGTATACCTAAGGTAACCGCATCAGTGTGATTTGTGATGGTGTGAATTCGGGGTCTTCGGGGCATTGTGCCGGAGATCGGTACGGTGACAGGCGCGAGGGGGGCGGCTCGGCTGTGAGTGAGAACGCGGGAAGAACCAACAAGGAACGGCTCGACGGGGTGTTACGCCGCAGGCGCGAGCAACTCCCGTTGGTGGACGCTCAGATCGAGCAATGGCATCGGATTCAGGGGCTGATCGGAGAGCTCGGCGACACGGCCGCCGGCGGCACACCGGCGGGCCGTACGGCGGTTGCCGGCACACCGGTTGGCGGCACGGCGGTCGGTGGCACGGCGGTTGGCAGCACAGCGGTCGGCGGCACCGCTGCGGGAGGCACCGCGCCCGCGAGCACCGCGCCCGCCGCCACCCCCGCCGACGAGGGTGAACCGGCCGCCGCGCTGCGCCGGTTGGACGTGGCCGAGATGGCACGCGCCGCGCGCGACTGCCTGGAGGTCCTCGGGACCGTACGGAGGAGGGTGAGCCGCGCCACCGTCAACATCGGTGTCAGCGGCCGGGCCAGGAACGGCAAGAGCACGGTCCTCCAGTCGCTGTCGGGACTCGACGACCGGCAGATCCCCAGCGGTCGCGGCCAGCCGGTGACCGCCGTGCGCAGCCGGATCTACCACTCGTCGACCGATCGGGGCGCCCGGCTGACGATGCATACGGAGGCTTCGTTCCTCCGCGACGTGATCGCCCCGTACCACGAGGAGCTCGGCCTGCTGCCGGCCCCGCGTGACCTGGCGGAGTTCGTCCGGTACCGCTACCCGAGCGTGGCCGACGGGGTCGAGGGACCCGATCAGCCCCGGCTGGCGCCGATCCTCGCGCGCGTGCGCGAGGCGCACGAGGCACTCGACTCCTACCGCGGCCATCTCACCGGCGAGGCGCGGACCGTGGACCTGACCGACATCCGCGCCTGGGTGGCCTACCCGGACGCCGGTTCCGGCCCCGCCGCGCGCCCCTACCTCGCGGTCAAGGACGCGGCGATCACCTGCGCGTTCCCCGTCGAGGACGTGACGGCGCTCGGGCTCGTGGACATGCCGGGCCTGGGCGAGCTGGTCCCCGAGGCCGAGGCGCACCACCTCGAAGGGCTGCGCAACGACGTCGACTTCGTCATCGTCGTCAAACGGCCGACGGACACCAACGCCATGTGGGCGGAGGAGGACGCCCGCGCCCTCCAGCTCATCGGCAGCGTCTGCACCGTGGCCGACGTACGGGACTTCGCCGCCGTCCTCGTGAACACCGGCGACTGCCTGCCGGAGAACGTCAAAGCCCTCGATGACGACCTGCGGGAGCGGCTCAACGGCCTCGACAGCGAACGCGGTTACTGGGTGATCCTCGCCGACGGCGCCGACCGGGACACCGTACGGGACCAGGTTCTCCAGCCGATCCTGGAGCACCTCGCCGACGCGCTCCCCCGGATGGACCGGCTGGTCATCGAGGACGCGGTCGCCGTCTGCCAGGACCGGCGCGACCGGATCGAGAGCGAGCTCGCCGCTTGGTCCGACGCCCTCAGGGCGGCGTTCGTGCCGACGACGACGGAGCAGACCATCGCCCGCGCCGAGGAGTTGCGCGCGGAGGTGGCGGCGTCCGTGCAGGAGTGGGTGGACTTGCTGCGCGTCCGGGCCGCGGACGACTACGAGGACACCGAGTTCTACGAGCGGGTCGCCGAGGTCCACCGGGACGTACGGGCCTGGGTGCTCGACGGCTTCGGTGAGGGCGGCGACGTGTGGCGCGAGCGGGCGCTCAGCCGCTTCCGGGTGGACCGGGCGTCCCTGCCGTTCGCGTCCGGTGAACTCAACCGGGTCCGGGTCGAGATGGCCCGCCGCTTCTCGGCCGTGGATGATCTGCTGACGCGGCGCAGGGACGAGTACTGGGCGGGTCTGGTCACCGCTCTCGGGCCCCGGTTCGCGCTCCTGGCCGAGGAACCGGCGCGGCCCGGCCCCTCACGGCACCAGTCGGCTCTCCCGTCAAGTCGGCGAGTGAGCAAGGGTGTTGAGGAGCCCAGGCAGCCTCAGGACGTGCTCGCCGCCCTCGCCGACATCCTTGGCAACGCACCCGATCCCTGCCCCGGCCTGGCCGGCACGCTCCGGTCGGCCCTGGACGTACGGCTCGACTACCGGACCCGGATGCTGCCGAGGCTCCGTCGCGCCCTCGGCGTACTGCTGCCCGAACCGGACGACGTGTCCGACAAGGGCCCCACCAGCCTGCTCGCGGTGGAGCGCACGGCGGCGGGCGCCGAGTTGCTGTTCGACCGCGTCACCCAGCTCGCCCGGCAGGCCGCCTACGACGCTCACGCGGTGCTGGCGCAGGAGCCGGGCACGACGGCCCAGGCGCTGTTCGCGTACGGCGAGCAGTTCGAGGACGCCCTGGTGCGGTCCGACTCCTCGGCGGCCGAGTTCAGGCGCCTGGTGGGCGGCTTCCAGGACCGGGTGTGGCCCGACGACGCCCGGGGGCCGAGGGCGGCGACGGAGCGGCTGCGCCAAGTGCGCTCGCTGCTGGGGGAGTTGCGCGAGCTGATCACCGCGGAGGCGCCACCGGGCACGTCGCCACCAGGCACGTGGCTTCCGGGCGCGCTGCCGTCGGCCCCATGGCGGGCGGGCGCGGGCGCGAACGGAAAGGGCGTACGGCGGTGACTCTCTCGTTCAAGACCTCGATGGTCGGCCCCTCCAGGGTCGGCAAGACCACCCTGATCACCGCCATCCTGGCGGAGACGGAAACCATGCTCGCGGGCAGCGGCATCGCCCTCGTCATGAACGAAGCGACCGAGATGCGGATCCGCAAGAACCGCAAGGACCTCCGACGCGCCGTCGAGGCACGGGAGTTCGACGCGGGCTCGCTCGGCGGCAACCAGTCCATGTTCCGTTACGAGGTGGAGCTGCGGGCCGCGGGCGACACCGAGACGGACCCCGGCATCCCGTTCAGCATCCTGGACTACCCCGGCGGCTGGCTGGACCCCGCGGTGCGTATGAGCAGTGCGGAGGCCCAGCGGGACTGGCCGGCGTGCGAGGAGCACATCACCGAGAGCCTCATGCTGCTGCTCCCGGTGGAGGCGGCTGTCCTGATGGAGGCGGTCACGCCCGCGCAGCGCCGCGCGGTGGCCGATCTGCTCGGTTTCGAGGACGTCGAGGCCATGGCCCGCAAATGGGCCCGCGCGCGCAACCTCCCCGAGCACCGTGACGAACCCGCCGTCGTGGTCATCGCCCCGCTGAAGTGCGAGAAGTACTTCGACGACAACGGCGGCACGGGCCGGGACGCGGTGCGGCTGCGGACGCTGGTGGAGGCCAAGTACCAGTCCGTGATCGACATCATCCGGGAGGAGACCACCGACCGGGCGGTACGGGTGGTCTACGCGCCCATCGACACGTACGGCTGCGTCGATCTCATGGAGGGCGAGTGGATCGAGCGGCAGGACGAATACGGCTCTCCCACTCTCGACTTCCGGGGGCACTACCGCTTCCGCGAGATCCCGCCCGTGGTACGGCCCAAGGCGGCCGGCTCCGTGATGCGTGAGCTCTGCCAGTGTGTCGTCTCCGGGCGGCGTACGGCGGAGCAGCGCAGGGCCGCCGAGGCCCAGGGCTCGTACCAGGCCGCCCTGGAACGCAGGACGGAGCAGAAGGGCTTCTGGGGAGCGCTCGACTACTACCTGAACGGCGAGGCGCTGGCCAACAGGGCGGCCAGGCTGCGCAGCCGCCGGACCCTCGCGGAGGCGCGGGAGCGGCAGGAAGAGCTGAACACGATGCTGAGCCGTCTCGCCGGGCAGCCCGTGGACGACCGGGTCGACGAGTGGAAGACGAGCTGATGCGCGCCTACGTGATGACCCGGGGCACCCAGCGCCGGCAGGACTACGCGTTCCTCGGCGACGCCCCGCCCGACCTGTGGTGGGAGACCGTCGCCGCCTGGGTGTTCCTGGAGAGCGAGGAGTTGGTCGTCCGGCGGCGGGGTGCGGCCTCGACCGGGCTGCTGATCAGCGGAATCCCCTCGCGGCGTACCGATGTGATCGGCACCCGGATCCGGTTCACGGTCGTGGTGGACGACGTGCACGACGACCCGGTGTTCGCGGAGCGACTCGTACGGTGCGGGCTTGATCCCGCCGAGCGCGCGGCCCTGGGCGCGGCGCTGGACACGGCCTTCGACGCGGACTTCGTGGACGCGCGGCTGGCGGGCGGGGACGGGGAGGTCGAGACCCCGCTGCTGGCCGCGCTGCGGCAGGGCACGGACGGGCCGGACGGGGCGGCGGAGACGGCCGCCGGTGCGTCCGGCCGGCGCTCGGAGAAGGACCGCCGGCGCTCGGAGAAGGACCGCCGGGGGTCCTGGGCCGGGGACGCGGGGGACGAGACGGCGGTACGGGCCTTCCGGGCCCGCGTCCGTCGGCTGCTGGAGTCGGAGCGGCCCGGGTGGGCGTTCGCCACCCACGCGGTGGGAACTCTCGACGGGGCGCGGCGGGTGGCCGGCGCGCTGCCGCACGAGGTGGCCGTTCTGCTGCACGACAGCGACGACGACGGCGAGTTGCGGGGAGTCGAACCGCTGGGAAAAGCGCCCGTCCCGGCGGGCCGCCGGGACACCACGGGCGAACCGGCACCGGGCGGGGACAAGCCGTCCCGTACGGCTCCGAGGACGACGCCGAGCGCTACGAATATGACGACGCCGGGCGCTACGACTCCGACGACGCCGGGCGCTACGACTCCGACCACGCCGGGCGATACGACTCCGACGGCGCCGGGCGGTCGCTGGACATCGGGGGGTCGCCCGACATCGGCGGGGGCGGCGACGGCTCTGGTGACGCTCCTCCTGGTGACGGCGATCGCGGTCTGGTGGCTGGTCCGACTGCTGGGATGACCTCCCTGGAGGAACTGCTCGTCGCCCAACAGGGCCTCTACCGGATGGAGTTCTCGCTTCCGGGCAGGTCCCTGACCGCGAAACGGCGGTACGAGGTGGACGTGCGCGTACTCGCTCCCGTCGTCACCGGCGAGGTGCTGCTCAAAAGTGGCTGGGTGCCCCTGCGCGGCTACATCGTCCAGCGTGAACGGCGTCGGAACCCCTATGCCGATCACGACTGGGTGAAGGGCCGGTTCGTCTTCACGGTGGGCAGCTCCCGGCAGGAGGTGCGGATCGAGTTCGACTCCTCGTTCAACGGGAGCCCGCAGAACGTGCTGACCTCGTTCGCCGAGGCGGTGAGCCCGTACCGCTCCGACGATCTGCCGCGCCATCTGGCACGCGTCGTACAGGACGCGGGGCGCGGTCTCGACCACGTACGCGAGGTCTGCGCGGAGCTGGCGGGACACGACGACCCGGAGAGCCGGCTCGCGTACGCCGAGGCTCTCCTGGCCCAGGCGCGGCTGCTGCTGCTCCTCGACCAGGGGGCGGCGGCGGCCCGCGTCGGCGAGGAGGGCGCGGGGGCGGCCCGGGAGTCCGGTCTGCCGCCCGGCGCGCGCATGGCGACGTCGGGTCGGGATCTCGCGTGGGCGCTCGACCTGCGGGGACGGGCCGCGGCGGCGGCGCGGGTCACCGACGGCCTGAGCGCGGCGGCCGAAGGCGGCGGCGCCGGACCGGCGGCGGGCGGGGCCCCGGAGCCCGGGAGCACCGGGGAGAAGCGGAGAACGGAAGGGGAGGAAGTCGAATGAGCGACCCTGTCGAGCGCATCCTCGAACTGATCAACGCCCTGGGGCAGCGCGTGCTCTCCTACCAGGAGACACAGGACGCGCACTGTCTCCTGAACGCCGACGTGCCCGCGGAATTCGCCGAGTTGCGCCGGCTCGCGGGGCGCCCCGGCATACCGGAGGGCCTTGCGAGGCGGGCCGGACTGGCCGGCGCCTGGCTGCTGTTGTGCCGCTCCGACGTACTGCCGCCGACGGAGGCCGAGCAGTCGCGGGACTGGGCCTTCGACATCTTCCGGGACATCCTGCTCACCGAACCGGAACTGGTCCCGGATCTCGTACGCCGGGAGGTGGAGGCCCGCGAAGCGGCTGCCGCCGGGACCGGCCCCGACGGAGGGGCCCCGGACGGCCTCCCCACCCAGATGGTGGAGGAGGCGCTGCGGATCCTCGACGGCGCCTCGGACCCGGCCGGCCTGAAGCGGGGCCTGGACCTCATGCTGGGTGCCCTCGACGCGACGCCGGCGGACCATCCGTTCGCCTTCGCGGTGGCGACGTCGGCGGGCCCGCGCGCCCTGCAACTGTTCCTGCTCTCCGGCGAACTGGCCTATCTGGAACGGGCGGTGTCGCTGCTGACCTCCGTGGTCGCCGCGCTGGGGGCCGACGAACCGACCCGCCCCGCGATGCTGATGAACCTCAGCTCGGCCCTGACCGCACGCCACCGGAGCGGGTCCTCCGTACGGCAGCCGGGAGACATCGACGAGGCGCTGCGCCACGCCCGCGAGAGCGTGGCACTCGCGCCGGCCGGTCACGAGGACCACGTCGGCTGCGTGGGCGCGGTGGTGCTGGCGTTACAGCTGCGCTACGAGACGACCGGCTCCTTCGCCGACCTCGACGAGGCCATCGCCACCGGCCTCGCCGTGCTGGCCGAACCGCGGGGCCCGAACGAGGACACGGCGTGGGCGCGGAGCACGGTGCCGCTGCTCCAGGGGAACCTGGCGGCGGCGCTGCGGGTGCGCTTCGAGGCCCTCGGCGACGCGGCGGACCTCACGGAGTCGGTGCGCTGGGTCCGCACCTCCATCGCCGCCACACCTCCGGCCGACCCGGAACTCCCCCGCCGGATGGTCACCCTGGGCACGGCACTGAGCCTGGGCCCCCGGCTGCCGGAGGGGAGTACGGCGGGGGCGGGGAGCGTGGGCGTACCGGGGGCGGGCGCACCGGAAGGGCGCGCGTCCGAGGCGAGGGCACCGGAGGCGGGCCCACCGGCAGCCGGCCCACCGCAGGCGGGTGCACCGGCGGCGACCGCACCGCAGGCACCCCCACCCGTCCCCACCGTGGCCGACCTCCTCGAAGAGGCCGTGCAGTGGTGTCGGAAGGCCGAGAGTCTGCTCGTCGAGGGCAGCTCCGCCACTCCCGACGTGCTGTCCGGACTCGGGCTGGCGTTGCGCGCCCGTGCCGAGTGGCTGGGGGACTCCGGCGACGCCGAGGAGGCCGTCCGGTACTGCGAAAACGCCCTCGCGCGGCTGCGCGCGGACGACCCGAGGCACGCGCCCTACGCGGGGAACCTGGCGTACGCGCTCGGCCTCCTCCACGAGCTCACCGGGCGGCGGACCGTCCTGGACCGCGCGGTCGCGGTGGGGCGCGAGGCGGTCGCCGGGATCGACGCGACCGCGCCCGCGTTCCCGGTGCTCATGTCGACCCTCGGCGCGACGCTTCAGAGACGGTTCACCGTCGCCCGCCACCCCGACGACATCAACGAGGCCGTGGAGGCCGGCCGCGCGGCGGTCGACGCGCTTCCCGACGGCCACAACGACCGCGCCGCCTTCCTGTCGAACCTGGCGGTGGCGCATCGCGGTCGCCACGGCTGGTTCGGCGACCCCGCCGACCTCGGGGAGGCCGTCCGGCTGATCTCCCGGGCGGTGGCGCTGGTGGCCGTGGACGACCCCGAACGCACCTCGCTGCTCTCGCACTTGGGTATGCTGCTGCGCGTCCGGTACGAGCGGGACGCCGCCCCCGCCGATCTCGCCGAGGCGCTGAAGGCCACCTTCGCCGCTGTCTCCGCGACCCCGACGGGCCATCCCGAGGCGGCGGGCCGGGCCAACAATTACGCGCTCGCCGCACTGGCCCAGTACGAGTCCGACGGTGACACCGAGGTCCTCGAGAACGTCATCCGGCTGGCCCGCCAGGTACTTGACGACACCTCGGCCGACCGTCCCGACCACCCCGGACTCGCCGGGAACCTCGCGTTCGCCCTGAGACGCCGCCATGACATCACCGGCTCCGCCGAGGACGCCGACGAGGCGCTGCGGCTGTGGCGCGAAGCCGCACACCGTACGGACGCGCCCCCGCACACCCGCCTCGTCGCGGCGGAGAACTGGGCCGTGTTCACCGTCGAGTCCACCGGTGACGCCCGTGCCGCCATGCCCGGATACGCCCTCGGTGTCGACCTGCTGAGGGTCATCGCGGGGCGCGGCCTCGACCGGGCCGGCGGTGAACAGGCCCTGGCCCACTGGACCCGGCTCGCCGCCGACGCGGCCGGCAACGCGCTCGCCGCCGAGGAGCCGGAGCAGGCCCTGCTGCTCCTCGAAGCCGGCCGCGCGGTGATCTGGTCCCAACTGCTGGAGAACCGCGCGGACATGTCGGGGCTGCTGACCGACGACGACCCCGTCGTGCGCGCGCTGGCCCGGCGCCTCGGCGAGCTGCGCGATCTGCTCGGCACCCTGCCCGACCCGGCCGCGTCGTCCCTCCCGG
The DNA here is from genome assembly GCF_042716895.1 of Streptomyces sp. NPDC058653. NCBI lineage: Bacteria > Bacillati > Actinomycetota > Actinomycetes > Kitasatosporales > Streptomycetaceae > Streptomyces > Streptomyces sp. NPDC058653. The sequence continues at coordinate 37,239 of NZ_JBHXRM010000051.1, read as the reverse complement.
TCGCCGGCCGGGGCGGCGGCGAGGGCGCCGCCGTCCACCGTACGGACCGGCGCATGGAACTCGCCGCCGAGCTGGACCGTACGGTCGAGGAGCTGCGCGCCCGCCGCCCCGACTCCGCGTTCCTGAGCCCACCCGGCATGGACGCCCTGCACACGGCGGCGGCCGACGGCCCGGTCGTCGTCGTCAACGTGGGCCGGTGGCGGTGCGACGCGCTCGTCCTGCACGGCGGGCGGATCAGGGTGGTGCCGCTGGACGTGTCCGCGGCGCGGGTGGCCGAACAGGCGCAGGAGTACCTCACGGCGCTCCAGACGTACGAGACGGAACAGCGCTCCTTCGCCGCGGCCCTCGGTCTGGAGGACAGCCTCACCGACATCCTCGCCTGGCTCTGGGACGAGGTCGCCGGCCCGGTACTGGACGAACTGGCCCTCACCGCCGGGTCCGACGGGGAACCCGCCCGCATGTGGTGGTGCCCGACCGGGCCGCTGGCGCTGCTTCCCCTCCACGCGGCGGGTCACCACTACGCGGGCGCGCCGCCGGACTGGAACGTCCCCGACCGGGTGGTGTCCTCGTACGCGCTCACGCTGCGGGCCCTGCTGGACGCCCGCGCCGCCGCGCACGGGGGTACGGGTCCCGGAACCGACCCGTTCCTGGTGGTCGCCCTGCCGGAACCGCCCGCGCTCCCGGAGACGGACACCCCTGCTCCGGGGGAGGAGCCGCTCCCACCGGTCGCCGCGCTGCCCGCCGTCGCCCGCGAACGGGACCGGCTCCGCGAACTGCTGACCGACCCCGCCCCCACCGTCCTCGAAGGCCCGGAGGCCCTACGGTCCTCCGTACGCGCGGCCATGGAGACGCACCGGTGGGTCCATCTCGGCTCCCACGGCACCCAGCGACTCGACGCGCCCTCGAAGGGCGGCGTGCTCCTGGCCGACGGCGTGCTGACGATCGCCGAACTGGCGGACGGGCGGGGCGGCGGCGAGTTCGTCCTCCTGTCGGCCTGCAAGACCGCGCTCGGCGGCGCCGCCATTCCCGACGAACTGGTCTCCGTGACGGCGGTGCTCCAGTACGCCGGCTGGCGCCATGTCATCGGCACGCTCTGGTCGGTGGACGACGAACGCACCGCCGATCTGACCGGTCTGCTGTACGAACGGATGATCGAGGACGGCACGATCCGTACCGACCTGGCCGCCCGCGCCCTCCACGGCGCGGTCCGCACGCTGCGCCGTGACGACATCGACAACGAGGTCCGCTGGTGGATCCCGTACCTGCACGCCGGGCCGTGACGGACCCGGCCCCGACACACGCCAACGACCCCGACGCGAAGGAGACGGCATGACGCCGCGCCCCGCCCGCCATCCCTACAGCACGCTCGTCGACACGCCGTACGACCCGGAGGCCCGCCGGCACAGGATCGTCGTGCCGGAAGGCGCCGCGGTCGGGGACGTGGCGGAGGCGGTCCACACCGTGTTCCTCACGACACCCGCGTGCTCGGTGCTCTCCCTGGAGGCCGGTGACCGGCCCCTCGCGTCCGTCGGCCGGGAGCGGTTCGAGCGCCGGATGGGCGGCCCGACCAAACCCTGGCGCGGCACGGGCGACGGCGACGGCGCGTCCCTGGCGGGCGCGGCGAACCGCTACGAGGTGTACGCGTACGACTGCGCCACCTGCGGGAGTTCGGCCTACGAGCTGGAGGCCGACCGTCCCGTCCCGGAGTGCGACACGGAGGGGGACGGCGCGATGGTACGCCGGACGTGAAGCTCGACAGCGTCCTGAGACCACCGTCCGCGGCGCTGTCCGGGCGCTTCTTCCTCGTCGGCCACCTGCCCGCCTTCGCCGCCACGGTCTACCTGCTCGTGCTGGTGTGGGCGGGCGCCCCGGGACCCCGGCTCTCCTTCTCGGACGCCTGGCGCACCGCGGGCGGACTGTCCGTGGGCGAACTCGTGCTCATGCTGGTCACCCTCACCCTGCTCAACCTGGTCCTGCACCCCCTCCAACTCTCCCTGGTCCGGCTCCTGGAGGGGTACTGGCCACGCTGGGCGGCCCCCCTGACCCGCCACTGCCTGGGCCGACAGCGACGGAAGGAGGCGGCGGCCCGGTCGGCGTCCCGGCTCCCGCGCGACACACCGCCCGACGCCCGGTCCATACACGCGGCGGGTGTCGCGATGAGCCATCTGCGGGCGCGTTACCCGGGCCGCCCCGAGGCGCTGCGCCCCACGGCACTCGGCAACGCCCTGGCCGCGATGGAGGACCGGGCCGGGACGGCGTACGGCTGGGACACCCCGGTGGCCTGGCCACGGCTCTACCCGCTGCTGGGCGCGGGCGTACGCTCCGTCGTCGACGACCGCCGCGACCAACTCGACGTCTGCTGCCGCGTGTCGGCGGTCGCGGGCGTGAGCGCCCTGGCCTCCGTACCACTGCTGGCCACCACGGACTGGTGGCTCGCCCTGACCGCGGCACCGCTGCTGCTGGCCTGGTTCGCCTACTCGGCGGCGGTACGCGCGGCGGTCTCGTACGGCGAGTCGGTCCGCGTCGCCTTCGACCTCCACCGCTTCGACCTCTACCCGGCCCTCCACATCCCGGTCCCTGACACCCCCTCGACGGAACGGACGACGAACACCGCACTGAGCACGTTCTGGCGCCAGGGCGCCCCCCTGACCACCCCGTACGAACACCCACCCCCACCCCCACTGCTGCTCCCACCACAGCCACCCCCACCCTCGCCACCCCCACCGGGTCAGTGACGCACGCCCACCAAGACACGAACGGCGGCTCCGGCGGGCGCCTGCCACGAACGTCCGCGGACCAGCACCAGTCGTGAGCCGATCACGCGCGTTCCTGACTCACCGTCAGATCGACCGCGGCGTTCAGCAGTCCGGTTCGCCGGCGCACGCGTCCTCGAAGGATTCGCGGACGCTCTGGAGCGCCTTGAGCAGTCGGTCGCGTTCGGCCTCGTCGACGTCCAGCGGGGTGATGCCGGAGACCTCCGTGAGCCGGCGGAAGCCGCCGCTGGACTCCAGACGGCCGCTGATCCGCAGCGGCAGGCCGACGAGGTGCGCGTGCGCCGCGATGCGGTAGGACTCCTCGTCGAGCTGGATCCTGACCTGGCGGACATCGGCTCCGGCGAGCACCTGGAGCCGGACGATGCCGCCGCCGGACGGCTCGGGGCGGCGCAGGCGGACGACGGTGCCGGTGAGGCTGACCGGTACGGAGGGCTCGCGCTCGCGGTAGTGGTCGGCGGCTGCCATCAGGGTGGGGATGTCGCCGGGCGAGAACTCGACGGGTTCGGGACGGCGGGCGAACCCCCGGGGACCCGCCACCAGCGGTGACCAGGCCAGGGTGATGGCGACACCCTCCGTGCCCCGGACCAGTTTGACGAGCGCGCGTACGAGTTCATGGCTGACGCCGAGGGCGACCGCGTCGTCGAAGGGGTCGAGGCCGCCGGTGGTCCGGGTGTAGTCGACGGCGTCCCGGGTCGTCTGAAGGGCGCGCAGCAACGTGGTGGCGGTCGGTCGGCCGTCGGGCACGGGCGCGTAGACGGAGAGCAGGTGGCCGGCGGGGGCGGGCCCGACGAGGATCTCGTCGAGCACGCGCGCGGCGTGCGTCCTGTGGCGCGCGCCGAACCAGCCCGCCGGGTGGACGGCGGCAAGGGTCGCGGCGACCAGCATCCCCCGGGCCGCCGAACGCAGTTGTTCCGCCGCGGTCCACGAGACGGCTGCGCCGGAGCGAGGGATCACACGGCGCCAGCTGATCTTGTCGCCGGGGATCGTCAGCGCGTCCAGCACCTCCCGGGCGGAGGGCACGCTGGAGCGGCTCAGCGCGGTGAGGGCCTCGCCGAGCAGCTCGCCGTGGTCGGCGTACGCCGACCGGGAGGCGTCGGGGACGAGGAGGCTGGTGCCGTCGCCGCTGGGCGGTGTCCAGCGGCTGTAGCGGCCGGGCGCGCCTCCGCGGCGGTGCCAGCCGTGCTGCTTCAGCAGACCGGTGAGGACGGCGGAGTCCACGTACTCGGGGCTGGGGGGCGTCGGCGCGTCGCCGGTGGGTTGCGTCACGGTCGTCCTCCGGCTCCGACCCGCGCCATGATCTCGCACAGCGCGCGGTCGTCGAAGATACGGGCGGTCGGTATCCGCACGGTGGTACGGGTCCGGCCGGTGATGGGGCGCCCGGCGAGATTGACCCAGTAACAGCAGTGCCGCAGGTCGAGTTGGTCGTGGCCGGCGCGCAACCACTGGTCCTGGGTGCGCGGGACGAGCATCACCACGAGGATCTTGTGGACCGACACCGGGGTCCGACCGAGCTTGGCGAGGTGGTCGTTGTCGAGGGTGAAGGCGAACGACGACCCCGGGGGGTGGGGCGCGGTCTGATACGTGCTCTTGAGCTGCACCTTGATGGTGACCTCGTCGTCGACGGTGTGCGCGCGTGAACTGTGGCTGACGTGCCAGTCGATGCCGTTGTCGGGAAAGGGCTGCGAGAGCGAGCAGCCCGCGGCTGCGGCGACCGCGTGCAGATAGCCCACTTGCAGGGTCTCCATGCAGCTGGTGGTGGCCAGACCGCCGCGCAGCACCCTGGCGCGCTCGGGCAGCAACTGGCCGTGGTCGGGCTGTGCGAGTGCCATCGCCCCGTGTGCCTTCCGTGCTGGTGTGGCTCGTCGAACGGTTGAGGCGGTAGTGACGACGCACCTACGCAACTCGTACAACCATGCGTGAGTCGTATGTTCTCCCCAACACCTGTGTTGTCTCCACCTGCGCCAACTCGTAAACGGTCCCGGTTCGTTGATGTTCCGTCAGGGGAATACCTTTGATGGGGAGTTGTCCCTCATCTCCCCCAGGACATCTTGTCGTTACGTGCTATTCAGCAGAATTCGGGGCAGACAATGAACTATTGGTACGAGGGAATCCTGGCCGCCTTCGACACCGAGACGACCGGGGTGGACGTCGAGCGGGACCGCATCGTCTCCGCCGCGTTGGTGGTGGAGTCCGCTCCGGAGCGGCCGACCGAGGTCATACGGTGGCTGGTCGACCCGGGCGTCCCCGTTCCGGAGTCGGCGCGGGCCGTGCACGGGCTCTCCGACGCCTTCCTGCGGGAGCACGGCCGGAGTCCGGGACCGGTGACCGACGAGATCGCCCGGGAGCTGGCGGCGCGCTGCGGGGCCGGCATACCGCTGGTGGTGATGAACGCGCCGTTCGACCTGACCTTGTTGGACCGTGAGGTGAAACGGCATCACGGGGCGCCCCTCAGCTCGTACTTCGGAGGCGGCGCGCCCTGGTGTGTCCTCGATCCACGGGTGCTCGACAAGCACCTGGACCGCTACCGCAAGGGACGCCGCACGCTCACCGACCTCTGCGCGCTGTACGAGGTGCCGCTCACCGACGCCCACGACGCCGCCGCCGACGCGCTCGCCTCCCTGGCCCTGGTCCGGGCGATAGGGCGCCGCTACACCGAGCGGATATCCGGGCTGAGCCGCGCCGAACTCCACTCGCGCCAGGCGGTCTGGCACGCGGCCCAGTCCCGGGGCCTCCAGGCGTGGTTCGCCCGCAACGGCTCCGACGAGGTGTGCGACCCGGCCTGGCCGCTGCGCCCGGTCCCGCCGGCCAGGGAGGCGGCATAGCCCTCGCGTACGGGACCGTCGGCCGCGAGGGTTCGTCGAGGAGCGGGTGACGAGAGCCGGACTCTCCGGTCAGGGCTTACGGGCGACCGCCCCGTACATGGCGATGTCGCGGCCGTCGATGCCGGCCTGTTCGGGGCCGGGGCGCCAGGTGTGCACCTGGGTGACTCCCGGCTCCTGGAGTTCCAGTCCCTCGAAGAAGGAGGTGGCGGTGGGGAGATCGCGCAGCGCCATGGGCATGTTCTGCTGCCGGTACTCCTCCGCCACCCGGTTGACCTCCTCGGGCGCGAAGTCGGCGGTGCCGATGGTCATCGCCAGATAGCTGCCGGACGGCAGCGGGTCCAGGAGCCGCTTGATCAGGCGCCGGTCGTCCGGCGGCAGGATGAAGTGCATGATGCCGATCACCATCAGGCCGACGGGCCGGTTCAGATCGATGAGGTCACGGAACTCGGCGCTGTCCAGAATCGTGTCGGGCTGGTGCATGTCGGCGTCCACGTACGCGGTCGCCCCTTCGGCCGAGCTCTGCAGCAGGGCGCGGGCGTGGGCGAGGACGATGGGGTCGTTGTCGACGTAGACCACATGCGATTCGGGCGCCACCTCCTGCACGATCTCGTGCAGGTTGGGCGAGGTCGGCAGCCCGGTCCCGACGTCCAGGAACTGGCGGATGCCCCGCTCCTCGGCAAGGAAGCGGCCCGCGCGGTGCATGAACCGGCGGTTCTCCATCATGTGGACCGGCAGGGCGGGCCAGTGCCGGCACATGACGTCGCCCGCCTCGACATCGACGGGATAGTGATCCTTGCCGCCGAGAATGTAGTCGTAGACGCGGGCGGAGTGGGCGCGCGTGGTGGCGAGTCCGCTCTGTCGATCGTGCGGGGAGTTCATGCGGCGCCTCTTTCGGTCGAGGACGGCTTGTCAACGGTATGAAGGTGGGGTTCGGGGCGCAAGCGAAACAGCGGGACGAGGACGCGGGTGGCGGTGCGGGCGGGCCGGGCGGGGTGGGCAGGCCGGGCGACGGGGGCGAGCCAGGCGTGGCGGGCGGGCCGGCCATGCGGACCAGGCGGACCAGGCCGACGGACCCCCGGCATCACTCCTCCCTCCGCGCGTGCAGGGAGATGACGGCGATGTCGTCCCAGCGGTTCTGGACGGGCGGCAGGAGCCCTCGGATCAGGCTCAGCTGCGGTACGCCCTTTCGGACCAGCGCGTCGGTGTGCTCACGCAGGCGCCGGAGACCGTCACCGATGTCTGTGCCCGGCACCTCCACGAGCCCGTCGGTGTACAGCACCAGGGTGTCGCCCTCCCGGATGACCGCGTGGAGGTCGGTACGGGGGATGGCCTCGCCGACACACAGCGGTGGGTCCGCGGCCGTGAGGTCGTGCAGGAACCGCGACGGCGCGTCCGCCGGGATCAGCAGGGGCGGCGGATGGCCGGCGTTGGACAGCGCGATGTGCCAGGCACCGTCCGCCTGCCGGTGCAGGACCGCGTGCACGGCCGTGACCATCGACGGGCTGTCGAGCGCCTGCACGATGCGGTCGAGCCGGCTCAGGGTGGCCGCCGGGCTGGCGCCGGGGCCGCTGTCGTACGCGAGTCCCCTCAGCATGCTGTTGACACGCCCCATCGCGGTGGCCGCGTCCACGTCGTGACCTGCGATGTCGCCGATGGACAGGGCGAGCGAGTCGGCCGAGAGCCGGACGGCGTCGTACCAGTCCCCGCCGACCTCGGCGGCCGAGTCGGCCGGATGGTAGAGCGCGGTGATGACGAGGCCTTCGACGGACGGCGGGGCGGCCAGGAAGGACTGCTGGAGTACGAGGGCCATGTCGCGGATGCTCTGCAGTTCCATCGTCCGGCGCAGGGGCCCGCTCATCTGCTGGAAGACGTCCTGCAGCAGATAGAGGTCGGCCTCGTCGGAGGGCGGGTTGCCCCGGCAGTTCGCCGTGGTCGCCAGCGCGACCGTGCGGCCGTCGACCACGACGGGCAGCAGGGCCACGCTCGTCGCGTCGGCCTCGCGAAGCCACCGGACGGAGACCCTGGAGAGACTGTCCGTGGGCGGCTCTCCGGGCGGGAAGGTCAGCAGCACGGGCTCCTGGCTGTCGATGGCCGCCTTCGCGGCCGGGCCCAGCAGGAAGTCGGCGTCCAGCGGATACATGGGAGGCAGCCCGGGGGCGAGCCCCACCCGCTCCGGCGAGGCCGCGGCCGGGACACCCGCGGACGTCCGGAAGGCTGCTTCGCTGTCGCCCTGTACGCGGAAGATGGCGACGGCGTCGGCGAGTTCGGGCACGACGGCGGCCGCGGTGGTCAGAAAGGCCTCGGACAGGTTGTGCGCCGCCGGTACGGGTGCCATACGGGCCAGCAGCTTCTCCCGCATGCGGGTGCGCCAGTGGTCCTCGGCATCGGTGGCGGTACCGACCCACTCCACCTCGCCGCTCGGGTCCTGGACAGGGGCGGCGATGAGCTTGATGTGGCGGAAACGGTCGGGGGAGCCCTCGAGCCGTACTCGTACGATCGTGTCGATCGGGGACCGCTGCTCGGTGGCCTTGCGCCACGCCCGCCGGAACCAGTCCCGGTCCTTCGGGTGCACCGCGTCCATCCATGAGCTCTCACCGTCGGGGCGCCAGAGCCGCTCCGGCAACCCGCTGCCCTTCAGAAGGGTGACCACCCCGTCGGCGGACAGCACCCAGACCGACTGCGGTACGGCGCCCAGGAGCGCTTCGTACCGTCTGAGGAGAGACCCTTCATTCACCGCCCCCTCCTCCACAGCCGGGCCGCCGCCGGCACGGCCCCGCCACGACCGGCGGCGCTCCCGGCCCGGACCCTCCGGACCGCACCGGTCACCGCCTCCTCAAAGCCCTGTACGCCCGGCCGCGCACCGACCACCAGAGGATCGTCGCCTCTCATGCACCGATCATCCCTCGCCTGAGGGACAACAGCACGCCCTGGCCCTTGGCTCATATGGCCATGCCTCCGCGTCCGGGCACGGATGGCCACTGCCCTGGTGCCCCGGATGTGCCCGGGCTGATCGACCTCGTCACGCTGCCCACCGTCTGTCGCCAAGCCGGACACGTTATCGTCCGGCCAGAGCCGTGGACCACCCCGGGGAGGCACCCCGTCGAGGCCGCGACGCGCCTGCTCGCCGCCACGCTCACGAAGGGCCGCGGTCACGAAGGGCCACGCTCACGAAGGGCCGCGGTCACCCGTACCGGCCCGCGTGGGATACGGGTGGGGAGAGCCGGCCGCCGAAGGGGGAGTGGCATCGCCCGGGATCGGCTCCGTGGCCCCCACGGACGGCTCGGACGCGAAGCCCAGACGCCCCCGGGTGACGGTCACCACGATGAGCGCCCCCGTGACGGCGGCCATCAGGAACGCCTGGGAGCCCTGCTTCTCCGTCAGCGTCGGGAACATGTCGGCCCAGGCCATGGAGAAGAAGTTGTTGACGCCGGTGTGCAAAAGCATGACCAGCGGCATGCTCTCGCCCGAGCGGTTGAACACCCACGTCATGACGGCGCTGAAGGCGAGCGCGGTGATCATGAACTCCAGCACGCCCATCGGGTCATGGCCCCGCCCGCCGCCCCAGTCGGTCAGGAACAGCGGCAGGTGCCACGCGCCCCACAGGACGCCGACGACGAGGGTCGCGACCAGCGGGCCGTACCGCCTCTGCATCCGGGGCATGGCGTACTCGCGCCAGCCGGGCTCCTCCGCGAGGCCCGTCGTGATCATCTGGATCAACAGTCCGGGCAGGTACATGGCGAACACCATGGCGCCGGGAAGTACGGGCTCGGTGTCCGTGGTCGCGACGGCGGCGAGGATCAGCGCGGCGGGCACCGAGACGAGCACCAGCACGTACCACTGCCAGCCGACCCGGAACTTGGTCATCCGGGCCCGCCAGTTCCGCAGCCCCTGACGGCCCTCGGTCAGGGAGGTGATCAGCAGGGCCGAGCAGATCGGGCCGAGGTACGCGCCCGGCAGCACACCCAGGATCTGGCCCGAGCCGCCGGCGCCGAAGTCGTGGTCCCAGACCCCCAGCCCGTTCTCCGACAGGATGTACGGCGTCCAGGCCAGCCAGCTCAGTGCGTACGCGAGGAAGAAGAACCAGGTCAGCGGGGCGCGTTGAAAGGCGCCTCGGATTCCTGAGGTGGTCTGGACGGTCACCGCGTGTCCTCTCGGAGGGGGCTGATGTCGATGCGCCCAGCACACCAGCCCCACCACCACGGATCATTCCCGCCGGCACCCCGAAGGGGGGTGCAGCAGGCTGTACTTTTCGTTCGCGAGCGGGACCGTGAGCGTGAGGGCGACACGCTCCGGTGAGTACGTCGACGTCCGGTAACTCGGCGTTCATCAAATGAGCCTCCGGCATTCCCCAATAGGTAACCTTCGGCCCCCGATTCGTTAACCGGTCGGTTGACGGCTATGGGTAACGGAATCCGTAATAGCCATGCATAAACGCGTACGTGAGAAAACTTCACGGAGTCGCACAACCATTCACCCGTGCTCCATGTCTGATCAGTGGAGTCAGCAGACTCCAGAGACTGGCTGGATCGGGCGGCACGGAAGCACGCAACAGAGCTGTCCCGTGCGCCCCTTTCTCAGACGTGGGGAAACACATGCGCATTCGTGCCTCTGTCACCGCAGTGACAGGCGCCCTGGCCCTTTCCGTCCTCGCCGTTCCGGCGGCGCAGGCGGATGACGGCAACACCGTCTCCTCGTTCACGAAGAGCGCCGAAAGGGGCGCGGCGGTCGCGGCCGACGACGTCATCGGAGACACCGCGATCTCGAACGTGGTCGTGAACGGAGGCAAGGCCGTCGTCATGGGCGCGACCACGAAGAAGACCTTCACGGTCAGCTTCACCGCCACGGACGACTCGGGCATCGCGTGGGGAACCGCGGTGCTGTGGCACGGTTCGACCTTCGACACCCTTGACGGCGGCGCGTTGCCCAACGAGGACGAGGCCGTCTGCACCGAGGTCAACGCCACGACCTCCACCTGCAAGCACACCTTCACCGTCGACGCCAACTACGACCTGCTGAACAAGCTGGCCGGCGGTTGGAAGGTCTGGGCACTCGCTCAGGGCACGGACCTCGACTTCGTCCAGAAGGACAACGTCAAGGGCTTCAACCTGCAGCGCATGTCGAAACTGACGGTCAACGCGTCCCCGGAGCCGGTGGTGAAGGGCAAGACCATCACGGTCACCGGCGCGCTGACCCGTGCCGACTGGGAGACGAACAAGTACGCGGGGCTCAGCGGCCAGTCGGTGGTGCTGCAGTTCCGCAAGGCGGGCACCACCAACTACACCAATGTCAAGGGCATCAAGTCGACCACGGGCGGCGCGCTGAAGACCACGGTCCCGGCGTCCGCAGACGGCTATTACCGCTTCACGTACGCGGGTATCGCGTCCACCGCGGTGGTCAGCGCCGAGGGTGACTACGTCGACGTGAAGTAATCCATGGCCCCGAGGCAGGGGCCCGTAACGGATTAACGGATTTCACACGGGAAAGCGGCGGTCGCCCCACCTCCACACGAGGTTCGGGGCGGCCGCCGCCACCGGTCACACTCGACTTCGAATCGCTGACCGGGATTTCGCCGATGGCGGTGCCGGTCGGCCGGTACGTCGAGATCCTCCGCAGCGCCTTTGCGCTTTCATGGCGGTCCACGTCGACAGCGACACCGCGAAGACCCACGCGCACGTCCGTGCCGAGCACTGACTCCCGGGGGAGACCTGTGGCCGCGATCTCGGGACCCTGCCGCTGATCGGACACGGGAGATCATCGGAGCGGTCCTGGAGGCCTTCACGGACCAGGTCCCCCGGCCCATGTTCCGGCGGGGTGCGCCGAGATGCCGCCCCGGGCCGGGCACCCCGTTCCTCGTGGTCGTGGTCGAGGTGGAGACCGTCGTCCCTAACGCCGCGATGTCGGCGACGTACACCTCGCGGTGGAGCCGCTGTCCGGCGTCATGCGCCCCCGCGCCGAACGCATCGGCCCTGATCCCGCCGCCTTCGCGCACACGGTCCGGTCGGCCCGGGAGACCACCGACACCGACACCGACGGCTCACGTCACAGCCTCGTCCGGGGAATGATCCACAAGCCCGGCTGACACAGGAAGCCCTGGGTCACGAGCCGGTGGGTGCCGGCACCGCCGTTGGCCCGCCGCGGGCGCCGGGCGCGCGAGCGGGCCCCGGCTCCGGCAGTTCCTTCACGCGTACGGCGGCGTCGACGATGAAGGGGTTGAACAGTTCCCGGATGCACAGAAGCGGTCGGCCGTCACTGTCGAGGGTGTAGGTCTTGACCGCACACGGGGTGCCGTCCGGCCAGGTGGCCCGGCCGACGTGCACGATGCGCCTGCGCAGGGCCACTTCCGCTTCGGCGAGCGCGAATCCCACCGGTTGCGAGGGGTCGGTGACCGCCTTGTCGACGCGCGGGTCGACTCCCGAGCGGGCCGCGACCGTGTTCTCCGACACCGTCTGTCCCGTGACCGTCAGAAGGCGGGATCGGCGCAGAAGGCAGTTGTCGCGGACGTCGGGGCGCAGGGCCTCGCCGATGCCGGGCGGGAGAACGGTCGGCCCGACCGTCCGTACGCCGTCCGCTCGCGCCCGCAGAGGGCCGTGCACGAGCGCCTGCAGAAGAGGGGTGGTCATGCCGTCACCGCTCAGCAGCATGCGTGTCGCCGCGGAGGAGAAGACCATCGCGGCAGGATTCAGGCCGCGCGGCGCCGACTCGGTTCCAGGCTGGAGAGTGGGGGAAGGCACGAACATCCTCGGTCTGGTCGACAACGGTCATCGGCGGTACTGAAGCGGACGGCGACGATCGCGCGTGCCCGCCCGGCGGGTCGGATCGTCACCGAACCGGGGCTCCCCCCGGCGGGGCGCGGAGCGGTCGCAGTCGCCGGGAATGCCGACGGCCGGGTCCGCGCCCACTCGAAGCTGCCCTGCTACAGACGGGCCGCGGGTCCCTTCCCGCAGGCGCGCTTGCCAGAGCGCCCACCGCCAGGATACTGCTATCGGTGACGGATCAGTCACTATGTGTCGCGTACGGCGATGGTCGTACGAGGCGAATCGAGGACCATGTGAGCCCAGCACCCGCCGCCGTACGCGACGTAGATCCTCCGGCGGCTGCCGACTACCTGCTCGGGTCCTCGTGTGCCGAGCATGAACGTCTCCTCGCCCAGTGCGCACTCCTGCGACCGGCCGCAGCCGCCTTTCTCGACACGATTCCCCTGCCGCCCGACGCGGACGCACTGGACCTGGGCTGCGGCCCCCTCGGCATCCTCGACCTTCTCAGCGAACGAGTCGGCCCCACCGGATCGGTCACCGGCCTCGACACCGACCACCGGATGACCGGCTGGGCCCGCGAGTCCGTCGGCCAACTCGGCCTCGGCAACGTGGAGATCCGCCACGAGGCCCTGCCGCCCGCCGCCGACGCGCACGCCCGGTACGACCTGGCCCACTGCCGGCTGCTGCTGATCAACACGACCGGCCCCCGCGGGATCCTGGGCTCCATGGCTGCCGCCGTCAGGCCCGGCGGATGGGTCGCGGTCCAGGAGTTCGACTGGGCGACGTGGCAGTGCGACCCGCCCCACCCTGCGTGGAACCGCCTCAAGGACCTGCTCGCCGGGGTCTTCGGAGGCGACGTCCACATCGGCGCCCGGCTGCCCGGTCTCCTGCGCGAAGCCGGCCTCACCGATGTCCGGGCCACCGCCCACACCTACTACTGGCATCCGGGCGACCGCTACCAGACCCTGCTCCTCTCCTTCGCCCACCTCTTCCGCGACCGCCTCCTGCACCACACCCCGCTCACCACCGAGGAGTTCGAGTCCCTCACCGGCACACTCCACGACCACCTCGACCAACCCCACACCACCGTCCGCGAAAGCCTCCTGGTCCAGGCATGCGCCCGCAAACCCTGACCCTGCGAGCAGGCCGTCTGCCGGTGTGCGGGACACCGGTCGACGGGCGCGCATCGGCGGAATCAGTACTCAATCGTCGTATTGGCCCACTAGAGGGGCGCATCGCACGCTAGGGTTCACTTCGCACATAGGGAGTGTGCTTCAGATCACATTGCATGACCGGCCGGCCCACGTCGCGGGGCCCGGCGCGGTCGCATGGCTGGGGGGCCGCATGCTGGAGATGGTCAAGGGCGCCAATGTCGCACTGGATGTCCTGAGCGAGGACATCAGTGCCGTGGTCCTGAGCTTGGCCTGGCGCAGCGCGACAGGGGACGGGGACGCGGACGTCTCCCTGCTGCTGGTGGGCGGGAACGGGAAGGTGCGTAGTGACGCGGACTTCTTCTTCTACAACAACCCGGCTTCGGCGGACGGCAGCGTGCAGTTACTGGGCAAGACACCGACCGCCGACGGCAGCGAGGACCGGATCACCCTCGATCTGAGCGCGATGTCGTCCGGTGTGGAGCGCGTGGTCCTGGCGGCCAGCAGGTATGGCGGCGCGCGTTTCGGCGATCTGGACGAGCTGCGCATCACGCTGGCCGACCGTACCGGCGAGCCACTTCTCACGTTCTCGATCGACGACGCGGACACGGAGAGCGCATTCATCTTCGGTGAGTTGTATCGGCGAGGGGAGGAGTGGAAGTTCCGGGCCGTAGGCCAGGGGTACGCGAGCGGTCTGGCGGGTCTGGCAACGGATTTCGGCATCGACGTGGACGACGCGTCCGAGGAGGAACCCGAAGTGCCGGTGGCGGACGCAGCCCCGGCGCCTTCCGCCGCGGTGTCGGTCACCCCCGCCACCGAGCCCCCGGCGACGCTGCCCGCGCAGCCGACAGCGCCCAAGGCCGTCGGTGTGCCCGCGCCCCGGCGTCCTCGTACCGCCAAGAAGAAGGTCGTTCTTCCCAGGACGGGCGGGAAGTCGCTCGCCGAGAGTGACGCGTGGCGACGTGCCCGACTCTTCCCGGTCCCGTCCCTCAAGAGCGATCGGGAGCGGGAGATGCGGGCGACGTCCATCCTGCTCTCGGTGATGGCTCAGGTGCCGGAGTACGGGCGCAGGCTCACCGCCGCGTTCGGCGCTCCCGCCGGCCGTACGGAGACCTTCACGGAGGTCTCACTGCCGTACGGCGACACACCCAAGCGTCCTGACGGCGTCATTCGCGTCGAGCGTGCGGGGAAGTTGTGGACCGCCCTGGTGGAGACGAAGACCAACGGCAACGCGCTCAGGGCCGACCAGGTGCAGGACTACATGGACATCGCGGCGAGGCGCGGCTACGAGGCCGTGATCACCCTGTCGAACGACGTGGCTCTGGACGGCAGGCCGCCGGTGGACGTCAAGGTGGACGGCCGGCGCAAGCACAAAGTGGCTCTGTGGCATCTGTCCTGGGCGGAGGTCGCTCACCAGGCGCAGATGCTGATCCGTCACGAGGGCGTCGGCAACGCCGCCCACGCCTGGCTCCTCCTCGAACTCCTCCAGTATCTCCAGCACGAGAACTCCGGCTGTCACGGTTTCCAGAACATGGGACCCGCCTGGGTACCGGTACGCAAGGGAATCGATGAGGAGACCCTCTGCCAGGGCGACCCGCACGCCATCCAGGTGGTCGAGAGCTGGGAACGCCTTGTCCGCCAGGTCTGTCTGCGGCTCGGTGGCGAACTGGGCCAGAAAGTTCTGCCCGTACAGCGGGCCAAACGCGGCACCGACCCCCATACCCGCCGCGCCACTCTGGCCGACCAGCTCTGCGACGACGGCCGCTTGCACGCCGAACTCCGTATCGACGGCACGCAGGGCGCCTTGTCCGTGGCCGCCGACCTGCGCACCGGCAGGTTGCGCACCTCCATCGACCTCGCGGCCCCGGAACAGGGTTATCCACTCACCTGGGCCAAGCGCCTGATCCGCCAACTCACCGAGGCGCCGGCGGACCTGCACATCGAGACACTCATCGAGGGCCAGGGCGGGGGCCCGCGCGGCACTCTGGAACGGCTCCGCCGCGAGCCGGCGGACATGCTCCCGCGAGACGGCGCCCAGATCGCGGGCTTCCGGCTCTCCCTCTTGAAGGGCATGGGCAGCACTCGCGGTAACAGCGACTCCGGCTTCATCCGAAGCGTGGACGATGCCGTGGACCGCTTCTACACGGGCGTGGTCGCCCACCTTGAACGCCGCCCGACCAGACGCCCCCAACTCACCGAAACCACGGCCGGGTGAGGTCCGCCAGGTCTTGGCCCGGGCAACCCTCGGTTGCCTGGGGTGGGCGTGGAGCGGGTGACGAGCAGGTACAGGTGCCGTGGTTCTCCACCGGGACGGGTACGCAACGGGCGCGCCCTTAACCGTGGTGGGGGTAGGGGGCGTAGATCGTCTGAGGTTCGGACGGCGACGGATGGTCCGTTTCGAGTTCCGGCAAGGTGTACTCAGGGATGAGGAAGCTGCTGTACGTCTCCGGTGCGGAGGACTCGCCCCAGAACGCGTTGCCGGCGACGACGAATCCGCCCAGCAGTCGCTCGCCCAGGACGAAGGCTCGCGCGTCGTACCAGGGGCCGGGAACTGCTTCGCGCAGCTCCTCCTCTTCCTCGCCGGATGCCAAGCGGATCGTCAGCGAGGGGTAGTGGTCCCGGACCGACAGGGCGCTGACGTTCTTGAAGACCACTTCCAGCGTTGTCGTGAGGCCCCGCTCATGGTTCTGCTCCCCGCGGAGCAGGAGTTGGCTGTGCCCGATGATGTACGTGAAGAGCCGGAGGGGACGCGCGAAGGTCACCGGCAGATCCACCAAGCTGACTCGTCGAGTCACAACACGTTCTCCCAGACCAGTGAGAAGCCCACCTGCGCCGTCATCTTTGCACCCTCGCGGACCGCTTTAGCGTCCTGGCCGTGCCGTGGGGGTCCACGCTCGTTGATGTCAGCGGTCCGCCACACCCCAGAAGCGCCGAGCGGCGCGGCACCCCTGGGCAGGGAAGTGGGCGGTCGTCCCGCGCTGTTCGCCGTCGGCGTGTGACCAAGAACAACTCTGACCCCGAAATCGGCGAGCACCCAAGCTGCACGCCCCGGACCGGACTCAGGACCGACCGCTGAGTCTCGCCGAGACCACGTACCCGCTGCCGGCCGGGCGCCGGAAGGATGGTGCGGAGGGGGTGCGAGATCCTCGCAGGGTCCAAGCAACAAACAAGGCCCAAGTCGCTGACTTGGGCCTTCGGCGTGGAGCGGGTGTCGAGAGGCGAACTCGCGCTCTGGGCTTGGGGATCACGGGTGACCGCAGGATGCTGTTGTGTGTGGTGCGGGAGGGGTGCAGTGGAGGGAGGGTGTCGGGGTTCGACGTCTTCCATCGAGCCGACGCGGCCCGCACGACGTCTTCGGGATCTCGGGTGGGATGCTGGTGGCGGTCTGTGGTCGGCCGTAACCAGTTCGCTGGCCAGCCGATTTGGCCTGTTTGTCGCTCCCGCTGCAGTTGGTTCAACGCTGCCTTGCCCGCGAAAAAACCTGCTGGCCACGCAGCCTGCTCCCCGCGCCAGCGGGGATGGACCCGTCACCCGTGGAGGGTTCGGCTTCCGTGGACTCTGCTCCCCGCGCCAGCGGGGATGGACCCGCGGACGCCGCGAAGGTGTACACACTGTCCGACTGCTCCCCGCGCCAGCGGGGATGGACCCTCGGAGACGAGTGCAGCCGCGCCGTCCTCGTTCTGCTCCCCGCGCCAGCGGGGATGGACCCGAGCACTACACAGAATGGCTCGACGCCATCGACTGCTCCCCGCGCCAGCGGGGATGGACCCGCGACAGTGATGATCGCGGTCGGCCCCCCGCGGCTGCTCCCCGCGCCAGCGGGGATGGACCCGCGGGGGATGTGCCCTCAAGATCGGGACCCGACTGCTCCCCGCGCCAGCGGGGATGGACCCGGGCGGAAGACGCAACGCAACCGGGTTACACGCTGCTCCCCGCGCCAGCGGGGATGGACCCGCGCGCTTGCCGAACCAGCGGCGACTACCGAACTGCTCCCCGCGCCAGCGGGGATGGACCCGAGACCGCCTCGAACGGCTGCCTGATCGCCCCCTGCTCCCCGCGCCACGGGGATGGACCCACGGGCGAGAACTTCGAGGGCATCGCCACCGTCTGCTCCCCCGCGCCTGCGGGAATGGACCCAGCCACTTCGTCGTCCCCGAGCGCGAGGCGAACTGCTCCCCGCGCCTGCGGGGATGGACCCGGGTACGGCCTGGAGTGGTGTCAGGGCCTCACCTGCTCCCCGCGCCAGCGGGATGGGCCCCCGGTCCTCGGCAACGGGCTTTGCTCTGGCCGCTGCTCCCCGCGCCCTGGGGATGGACTTGCCGAGGGCTAGGGGCCCGGCAACGCTGGTCTCTGGTCCCCCGCCGGAGGACGGACCCAACTCCGGAGATTCCGAGCCCGATATATAGAGCTGTGCGGGTCACTGTTCCTGGTTGGGCGGACCAGATGTCCTTCCCAAGCGCGGCGAGCGCACCCCTAGTGATCAAAGGGCTTCCAACGACCTGTGCAGACAGGCGAACCGTGGCTTTGCCGTTGGGGATCCGCATGGTTAGTGCCTGGCACGACCTGTGAGTTGTCCGGGTATGTGCACGGGTGCGACGTGAGCGAGGACGCCACGGCAGCACCGACCCTCCGGACCCCGGCTCTGACGCTCGACGGATTGCACCACCAGCCGAGTAGGTAAATGACGATTGCCGGGCAGAGCTGCGAGACGGGCGCAAAAACTTCAGCGGTCATTTTCTCCGTCAATCCTTTAAGTCGCATTATCGACGAGCCTACGTAGTGGCACGGCCCAAGCGGTCCTGACGTTTGGACTGTGGCGGACGCTATCCCTGAATCGCGAGCGCTTGCTACCGCCACGCCGTGGATGGGACGTTTTGGAGATTCAACTTCTAGCGTTACTGTCAATTGAATCCGGGCGTTGCTGCTCGTGATCCCGGGTGGGTTGGCGCAGGGGTCATCTCGCTCTGTGTCGGCGAGCGTGATGCCAATCCCCGCAGGCGCGGGGAGCAGGCGGATAATACGAGTGGAGATTCAACTTCTAGCGGGTACATCCGGTTTGCTCCGGATCATGAAATTATATTCCCGCAGGTATAACCGGGCCACCGTCCGCACACGGTTCTCGTACGCTCATGGCTCCAGCCAATTTCCCCGCATCGGCGGGGAGCAGACCTTGGGTCAACCGTAATCGATCCAAGGCTGTTAGCGGGTACTTCGGTCTACGGGAGAGCGTGCGCACCATTGAAGGCCGTCCCGTCGTGGATTGTCGCGCTGTCTGTGTTCCGTTGAGCGTGCTTAGATTTGACCGATCCTGATCGTTTTGCCGAACGTGCCGCTTGCTCAGCGCGGTGCCCTGTTAAATGACCGCCGTGCGTAACGACAGGGCTCAGCCCGCAAGTCTCGGTGGCCGGTTGACGGCTGCTGCCCGGACTGTGTGGGCCAAGCACAACCGGGCCACCGAGAAGTGGCTGCCCTTGTGGCGGCACATGGCGGACAGCGCTGCCGTCGCTGGGCTGTTGTGGGAGCACTGGTTGCCTCGCAATGTGAAGGGAATGGTGGCGGAGGCCCTTCCCGGGGGAGAGGAAGACGGGCGGCGGCTCGCCGTGTGGCTGGCGGCAACACACGACATCGGAAAGTGCACACCGGCTTTCGCCTGCCAAGTGGACGAGTTGGCACAGGTGATGGCGTCCGCTGGTCTCGGGATGCGTACCCGGAGACAATTCGGTGACGACCGTCGGATGGCTCCGCACGGGCTTGCCGGCCAAATGCTGCTCCAGGAGTGGCTTGAGGAGCGGCATGGATGGACCCGCCGGGCCTCGGCCCAGTTCTCCGTGATGGCAGGCGGCCACCACGGTGTGCCGCCGGATCACATGCAGATCCACAACCTTGACGCTCACCCCGAGTTGTTGCGGACCCCCGGCCCGGCGGAGGCCGTCTGGGCACGCGTGCAGAACGAGCTGCTGGATGCGTGCGCGGACGTGTTCGAGGTGGACGATCGGCTCGGCCACTGGCAGAAAGTGAAGCTGCCGCAGACAGTTCAGGTGTTGCTCACCGCCACGGTGATCGTGTGCGACTGGATCGCCAGCAATCCTGACCTTTTTCCTTACTTTCCCGAAGAGCAGTCCCGTAGTGATGCCGAACGGGTGGCCGCGGCATGGGAAGGTCTGAGGCTGCCGGCTCCCTGGGCGCCGGTCGAACCACCTCAACGCGCGGCCGAGTTGTTCGCCTCGCGCTTCGCGCTTCCCCCCGGCGCGTCAGTGAGGCCCGTACAGGAACAGGCTGTTGCGATGGCCCGCGGTATGGCTCGGCCGGGAATGCTTGTCATCGAGGCGCCCATGGGGGAGGGGAAGACAGAGGCGGCGCTCGCGGTGGCAGAGGTGTTCGCCGCTCGCTCAGGTGCGGGTGGATGCTACGTCGCGCTGCCCACCATGGCGACCAGCAACGCCATGTTCCCGCGGCTGTTGGACTGGCTCGACCGGCTTCCGGGGTTCGTACCATCCGCGCCGACCGAGCCCTCGGGCAGCGGTGAGCGGTCGGTACTGCTGGCCCACGCCAAGGCGGCGCTCCAGGAGGACTACGCCCTTCTGATGCGGGAAAGTCACCGCACCATCGCCGCCGTGGACGCGTACGGCGCCGACGAACGTCCCGCCGCTCCGGCCGGGGCCGACCCAACCGGGCTGAGCTCCTCGGAAGGGAAGACCGCGCCCGCCGACCTCGTCGCACACCAATGGCTGCGAGGCCGCAAGAAGGGGCTGCTCGCCTCGTTCGCGGTCGGGACGATCGACCAGTTACTGATGACCGGCCTGAAGAGCCGCCACTTGGCGCTGCGGCACCTGGCCATGGCCGGCAAGGTCGTCGTCATCGACGAAGTGCACGCCTACGACGCGTACATGAACACCTACCTCGACCGTGTGCTGTCGTGGCTGGGGGCCTACCGCGTTCCGGTGATCGTCCTGTCGGCGACACTTCCGGCCCCGCGGCGGAGGGAGTTGGCGGAGGCGTACACAGGCGCCGACGCTGCGGAGGTGGCAGCCTCCGCCGGTTACCCGTTGCTGACCGCGGTGGCTGCCGGTGCGGTTTCCGTGACGGCGTCGCCCGCTGCCTCCGGCCGCCGTACCGACGTGGAGTTGGAGCGTCTCGACGACGACGTGAGCGTGCTCGCCGACCGGTTGGTCGAGGAACTGGCCGATGGGGGCTGTGCCTTGGTCGTCCGCAACACCGTCGACCGGGTGATTGACACCGCAGCCGTACTACGGGAGAGGTTCGGCGCCGAGCACGTCACCGTGGCGCATGCGCGCTTCATCGACGTCGACCGAGCCCGCAAGGACGCATCACTGCTGGCCCGCTTCGGACCGCCGGACCGCGACGGCACGTCCCCGCAACGACCGCTCGGTGCGCACATCGTGGTGGCCAGCCAAGTGGCCGAGCAGTCGCTGGATGTGGACTTCGATTTGCTGGTGACCGACCTGTGCCCGGTGGACCTGCTGCTCCAGCGGATGGGGCGGCTGCACCGCCATCCGCGGGGCGAGCTCCAGAACGGGCGTCCGCCACGCCTACGGCGGCCTCGCTGCCTGGTGACGGGTGTCGACTGGCGGACGCGGCCTGCCCCCGAGCCCGTACGAGGTTCGCGCACCGTCTACGGCGCCTACCCTCTGCTGCGTTCCCTTGCCGTCCTGGCCCGGCATTTGGGCACCGGCGACGGGGCGGCCTGTCCGGTACGCCTGCCGGAGGACATCTCCCCGCTCGTCCAGCGGGCGTACGGCGCGGACGAGCCCTGCCCACCGCAGTGGGCGGAGACTGTCGGTCAGGCACGCGCCGCGCATGAAGAGGTCAGTGCCGGACAGCGGCAGAAGGCGGGCGTTTTCCGGCTGGACGAGGTACGCAAGCCCGGGCGGCCGCTCATCGGCTGGATCGACGCCGGCGTCGGGGACGCGGACGACAGTCGGGCCGGACGGGCGCAGGTTCGTGACAGCCGGGAGAGTCTGGAGGTCCTGGTCGTGATGCGCCGGGCCGACGGGACTCTGTGCACCTTGCCCTGGCTGGACAAGAGCCGGGGCGGCCTCGACCTGCCGACCGGCGCGGTGCCGTCGGCTCGCGCCGCGCGTGCGGCCGCCGCGAGCGGTCTGCGGTTGCCCTACCACTTCTCCTTCCCCAAGGAATTGGAACGGGCTCTCACCGAACTGGAGGAGCTCTACATCCCAGCCTGGCAGGAGAAGGAGAGCTACTGGCTCGCGGGAGAGTTGGTCCTCGCGCTCGATGAGGAATGCCGGACCTCGTTGGCAGGGTGGTACCTGTCCTACGACCCGGACGAAGGGCTTCTGGTGACCCGGGACAGACCGAGAAAGAGGACGGAGCCGGTACGGCGGACCGAAGCACCGTCCTTTGACTTGACCAACCGTCCCTGGCTGCCGGTGCAGTTCACCGACGGCCAGGAGCGTGAGCTGTCGTTACTGGAGCTATTCGACCAGGCCGGCGACATCCGTCGGCTCGTCGGGGATCTCCCGACCCAGGACTTCGCCCTGATCCGCCTGCTACTGGCGATCCTCCATGACGCACTCGGCGACGACCAGGAGGACGGACAGGCCCCGGCCGATACCGACGCGTGGGGCGAATTGTGGCTGGAGGAAACGCCGTTCGCGCCGGTCGTCGGCTATCTGGACCGATACCGCGACCGGTTCGACCTGCTGCATCCGGAACGTCCCTTCTTCCAGGTCGCCGAGTTGCGTACGGCCAAGGACGAGATCTCCTCGCTCAACCGCGTCGTGGCCGATGTGCCCAACGGCGAGCCGTTCTTCAGCATGAGAAGGCCGGGCGTCGACCGGCTCGGCTTCGCGGAGGCGGCCCGCTGGCTTGTCCATACCCAGGCGTTCGACTCGTCGGGCATCAAGTCGGGTGCCGTGGGTGATCCTCGGGTGAAGGCGGGCAAGGGCTATCCGCAGGGCCTGGCCTGGGCGGGGAATCTCGGCGGGGTTCTGATCGAGGGGGACACCCTCCGCGAGACGCTGCTGCTCAATCTCATGGGCGCGGACACGGCCGGTCGGCACATGGACAGGGCGGACCGGCCGGCCTGGCGGGCGGCACCCTGCGGACCGGCCGAGGCGAAGGATCTCCCGCAACGGCCCTACGGCGTAAGGGACCTGTACACCTGGCAGTCGCGTCGCATTCGGCTGCACCACGACACCGACGGCGTCCACGGTGTTGTGCTGGCCTACGGTGACCGCCTCGAACCGCACAACAAGCAGGGGTACGAGCCCATGACGGGCTGGCGGCGCAGCCCCGCGCAGGAGAAGAAGCGCGGAGAACCGCAGGTGTACATGCCCCAGGAGCACGCCCCGTCGCGGATGGCCTGGCGCGGTCTGAAGGGGCTGCTCGCCGGCCAGGAGCGGGCCGCCGCGATGGGGAAAGAGGGGGCGCCGCGTCTCACGCCCGGGATCGTGGAGTGGGTCGCCCGGCTGGCCACCGAAGGGTTCCTGCCGCATCGGCACCTGATCCGTACCCGCGTCGTCGGCGCGAGATACGGCACCCAGCAGTCGGTGATCGACGAGGTGGTGGACGACGGAGTGCTGATGCCCGTGGTCCTTCTCCACCGTGACGACAGGCGTTACGGACAGCGGGCCCTGGACGCGCTCAAGGACGCGGAAGAGGCTGTCCAGGTGCTCGGCGACCTCGCCGCCGACCTCGCCCTGGCAGTCGGCTCCGATCCCGAGCCGCGTAAGAACGCGGCACGTGACCTGGGATTCGGCACCCTCGACACCCTGTACCGCCACTGGTTGAGGGAACTCGGCGCGGCTTCAGACCCGGACCGACAGCGCGACCGCTGGAAACGGGACCTGCTCCGCATCGTCGGGGACCTGGGTGCCGGGCTGCTGGACGACGCGGGGCTCGCCGCGTGGGAGGGCCGCGTCGTGGAGGCCCGGGGCGGACCGCGCTGGCTGAACGACGCCGCGGCCGAATCACGCTTCCGCACCCGGCTCAATCGGCTCCTGGCCACCGACAGCGACGGCGCCCCACCTTCGATGCACGCCCAGCCCGCTTCTGTGGAGTCGCCGGCATGACCACCACCGTCCCTACCGCCAAAGCCGTCTCCGCCCGCGGCCCCCGGCAGGCACCGCTCGGTCCTGTCGGCGCTGTCGTCCACCAGCACATCAACGCTCTACAGCGTGGCTATCTGGACGACCGGAGCGATGCCGTGAGCACCCTGGCCCGGCTGCGGCGTGGCATCGGCCGCTCCGCCGGTGAGGCACCCGACCTGTGGGGTCTGATCGGCACCGAACCGCTGTACGCGCGTTACGAACGCGGCGAGGTGGCCGAGGAGGCGATGCGCCGGGCCGAGGAGGCGGCGTATGCCGCGGTCACCCTGTGGTCGCTGCACCAGCAGTCCCACCACCTCGCCCGCATGCACCGCAGACCCGGTCCCGAACTCGGTTCAGCCGTACGCAGGTTGCATCCCGGTCCCGAGATCGACGAGCCCACGCGTAGACGCTTCGTCCGCGTCGGCACCGCCGCCACCCCCGCCGTGCTTGCCGGCCGGTTGCGCGACCTCGTTCTCCTGCTGCGCCGCGACACGATCCCACTCGATTACGCGCTGCTCGCCGACCAGCTCTACACCTGGCAACAGCCGGGCGGATCCTCGTCGGTGCGTCGCTCCTGGGGCCGCTCCTACCTCGCGGTCCACCGGCCCGCGTCCGGCGGGGGCACGGCGGAGGCCGGACAGAGCGCACCGGACGATTTCGATACCACCACCCCAGAGGACGACACCCCGTGAGCCGCACCATCATCGACGTGCACGTCCTGCAAACCGTGCCGCCGAGCAACCTCAACCGCGACGACACCGGAACCCCGAAGACCGCCATGTATGGCGGCGTGCGCCGGGCCCGGGTATCCAGCCAGGCATGGAAGAGGGCCACCCGCCGGGCGTTCGGGAATCTGCTGGACTCGGCCGAACTGGGTGTCCGTACCCGCCGGGTCGCCGAGCTGCTCGCCGAGCGGATCACTGCCGAAGAGCCCTCGCTCGAAGGTTCCGTCTCCCTGGCCCTCGCCGCCGAGACGCTGTCCGCCGCGACAGGGGCGAAGATCGAGGTGCCCCGAAGGAAGGCGGAGAGCGCCAAGAAGAAAGGCGAACCCGAGCCACCACCCGAGTCCTCCTACTTGATGTTCCTCAGTTCCAGCCAGTTCGACGGCCTGGCCCGGCTCGCGGTCGAAGGTGCCGACGACATCAAGGCGTATCTGAAGGTCAAGGAGAACAGGCAGAAGGCCCGGGAGATCGCCGACACCCGGCACTCGGTGGACATCGCGCTGTTCGGACGGATGGTCGCCGACTCGTCGGACCTCGGCGTCGACGCAGCGGCCCAGGTCGCCCACGCCATCAGCGTCCACCAGGTCGAGAACGAATCCGACTACTACACAGCGGTGGACGACCAGAACGAGAAGGATCAGGAATCCGGTGCCGGCATGATCGGCGTGGTCGACTTCAACTCGGCCACGCTCTACCGCTACGCGGCGCTCGACGTGGACCGACTCCGGGACAACCTGGGTCTCGGCCTGCGTGCCGACGAGCCGCTGGACGAGCCGGTCCTCAGGGCGGTGCGGGCCTTCGTACAGGGCTTCGTGTCCTCCATGCCCACCGGGAAGATCAACACTTTCGGCAACCACACCCTTCCCGAAGCGGTCGTCGTCACCCTCCGCTCGGCCCGGCCGATCAGCTTTGTCTCCGCTTTCGAGGAGCCTGTCCTCGCTCCTCAGGGGGGCGGCCATCTGCGTGGTGCGTGCGCCCAACTGCTCGCGTACGTCTCCGACATCGAGAAGGCGTACGAGGTGACAGGCGATCCGAGCTGGGTGCTGCGCGCCGGGGCGGCCACCGAGCCGCTGGCAGCCCTCGGCACCGAGGTCACCCTGGGCGGGCTGCTCGACGCGGTGGGCACGGCGGTCGCCGCCCGGCCGGCCGGTCCGGAGCCACAGGGACGGAAACGTCCCGCATGAGCGAACAGACCGGGGTGCTGACACTGCGCCTGGCCGGCCCGCTCCAGTCCTGGGGAGTGTCCTCCCGCTTCTCGCGGCGTACGACGGAACGCGCACCCACCAAGAGCGGTGTGCTCGGGCTCCTCGCCGCGGCCCTCGGTCGCGATCGCAGCGCCGATGTCTCCGATCTGGCGGCTCTCGCCTTCGCCGTTCGGCTCGACCAGCCGGGCACTCGAGTACGCGACTTCCAGACCGCGCACCACGGTGACACCTGGAAGCCCATGCCGGTCTCCGAACGCTTCTATCTCTCCGACGCGGTCTTCGTCGCCGCGGTCGAGGGGGAGGCGGCCCTGATCGAAGCCCTGTACGAGGCGGTCCGGGCCCCGGTGTATCTGCCGTACCTCGGCCGCCGCTCCTGCCCGCCTTCCCGTCCGATCGATCTCGGTGTCCATTGGAGTGGTCTGTGGCGGGCCTTGCGCACGGAACCCTGGCAGGCATCTCCCTGGGTCCAGCGCCGCCGTACCCGTGAGCGGCGCGTCGAACTCGAAGTGATCGCCGACCCGCCGGCCGGCCACGGTCCCGGCGACGCGGTACGGGACCAGCCGCTCAGCTTCGACCCCCGCCACCGACGGTACGCCCTGCGCACCGTCCGGTCGGGTGCCGTCACCGTCCCCAATCCGACGAGTACCTCCCGCCATGCCTTCGTACCGTCGAACCATGATCCGATGCGGCCACTGGAAGACCGACCATGTTCCTGACCCGATTTCGCTTCAACACCGCACGCATGGGCGCCCGCCGCCTGCTGACCGCTCCTCAGAGCCTGCACGCCGCGGTGATGGCGTCCTTCGCCGAGAAGGTCGATCACCAGGGTGACGGCCCCCGGGTGCTGTGGCGGCTGGACCAGGACTCCCGCAGCGACGTACTGCTCTACATCGTCAGCCCGCACCGGCCCGACCTCACACATCTGGTGGAGCAGGCCGGCTGGCCGACGACGGGTAGCTGGCAGACCGCGCCCTACGCCCCCTTCCTCGCCCGGCTCGCCCCCGACGACACCTGGGCCTTCAGGCTCACCGCCAATCCCGTGCACAGTGCCCGTCGGCATGCCGCCGAGCCGACAAAGCGCACCGCGCATGTCACCCCGCGCCACCAACTGGACTGGCTGCTCAAACGGCAGGCCGATGCCGGCTTCGCGATCGTGGAACGGCCGGAACGCCTGCCGGACGAACTCGACTGCGTCCGGCGCGAGGTCGTTGTCCACAACCGTCACGACCTCACGTTCGGCAAGAAGGACCGGTCCGACGGCCGCGCGCACGAGGTGAAGCTGACGCGCGTCACGTACGACGGCCGTCTCCGGATCCTCGACCCGGACGCGCTGCGCCGCACTCTCACCGTCGGCCTCGGCAAGGCCAAGGCGTACGGCTGCGGGCTCATGACGCTCGCCCCGGCGGAGTAGCGGTGACCACCGTCGGCAGGCGTCCGGCCGCCGGCCCGCGACAACTCACCCGTGTCGGTGACCGCCTGTCCTTCGTCTATCTCGAACGCTGCGTCGTGCACCGCGACGCCAACGCCATCACCGCCGAGGATGCCGACGGCGTCACCCACATCCCCTCCGCGACCATCGGCACCCTGCTCCTGGGGCCGGGCACCCGGATCACCCACCAGGCCATGGCTGTTCTGGGTGAGAGCGGAGCTGTGGTGGTGTGGGTCGGCGAGCAGGGGGTTCGGTTCTACGCCGGCGGCCGGGCACTGAGCCGTTCCTCCGGCCTCGTCGAGGCGCAAGCGGTCGCGTGGGCCAACCAGCGGACCAGGCTCGATGTCGCGAGAGCCATGTACCGGCTGCGCTTCCCCGACGAGGACCCCGCGGGCTGCACCCGGCGCCAACTTCTGGGGCGCGAGGGCGACCGGGTCAAGCGCTGTTACGCGGAGCAGGCCGCCCGTACCGGAGTGGCCTGGCGAGGTCGGAGGTTCACGCCGGGCGACTTCGGCTCGGGCGACCCGCCCAACCAGGCCGTCACCGCCGCCGCCCAGTGCATGTACGGCATCGCGCAGACAGTGGTCGCGGCATTGGGGTGCAGTCCGGGGCTCGGGTTTGTCCACTCGGGCCACGAACTGTCCTTCGTCCTCGATATCGCCGACTTCTACAAGACCGACATCGGTATCCCGATCGCCTTCGAGGTGGCTGCCGAAGGCCCTGAGGACATCGGGTCCCGCACGCGCCGGGCGCTTCGCGACCGGATCAACACCACCGGGCTGCTGGATCGGTGCGTACGTGACATCCAGGCGCTGTTCGCACCCGCGGGTGCCACTCCCGCGGACGGCGGCGACCGCGTCCTACTCCTCTCCGACAAGGGTGCGGAGGTGGCGGCCGGCCGCAACTACGGAGACGAGGAGGCGAGGCAGGACGCCCTTGTACGGGGCGGTGTCATCTGGTGACAGTCATCGTCCTGACCCACTGTCCGGCGGGCCTGCGCGGCTTCCTCACCCGCTGGCTCCTGGAGATCTCTCCCGGCGTCTTCCTCGGCAGCCCCAGCGCACGTATTCGCGACGCCTTGTGGGACGAGGTGCGCCAGTACGCGGGGAACGGCCGCGCCCTTCTCGCGTACTCCACCAACTCCGAGCAGGGCTACACCTTCCGCACCCACGACCATAAATGGCACCCCGTGGACCACGAGGGACTGACCCTGATCCTCCGCCCGTCGGAACGACCCGCTCCTAGAGATGCGTCTTCTGCAGTTGATGCGGGTTCATCCGGCAGGGCCGGCTGGAGCAAGGCGTCCAAGCGCCGCAGGTTCGGCGGCCGCAACCGCAATCCATAGCCGCCACCACGAACACGCTGGGCCACGGTTCTCAGGACGGCGGCTCCGCTGCCAAGCGCGTACGGCAACGGTGTCCGCTCCGGCTTCGAACGTCTCCGGGCAGGTCAACGGGCCCGTCAGGCCAGGCGGATGACGTTCCACGACATCGGTTCCAGTGTGGCGCGGAGCGTGCCGTCGGACAGTGTCGTTCCCTTGCCCTCATGCGGTACGACCCGCTCGGGGTCGGCCAGGGTGTTACTGGCCTCGGGGTCCTCGTCGGCCAGGACGCTGTGTCCGACGACCCGGCCGGCCGCCACCCCCCGCAGAGCGGCTTCGAGCGGCAGCGCCTTCTCCAGGCTCCGGTTGACCGCGAAGATCGTCACCGCGCCGGTCTCCTCGTCCACCGTCGCCGTGGCGTGGAGCAGGGGCACCTCGCCGTAGCGTGCGGTCTCGTGCGCCGGGCCCGTGACATTGACCTGGAGCACCCGTCCGCGCCCGTACCGGGACGCCTGCGCGAAGGGAAAGAACGTGGTCTGCTTCCAGGCCGGGCCACCCGGCTCCGTCATGATCGTGGCGATCACATTGACCAGTTGGGCGAGGCAGGCGATGCTCACCCGGTCGGCGTGCCGCAGCAGCGCGATGAGCAGCGAGCCGAAGACGACGGCGTCGGTGACCGTGTAGTTGTCCTCCAGCAGCCTGGGCGCCTCGGCCCAGTCGGGGGACGGCTGCTCGTGGTGGCGGGTCTGGTACCAGACGTTCCACTCGTCGAAGGAGAGGCTGATCCGCTTCTTGGACTTGAGCCGGGCGCCGATGTGGTCGCAGGTGGCCACGACGCTCTCGATGAACGACTCCATGTCGACGGCGGACGCGAGGAACGAGTCGCGGTCGCCGTCGTGCTCCTGGTAGTAGGCGTGCAGCGAGATGTGGTCGACGAGGTCGTACGTCTGCGTCAGGACGGTGGCCTCCCACTCGGCGAAGGTGGGCATGGAGCGGCCGGAGCTGCCGCAGGCGACAAGTTCGAGACCGGGCTCGATCTGCCGCATCGCGCGTGCGGTCTCGGCGGCCAGCCGCCCGTACTCCTCGGCCGTCTTGTGGCCGGTCTGCCAGGGGCCGTCCAGCTCGTTGCCCAGGCACCAGAGCCGGATGCCGTACGGGTCCTTGACGCCGTGCGCGACGCGCCTGTCGGACAGCGCGGTGCCGCCGGGGTGGTTGGCGTACTCCTGCAGTTCGAGCGCTTCCGCGACTCCGCGCGTGCCCAGATTGAGCGCCATCATCGGTTCGCCGCCCGCCTTCGTGGCGAAGTCGATGAACTCGCCGAGGCCGAAGCGGTTGGTCTCGGTCGACCGCCAGGCGAGATCGAGGCGGCGTGGCCGGTCCTCCACCGGGCCGACACCGTCCTCCCACTTGTAGCCGGAGACGAAGTTGCCGCCGGGGTAGCGGATCGCGGTGACCCCCAGTTCACGGACGAGGGCGAGGACATCCTGCCGCAGCCCTGCCTCGTCGGCGGCGGGATGTCCCGGTTCGAAGATCCCGGTGTAGACACAGCGGCCGAGGTGCTCGACGAACGAGCCGAACAGGCGCGGATCCACGGTCCCGACGCCGAAGGCGGGGTCGAGGGTGAAGCGGGCGGGGGCGTCGTTGCCGGTCATGCGTACCTTTCGGGAGAGGCGGCCCGGGCGGGGGAGGCTCGGCAGGCGGGCTCACTGGCCGGCGAGGCCCGTGTGGGCGACACCGCGCACGATCTGCCGCTGGAACAGGGCGAACACGACGAGCAGCGGCAGTCCTCCGATGATGACCGAGGCCATCATCTGGGCGTAGCGGACGCCGTAGCTGGACTGGACGTTGACGAGTCCGACGGGGAGCGTCATGCCGTTGGGGTCGGTGGTGACGAGGAACGGCCAGAGGAAGTTGTTCCAGGTCTGGATGAAGGTGAAGATCGCGACGGCGGCGAGGACGGGGCGGGAGAGCGGCATGACGATCTGCCAGAACACCCGCCAGCGGCCCGCGCCGTCCACATGGGCCGCCTCCTCCAGTTCGCGCGGCACCCCGTCGAAGAACTTGACCAGGATGAAGACCATCGCGGGCGTGGCGACCTGAGGCAGGATCACGCCCCAGTACGTGTCGACCAGACCGAGCGTGACCATCTCGGCGAAGAGCGGGGCCATCAGCACCTGAGGCGGCACCATGATCCCGGCGAGGACGAGCCCGTACAGCAGCCCGCGGCCACGGAACCGGGTACGGGAGAAGCCGTAAGCGGCCATGGCGCACAGCAGCACGGTCAGCACAGTCGTCACCACGGAGATGTAGGCCGTGTTGAACAGCCAGCGCCCCAGGTCGCCCGATGCCCACACCCTCTCGTACGCGGCGAAGGTGATCTCCGAGCCGATCCACCTGAGCGGCGTCCGCGCCGTCTCGGCCTCCGGCTTGAGCGAGGTGGCCAGCGCCCAGGCGAGTGGCAGCACCCACAGCAGGACGAGCGCGAGTGCGCAGACGAGCATGGTGATCCGGCCCGGCGTCCAGCGCGGACGACGGCTTTCCGGGACGGGGACGGTACTCACTTCGCGGCCTCCTCACGGGAGCGGCGGGTGAGCCGCAGCTGGATCAGCGAGACGATCACGATCAGGGCGAAGAAGATGTACGAGACGGCGGACGCGTAACCGATCCGGTAGTTGGTGAAGCCGGCCTGGTAGACGTACTGGAGGATCGGGCGTGTGGAGTCGTCGGGGCCGCCGCTGGTCATGATGTAGATCTGGTCGAAGATCTTCAGCGAGGCGAGCAGTTGGAGGACGACCACCACACCGGTGGTGCGGCGCAGCAGGGGCAGGGTGATGTGCCACAGGCGGTGCCGTGCTCCGGCTCCGTCGATCTCGGCCGCCTCGTAGAGGTGCTGGGGAATGGACTGGAGCGCGGCGAGATAGAGCAGGAAGTTGAAGCCGACGGTCCACCAGATGGTGGTGATGACGATGGAGATCATCGCGTAACGGGGGTCGGTGAGCCAGCCGATGCCGGGGTCGAGGCCGATGGCGGTGAGCAGTTGGTCGGCGAATCCGAAGTCGGAGGGGTAGATGACCCACAGCCACATGAGGCAGACGACGCCGGACGGCAGCACGAAGGGCGCGAACCAGCTGAGCCGCCACAGCCAGCTCACCACCCGCAGATGGTGGGCGAGGAGTGCGAGCACCAGGCCGATGACGACCAGTGGAGCGGTGCTGAGAAGGGTGAACCAGACGGTGTTCCACAGCGAGGACCAGACAGCGGGGTCCCCCAGCGCCTCGGCATAGTTGTCGAAGCCGATGAAGTCGGAGCGGGTGCCGGCGACATCGTCGTTGCCGAGGCTCATCTTGACGCCCCACAGCAGCGGCCAGACCAGGAAGAGCGCGTAGACGATCAGGAACGGCAGGATGAAGGTCAGTCCGTGCTCGGTCCAGCGGCGCCGGACGGTCCTCGTTCCGGCAGGTCGGCCGCCCGCGGGCGCGGTGGCGGTGCCGGCGGCGGGAGCGGTCGTGGTCATACGGCGGCTCCGAAGGGTGGCGGGGTGTCGATCAGTCTCCGGAGCCGTTTCCTGGTTTCGGTGAGTGCGTTCTGGGGCGTTCGTGACCCGGTGAGCACCCCGGAGAAGACAGCCCCGAGTTCGAGTTCCAGCGCGGAGGCGGAGCCGGAGAACCAGGCTTCGGGGTCGAGGGCGACCTCGTCGATGACGGACCGGTACGCGGACTGCGGCCGGAGCCCCAGATAACCGGGCTCCTCAAGGGTGGGCAGATACGCGGGTACGTGGCCGCCCTTGGCCCAGTCGACGCTGTGTCCGAGCATCCAGGCGACGAAGGCGTGGGCCGCCGCGTTGCTCGCTCCGCCACGGCCGCTCTGGTGCGGCAGTACGAAGGTGTGGGAGTCGGCGAAGACGCTGGCGCGGCCGAAGAGGTTGGGTATCCGGCTCATGGAGAAGGGGAGTCCGGTGGTCTTGAAGGTGCTGACCTCCCACTCGCCGTTGATGAGGAAACCGGTCCTGCCGGCGCTGAACACACCGATGCCGCCGTTGTAGTCGACCCGGCGCACGGCCAGCCCCTCGGCCGTCAACGCCTGCATGAAGGTGAGGACTTCGAGCGCCTTGGTGTCGTCGATGGTGATCCGGTCGGCGCGGGGGGACAGGATCGACCTGCCGGTCTGCGAGTAGAAGGTCGCGAACAGTTGCCAGGGCCCGGTGGTGTTGCTGCCGAGTGTCTCCGTGACCAGACCCGGCTGCCCGGTGACCTCCTTGGCGGCACGCAGGGCGTCGGTGAACTCCTTCACCCCCTGGATGGGTTTGAGCTGTCCGTCTCTGTCGAGGAGTCCGGCCTTCTCGCAGATTTCGGTGTTGTGGTAGAGCACCGCCGGGTGGGTGTCGAGCGGGACGGCGTACTGCCTGCCGTCGACCGTGCCACGCCGCCAGAGATCCTCGGGGAAGTCCTCGGCCGAGATGCCGGCGTCGGCGAGCATGCCGAGGTCGAACGGGTCGAGCAGGCGCCGGGGCGCGAAGCCGGGCAGCCGGGCCAGGTGCAGTACGGCCACCTCGGGAGCGCGCCCGCCGGCGCCCGCCATACCGAGCTTGGTGTAGTACGGCGGGCCCCACTGGAGAGTGGACGCCTCAAGTTCGATCCCGGGGTGGGACGCGCGGTAGGCGTCCAGCATCGCCTGCATGTTGACGCCGTCGCCACCGCCGAAGAGATGCCAGTAGCGCAGCCGGGTGCGTCCGGATCCGGCCCCCGTGGGAGCGGCACAGCCGGAGGCCCCGACACCCAGGGTCCCTGCCGCGGCGAGGGCGCCGAGTCCGGTGAGGACGCTTCTGCGGCCCGGTGAGGTCTGTTGCATCGAGGCCCCTCCCTGTGTCGTCACGGCTCCGGGACATCAAGCGGCATGCGTCATCGCCCCGCATGACGTTCGATATTTCGAATGGCGCTCGTACAGTCGAACGGGACCATAGGGTTGAACATCACACCCGTCAACGCCTCGCGCAGAGTCGGGGATCCGCCGACTCGCGCCGGCGGACGCGGCTCGACGGATCACCTCCTTGACACAACTCCCGTACGGGGGGACCTTGTTGGCGGCACCAGGGCCGAGAAGGCCCTGTCTCCGCGCAGCTGGGGGAGCCGCATGGTGGAGATTTCGATGCCGGTCGGCGTTCCCTCATCCTGGAAGAGCCTGTGACGTTCGCTGTCGACCAGCCGTAGGGCCTTAGCGGCGGTCTTCTGAACCTGCGCCACGCCGCCGACGACGTCTTTGGAGACCTGGTGGACGTCTGGCAAGCGGTACGGCGTTTTCGCCGGCAAGAGCGTCTCGTGGGTCTTGATCTCACACAGCAGGAGGCTGCTGATGAAGCCTTTGGATCGCATGAGGCATCACTGCGCTTTCCCGCCCCGGTGAAGATGTTGGCACCGGTCGTGACGCGCTCCAGCTTGCCGTTATCGAGAGGCTCGCAAGCGATGAGGTTGAGACCGTAGGCGAAGATCCATGGGTTCTCTTCGAAGAAGCCCTGCCACGCTGCTCCCGGTCCTGGCCTTCCTTCTTGCTCGAAGAAACCTGGATGGTCAGCAACCTCTGGAATCTTTGAAGTTGCGACTTGCGGTTGCTGACAAGACGGGCTCGACGCCTCACCGGAAATGATCCGTCGACTCGGAGAACACCAGGACCGGCTGCCCGCCGGCCGCCCCGCCGTGCGGGCCCGCCTCGGCGACATGGCCCTGTTCGACCTCGGAATCCGCTACCCGCTCATCTACATCTCGGCCAGTACGTTCTTCCTCCTCACCAGCCAGGAAGCGCAGGTCAGCTGCTTCCGAAGTGCCGCCGGACACCTCACCCCCGACGGGCATTTCGTGATCGAGGCCGCAGTCCCCGCATACCTCCGGCATGGCGGCCGAACGCCAGCAGATGATCGTCCGCGAGATGAGCGAATACCATCTGAAATGGTCGGCCTTCGTCCACGACTCCGTGGCGCAGACCGTCCACGCCCAGGAAGTACGCATCGGGCCCGACGGTTACCGTCTCCCCCGAGCTGGCGTCCCACCGACTGGCGACGAAGCCGTCCGACCACCTCGAACTGACCACCGCCTCAGAGGTCTGGTCCCTCTGCGCCACCATCTACGCCTGCTGGACCGGCACATACCCCATCAGCGAAAAGAACACCCAGCTCAGCACACCTGCCCTCGGCGCCGAACTCGCCCGAGGCCACTACCGCGACCTCACCACCACCAGACCCTGGGCATTCCCGGCATTCGAGAACACCATCACGGCCGGCCTGACCATGGACCCCACCCGGCGCCCTACAGCACGACAGTGAGCTCGGTGTGCTGTCTCGTGAGGGGGGTGCCGCTAGTTCCCGGTGGTGCTGGTCGGCGGAGCCTGCTGATAGAGCGCTACCAGCACACCGTGCACGGGCTGGTCCTCCGCGTTCTCCTCGGCCTCGTCGACCAGATCGGCGAGGGCCTCGCCGAGTTCCCTTGCCTGCGCGGGGCTGAGACGCAGATGGCGCAGGGTCAGGTGGGTCTCGGCGGGGGACTGGTCCAGCTCCTGGGCGACTGCGGCAAGCATCGCGGCGGTGCCTGCCGCCCGGGGTTCGGCGACGACCATGCGCCGGGCCGTGCGCTGGTAGTACTGCTCGGTGCCGCCGCGGACCTGGCGGGTCTCGGCAACGTGGACCAGTCCGGCTTCGCGGAGCACTTTGAGGTGGTGGGCCACATTGCCCTTCTTTGCGTCGAGCCCCGCCGCGAGCTGGCTGACGGTGGCGGGCCGGTGGCCCAGGGCGAAGATCAACCGCTGACGCAACGGGTGGGCGAGCGCCGCGAACTGCTCAGGCGCACCGATCTCCAGAACGTCCTCGGGAGGTGGCAGGTGGGAGGGCTGATCGCGCATACCAAAAGTGTCTAAACTCTTTGACGCTTTCGCAAGGGCGATGCTCTACTCCCTGCCATGACGACTCCGACGAAGCTTCAGCCTGCTCCTGTCATCGACGAGACAGCCCAACTGCTGACCGAGCACTACGTTTTCCCCGAGATAGCCGAGCAACTCGCCGGCCTGCTGCGACGACGCCTCGCCGAGGGCGCCTATGACGTCGACGGCGCCGAGGAGCTCGCCCGTCTGGTCACCACGGACCTCCAGTCCGTCAACGGCGACCGGCACCTGCGACTCAAGCACCACGCCGACCCGGTGTCCCCGAAGGAGGGGGCGGCCACCCTGGATGCCATGCGCCGGGACTTCGGCACCTCGCTGGGCGGGGCGCCCCGCGTGGAGTTGCTCGACGGAGGGGTCGCCGTGGTGGAGCTGGCGCCGATGCTGTTCCCGCTGGAGTGGGCCGCCGAACCGCTGGGCGCCGCGCTCACCCTCGCCTCCCGCGCCCAGGCGCTGATCGTGGACCTTCGCGCCAACCGCGGTGGCGACCCGGACACGGTCGCCTTCGTCTGCAGTTACCTGCTCGACGAGCGGACCCACCTCAACACCATGTACTGGCGCGGCGGCGAACGCCGCGAGCAGTCCTGGAGCCTGCCGTACGTTCCCGGTGCGGGCTTCGGCGGCAGCAAGCCGTTGTACGTGCTGTCCAGTGACAGCACCTTCTCCGCCGCCGAGGAGCTGGCGTACGACCTCCAGCAGCTCGGCCGCGCCGTGGTCGTCGGCGAGCGCACCCGTGGCGGCGCACATCCGTGCAAGGGCTGGACCGTGCACCCGCACCTGGAAGCCACCGTCCCCTTCGGCCGAGCCGTCAACCCCGTCTCCGGCACGAACTGGGAGGGCACCGGTGTGCAGCCGGACATCCCCTGCGCCGCCGCCGACTCCCTCGACCACGCGCACGCACTGGCCCTCACCCGACTGAAAGGCTGACCCGCTCCGACTGGATCCACTGGTATGGAAGACGAAACGGCTGTGTTGGACGACGCAGGAAGGCAGTTCGCCGCAGGCAGGCAGACAGGAAGGGCCCGAGAAGGACTGGGCAACGTCGGCAGACCATGTCACACCGCGGCTCCGGCCAACCCTGAACGCCCTCCCACCGTCGAGGCCCTGCGGCTGTCCCGTTCCGTTTCGAAACACCAAGCATGTTCCGTCCCGGAACACGAATCCCGTTCGTCGGAGAAACGGACAGTGCGGTCCCTCGGGAACAGGCCGGAGTCGCCCAGCCCATCATGGGAGGTGCACCTCTGCGGCAAGGGCTGCCATTTCTGTCCTTGCTGGTCCTCCCTCAGCCACCCCAATAACGACGGTTGGGAGGACGGCGCGCGACCCGCAAGAGTGTCCTGCCACGGATCTTCTGTCCGTGAACATCCGCCGTGGCTGTACCGCCGAGAATCAGATACGTCATCGCAGCGACACGCTCACCAGCTTCGGCTGGACGCATCTGACGATCGTCCGAGACGGCAGGAGCCGGAGGAGGCACCGCGGGACCGGCAGGTCCTGCGCAGTACCGTCCTGCACATCAACCCCAACACCCTCCGCTGGGCCCAATGGGTCCTGGCGGACGAGCCGTTTCTCCTGGGGGAGCTGCCGGTCGCCCGGCAGATCTCCGCCCGCAAGGACATCATCAGCCCGCTCGCCCCCGATGCTCACCGCATGCGTGGGCCTCGGCGAGGTGCCGCCCCTCATCCGGGACGGTGACCCACGCGCCCTCACAGCCGCGGAGGACGAAGCAGGTGCCACCGGGTGGCAGGCATGGGCCGAACCTGCGCTCGGCGCTCCACGCGTTGCTGCGGACTACGGGGACGCCGCCCCTCTAGCCGGTGCTCCGCGAGCCCAAGCAGCTTCCGCCGCCGATCCCGCGTACCTCCGAAACGTTCCGATCCGAGCCTGCCGGTGTTGGCCTTGTTGTGATGCCTGGACGGCCATGCAAGAGCGGGCAGTGTCGTTCAAGGTCCGGTGGTTGAGGGCCTGGTCGACGAAGGTGGAGAGGGCAACGGTGACGCACGGAGACCGTTCTCCACCGGCCCCTTGGCCCCACCCTGCTGCGGCAGCAGTGCGGTGGTTGGCAACCC
>NZ_JBHXRM010000050.1:0-61657 GCF_042716895.1 Streptomyces sp. NPDC058653 | reverse complement strand
CTGCGTTTCCGACTCTATCAGAACCTTTCAGGCCCTGATTCCCAGTCGGCGGGAGTGCCTGATAAGTAATCCGCTTTCGCGTTTCCCTTTCGGCGAATCCGACTTTATCAGAGATTCTGAGTCGGAATTCCCACCCGGTCCGGCATGCGATCCTCAGCACGTGAGTGCCTCGGCGTTCCCGTCCAGGTGGAGCCGTAAACCTACTGGAGCGGGGCTCCCGAAGCAAATCGGGGGCCCCGCTCCGGTGTTGAGGTCGGTCCCAGGTCAGACCTCGACGACCACGGGCAGGATCATCGGGCGCCGGCGGTAGGTGTCGGAGACCCACTTGCCGACCGATCGCCGCACCAACTGCTGGAGTTGGTGGGGTTCGGCGACGCCGTCGGACGCCGCCTTCCCGATGATCTCCTCGATCTTCGGGACGACCGCGGCGAACGCGGAGTCCTCGATGCCGGAGCCCCGCGCCTGGATGTGCGGGCCCCCTACGACCTTCCCGGTCGTCGAATCGACCACCAGGAACACGGAGATGATGCCCTCGTCGCCGAGGATGCGGCGGTCCTTCAGGGACGTCTCGGTCACGTCGCCGACCGAGAGCCCGTCGACGTACACGTAACCTGCCTGGACCTTGCCGACGATTCTGGCCTTGCCGTCGACCAGGTCGACGACCACTCCGTCCTCGGCGATGACGATGTGGTCCTTCGGGACGCCTGTCAGGGCGCCGAGTTCGGCGTTGGCCCGCAGATGGCGCCATTCGCCGTGGACCGGCATCAGGTTCTTCGGCTTGCAGATGTTGTAGAAGTACAGGAGCTCGCCGGCGGACGCGTGGCCCGAGACATGGACCTTGGCGTTGCCCTTGTGGATGACGTTCGCGCCCCAGCGGGTCAGGCCGTTGATCACGCGGTAGACCGCGTTCTCGTTGCCGGGGATCAGGGACGACGCCAGGATCACGGTGTCGCCGGGGACGATCCGGATCTGGTGGTCGCGGTTGGCCATGCGCGAGAGCGCCGCCATCGGTTCGCCCTGGGAACCGGTGCAGACGAGGACGACCTCGCTGTCCGGGAGGTCGTCGAGCGTCTTGACGTCGACGACCAGTCCGGCCGGGACCTTGAGGTAACCGAGGTCCCGCGCGATGCCCATGTTCCTGACCATCGAGCGTCCGACGAACGCGACGCGGCGGCCGTACTCGTGGGCGGCGTCGAGGATCTGCTGGATGCGGT
This sequence comes from Streptomyces sp. NPDC058653, assembly GCF_042716895.1. Lineage (NCBI taxonomy): Bacteria > Bacillati > Actinomycetota > Actinomycetes > Kitasatosporales > Streptomycetaceae > Streptomyces > Streptomyces sp. NPDC058653. The sequence goes on along the minus strand of NZ_JBHXRM010000050.1, from coordinate 60,443 downwards.
GGACGTGGCTGGCGAAACTCGCCACGATGATCCGCTTCTGGGCGCTCGCGAAGACCTGCCGCAGGACGTTCGAGATGTCCCGCTCGGGCGGGACGAAGCCCGGTACCTCGGCGTTGGTCGAGTCGGCGAGCAGCAGGTCGATGCCCTCTTCGCCGAGTCTGGCGAAGGTCGGCAGATCGGTCAGCCGACGGTCGAGGGGAAGCTGGTCCATCTTGAAGTCGCCGGTGTGGACCACCATTCCCGCGGGCGTGCGGATGGCGACGGCCAGCGCGTCCGGGATGGAGTGGTTCACCGCGACGAACTCGCAGTCGAACGGGCCGATGCGCTCGCGATGTCCCTCGGTCACTTCGAGGGTGTACGGGCGGATGCGGTGTTCCTGGAGCTTGGCCTCGATCAGCGCGAGGGTCAGCTTGGAGCCGATCAGCGGGATGTCCGGCTTCAGCCGGAGCAGGAAGGGGACTCCGCCGATGTGGTCCTCATGGCCGTGTGTGAGGACGATCCCCTCGATGTCGTCGAGGCGGTCGCTGATGGTGGTGAAGTCCGGCAGGATGAGGTCGATACCGGGCTGTTCCTCTTCGGGGAAGAGAACGCCGCAGTCGACGATCAGCAGACGGCCACTGAATTCGAAGACCGTCATGTTGCGGCCGATTTCGCCGAGGCCGCCGAGCGGGGTGACGCGCAGGCCGCCCTTGGGCAGCTTCGGCGGGGCGCCGAGTTCGGGATGCGGATGACTCAAAAGACTCTCCTCACCACACACGCCACGTACCGCTGAGGCACGTGGCGCGCATGACATTCGTGCACTTGCTGTTGCACTTGCTAGTTGTCCGAGCGGGCGGAATGCCCAGCACTTCTTCTGTTCGGTTATTCAGTTGTGAAGTTCGAAATCTCGATATCCATGAAGCCTGGTCCATGGACGGTGTTCGTGGAGGCGAGGCCTCGTCAGAGCTCTACCCCGCCGGCCGCGAGATCGATCTTGAGCTGCGCCGTCTCGTGCTCGGTCAGCTCGACGAGCGGGAGGCGCAGCGGGCCGGCCGGCAGCTTCTGCAGGGTGAGTGCCGCCTTGGTGGTGATGACTCCCTGCGTACGGAACATGCCGGTGAAGACGGGGAGCAGCTTCTGGTGGATCTCCGTGGCCTTCTGGACGTCGCCGCTGACGTGGGCGTCGAGCATGGCGCGCAGTTCCGGTGTGACGACGTGGCCGACGACGGAGACAAAGCCGATGGCGCCGACCGCGAGGAGCGGAAGGTTGAGCATGTCGTCCCCGGAGTACCAGGGGAGGCCGCTCTGGGCGATGACCCAGCTGGCACGGCCGAGGTCGCCCTTGGCGTCCTTGTTGGCGACGATACGCGGGTGCCTGGCGAGACGGATGAGTGTCTCGGTGTCGATGGGGACGCCGCTACGGCCCGGGATGTCGTAGAGCATCACCGGCAGCTCGGTGGCGTCGGCGATGGCCGTGAAGTGCTGGAAGAGGCCTTCCTGCGGCGGCTTGTTGTAGTACGGGGTCACGGCGAGCAGGCCGTGTGCGCCGGTGCGTTCGGCGGTGCGGGCGAGCTCGATGCTGTGCCGGGTGTCGTTCGTGCCGATGCCGGCGACGACATGGGCCCGGTCTCCGACCGCCTCCAGGACGGCCCGTACCAGCTGGTCTTTCTCCGCGTCGCTGGTGGTCGGGGACTCGCCGGTGGTGCCGTTGATGATCAGGCCGTCGTTGCCTGCGTCCACCAGATGGGAGGCGAGTCGCTGGGCGCCTTCGAGGTCGAGCGCGCCGTCCCCGGTGAAGGGCGTGACCATGGCGGTGAGGACCCGCCCGAAGGGGGTCTGCGGAGTGGAGATCGGAGCCATGGGTAACACGCTACTCGTTGCTGGGCTCGGCGTGTCCCCTCGGGGGCACACGGGCAGGTCGTGGGCCCGCTTGTGTACGCAGGCCCCGGGGCGGTAGGGGCTGGGGAGCTGCCCTGGGATCGAAGGGGCCACACGGCCCCCTCGGTCCAGTGTACGGAGCCCGGCACTGACTGCTCGGGGGTTCAGGCAGTGCCGGGTCCGTTTGATCAGCCTAGATGAACTTCTCGAAACGCCGCAATCCGGACACTTTCGACCATTGTCCGTACATCTGTGCGTGATGAGGGCCCCGCGGGCAGCCCCTGACGCCCTACGGAGCCACTCGGCCGTTGGCGTTGAAGGCCGCGTGCGTGAGCGGCATGAGCCGCGCCCACTGCTCCTCCATCTTCTCGCCGACCATCTCGATCTCCCGCTGCGGGAAGCTCGGGACCTTCGCAGCCTCGTGCTGGGTGCGCAACCCGAGGAAGTGCATCAGCGAGCGAGCGTTGCACGTCGCGTACATCGACGAGTAGAGCCCGACGGGCAGTACCGCGCGGGCGACCTCGCGGGCGACGCCCGCCGCGAGCATCTCCTGGTACGCCTCGTACGACCGGCCGTAGGACTCCGTCATGGTGCGCTCGGTGAGGTCCTGCTGCTCCTGCGTGCCGTCGACGAAGACGTACTTTCCGGGGCGGCCCTCCTGGACCAGCTTGCGCGAGGCGTCGGGGACGTAGAAGACGGGCTGGAGCTCCCGGTAGCGCCCGGATTCCTCGTTGTAGGACCAGCCGACGCGGTGCCTCATGAACTCGCGGAAGACGAAGATCGGGGCGCTGATGAGGAAAGTCATCGAGTTGTGCTCGAAGGGGCTGCCGTGACGGTCCCGCATCAGATAGTTGATGAGGCCCTTGGAGCGCTCGGGGTCCTTGGTCATCTCCGCCAGGGACTGCTCGCCGGCGGTGGAGACGCGCGCGGCCCACAGGACGTCGGAGTCGCCCGCGCTGTGCTTCACCAGGTCGACAGTCATGTCGCTCCGGAAGCTGGGCTTGGTCTCGGCGGGAATCTCGCTCACCGGCGGGGTCCTTCCTGTCGCGTCGCTGGGGCGGCGCCCACTCTACGAGCAGGGCTTTATCCCCCACGGGGCGGGCTCCGGGTGGGCGCGCCACCGTTCGAGTGGTCCTCGGCGACGGGCGTGCGCACGTCGTGCTGTTGTTCGCCGATCTGACGGAAACGGGCACCGAACGGTCACCTCGCGCGACCGGCCCAGTGGTCCGGGATGTCCCGGGGGCGATGCCCCGTCCGGCCCCCCTGAGTGGTCCTTCGGGGGTACTCCTCGATAACCTCAGCCAGCACCGCCGTTCGAGCGTGCTTGTGAGTGAGGATCAGTCGTGCCCCTGCCCTTCCTGACGGCCGACCGTGCGTTTGACGCGACAGGCGACGATGTCGCCCTCCCGTTCGACGACCACGACAGCTGGCGTCGCCCCTACCGCCCGGGACCGTGGCGGGTGGGCGCTTCGGCACTGCTTCTGCTGCTCGCCTCGTTCGTGCTCCTCGCGACCATGATCATCGCGTTCGCCGGGGCGGCGTCCGGCGCCGTCGTGTGTCTGGGTATCTCGCTGGTGATGATCGCCGTCGCCCTGCGGCTGCTGCGGATGGGCGCGTGGGTCAGCCGGCACGGCGTACGGTGCGTGGGAATGCTCATGACCCGCACCGTGCCGTGGACGCAGGCCGTGGAGGTCCGCACCGTGCAGCAGCCGGTGCGCTGGCTGGGGCTGCCGCGGACGGTGCAGGGGCAGGCGCTTCTTCTCGTCCTGCGAGACGGTGAGAAGCGGCAGTTGCTCACCGATCACAACGCGGACTTCCTGTCGCGCTCGGACGCATTCGACCGGGCCGCGGACTCGGTCGAGGCGTGGGGCGACGAGTACCGCCAGGCGTGAACTCGGGCACCGTAGTCCCGAGTTGAGCGGTCGGGACGGCTGAGAGGTCGGACGGCCGAGCCGCCGGACGGCTGGGCGCGGCGTGGGTGAGCGCGTGCCGCAGCGGCGGGGCGCGGCCTCGGCGGCGGGGCGCCGGTGAGTGGCGCGGGGCGTCAGTGGGCGGCCGGTGCCGGGTTCGCCTCGTGGAGCGTGATGGCGTGCTGCATCGCCTTGCGGGCCCTCGGAGTGTCGCCCGCGTCGCGGTAGGCCACCGCCAGGCGGAACCAGCAGCGCCAGTCCCCCGGGGTGTCCTCGGTCTCCGCGCGGCGGGCGGCGAAGACTGCGTCCGCCGACGCCCGGTCGACACGGCCGCCGGCGGTGCGTACCAGCTCGTCGACCGGCAGCCCGCCCTCGGCGTCCAGTTCGGCGGCGAGCCGGTTGGCCCGCCGGACGAACCGGGTGTTCTGCCAGAGGAACCAGGCCCCGATGCAGGGAAGCACCAGCACCGCTGTCCCGAAGGTGATCGTCAGCGGCGTACCGATCCCGATGAGCGCGACGCCGCGCCCGCCCGCCAGGACGAAGTATCCGACGAGCAGGGCGGCCATCACGAAATACATGATCCTGGCGCGCACGGGGGTCAGCCCGGCAGGTTCAGATCGAGGAAGTGCTCCAGACCGTAGGTGAGACCCGGCGTACCCACCACGCGGCGGACGCCGAGGAGGATCCCCGGCATGAAGCTGCTGTGGTGCAGTGAGTCGTGGCGGATGGTGAGGGTCTCCCCCTCGGCGCCGAGCAGGACCTCCTGGTGCGCGAGCAGTCCTCGGAGCCGTACGGAGTGCACACGCACCCCTTCGACGTCCGCGCCGCGCGCCCCGTCCAGCTCGGTGGTCGTGGCGTCGGGCTGCGGCGCGCAACCCGCCTCGGCTCGGGCTGCGGCGATCAGCTGCGCGGTGCGGGTGGCGGTGCCCGACGGGGCGTCGACCTTGTTCGGATGGTGCAGCTCGACGACCTCGGCGGACTCGAAGTAGCGGGCCGCGGCCTGGGAGAACTTCATCGTGAGGACCGCCCCGATGGAGAAGTTGGGCGCGACGAGCACGCCCGTCTCCGGGTGGTCCGCCAGCAGCGCCCTCAGCTGCGCCAAGCGCTCGTCGGTCCAGCCGGTGGTGCCGACGACGGCGTGGATGCCGTTCCGTACGCAGAAGTCCAGGTTGCCCATCACCGCGGAGGGGGCGGTCAGTTCGACGACGACCTGGGCCCCCGAGTCGGCGAGGGCGCGCAGGTCGTCGTCCCGGTCCAGGGCCGCGACCAGGTCCATGTCGTCGGCGGCGTCGACCGCCCGGGCGGCCTCGGAGCCGATCCGGCCCTTGGCGCCGAGAACGGCCACGCGCAGTTTGGTGCTCATCGCTTGCTTCCTTCTGCTTCCTTAGGAGGCTGGTGAGGACGCCGGTCAGGCGACCGCTTCGTCGAGACGGTCGGCCTGCTTGTCCTTGAGGGGGCCGATGACCGCGAGGGAGGGGCGCTGCCCCAGTACGTCGCGGGCGACGGCGCGCACGTCGTCGGGGGTGACGGCCGCTATCCGCGCCAGCATGTCGTCCACGGACATCTGGGTGCCCCAGCACAGCTCGCTCTTGCCGATACGGTTCATCAGCGCGCCGGTGTCCTCCAGGCCGAGGACGGTGGAGCCGGAGAGCTGGCCGACGGCGCGGCCGATCTCCTCGTCGCCGAGTCCTTCGGACGCGACCTGGTCGAGCCCGTCGCGGCAGATCTTCAGGACGTCGTGGACCTGGCTGGGGCGGCAGCCCGCGTAGACGCCGAAGAGTCCGCAGTCGGCGAAGCCCGAGGTGTACGAGTACACGCTGTAGGCGAGGCCGCGCTTCTCCCGGACCTCCTGGAAGAGCCGGGAGCTCATACCGCCGCCGAGCGCCGTGCTGAGCACCCCGAGCGCCCAGCGGCGCTCGTCGGTGCGGGAGAGGCCCGGCATGCCGAGGACGATGTGTGCCTGCTCCGTCTTGCGGTTGAGCAGGCCGACGCGTCCCGCCGTACGCAGATCGCGGCGGCCCTCGCGCGGGGTGACGGGAACGGCGTCCGTACGGGAGAGGGCGCCGGCCTTCTCGAAGGCGCGGCGGACCTGCCGTACGACGGTGGCGTGGTCGACGTTGCCCGCCGCGGCGACGATCAGATGCGTCGGGTCGTAGTGCTTCTTGTAGAAGCGGGCGATCCGGTCCCGGTCGAGGGCGTTGACGGTGTCGACGGTGCCGAGGACGGGGCGGCCGAGGGGGGTGTCGCCGAGCATCGTGTGCGAGAAGAGGTCGTGCACACAGTCGCCCGGGTCGTCCTCCGTCATCGCGATCTCTTCGAGGATGACGCCCCGTTCCGCGTCGACGTCCTCGGCCTCGATCAGCGAGCCCGTGAGCATGTCGCACACGACGTCGATGGCGAGGGGGAGGTCGGTGTCGAGCACGCGCGCGTAATAGCAGGTGTACTCCTTCGCCGTGAAGGCGTTCATCTCGCCGCCGACCGCGTCTATGGCGGAGGAGATGTCCAGGGCGCTGCGCTTCTTGGTGCCCTTGAAGAGGAGGTGTTCCAGGTAGTGCGTGGCGCCGTTGAGCGTGGGTGTCTCGTCGCGCGAGCCGACCTGTACCCAGATGCCGAAGGTCGCGGACCGTACCGACGGCAGGGTCTCGGTGACGACGCGCAGGCCGCCGGGGAGGGTGGTGCGCCGGACGGTGCCGATGCCGTTCTGCCCCGCCAGCAGGGTTTGGGTACGGGCGACGGCCCGTACCTCCGAGGAGGTGCGGGCCGTCGTCGTGGAACTACGAAACGTCACTGGGAGGCTTCGTCCTTCTGGTCGTCCTGCTTGTCGTCGTTCTTCTCTTCGTCCTCGCCCTCGATCACGGGGATCAGGGAGAGCTTGCCGCGCTGGTCGATCTCGGCGATCTCGACCTGGACCTTCTGGCCGACGCCGAGGACGTCCTCGACGTTCTCCACGCGCTTGCCGCCGGCGAGCTTGCGGATCTGCGAGATGTGCAGCAGACCGTCCTTGCCCGGGAGCAGCGACACGAACGCGCCGAAGGTGGTGGTCTTGACGACCGTACCCAGGTAGCGCTCGCCGACCTCCGGCATGGTCGGGTTGGCGATGCCGTTGATCGTGGCGCGGGCGGCCTCGGCGGCCGGTCCGTCGGCGGCACCGATGTAGATGGTGCCGTCGTCCTCGATCGTGATGTCGGCGCCGGTGTCCTCCTGGATCTGGTTGATCATCTTGCCCTTGGGGCCGATGACCTCACCGATCTTGTCCACCGGGATCTTGACGGTGATGATCCGCGGGGCGTTCGGGGACATCTCGTCCGGGACGTCGATGGCCTCGTTCATCACATCGAGGATGTGGAGGCGGGCGTCACGGGCCTGCTTCAGCGCGGCGGCCAGGACCGAGGCGGGGATGCCGTCGAGCTTGGTGTCGAGCTGGAGCGCGGTGACGAACGTCTTCGTACCGGCGACCTTGAAGTCCATGTCGCCGAAGGCGTCCTCCGCACCGAGGATGTCGGTGAGCGCGACGTAGTGCGTCTTGCCGTCGATCTCCTGGGAGATCAGGCCCATGGCGATACCGGCGACGGGGGCCTTGAGGGGCACACCGGCGTTCAGCAGCGACATGGTGGAGGCGCAGACCGAGCCCATGGACGTCGAGCCGTTGGAGCCCAGCGCCTCGGAGACCTGGCGGATCGCGTAGGGGAACTCCTCGCGCGTCGGCAGCACCGGCATGATGGCGCGCTCGGCGAGCGCCCCGTGGCCGATCTCGCGGCGCTTCGGCGAACCGACGCGGCCGGTCTCGCCGACGGAGTACGGCGGGAAGTTGTAGTTGTGCATGTAGCGCTTGCGGGTCACCGGCGACAGGGTGTCCAACTGCTGCTCCATGCGCAGCATGTTGAGGGTGGTGACGCCCAGGATCTGGGTCTCGCCACGCTCGAACAGCGCGGAGCCGTGCACCCGCGGGATGGCCTCGACCTCGGCGGCGAGCGTACGGATGTCCGTGACGCCGCGGCCGTCGATGCGGACCTTGTCCTTGATGACGCGCTCGCGGACCAGGGACTTCGTCAGCGCGCGGTACGCGCCGGAGATCTCCTTCTCGCGGCCCTCGAACTGCGGGAGCAGCTTCTCGGCGGCGAGCTCCTTGACGCGGTCCAGCTCGGCCTCGCGGTCCTGCTTGCCCGCGATGGTGAGCGCCTGCGACAGCTCGCTCTTCACGGCGGCCGTGAGGGCCTCCAGGACGTCGTCCTGGTAGTCGAGGAAGACCGGGAACTCACCGGTGGGCTTGGCGGCCTTGGCGGCGAGGTCGGCCTGCGCCTTGCAGAGCGCCTTGATGAAGGGCTTCGCGGCTTCCAGACCGGCGGCGACGATCTCCTCGGTGGGAGCCTCCGCGCCGTCGGCGACGAGCTGGATGGTCTTCGTGGTGGCCTCGGCCTCGACCATCATGATCGCGACGTCGCCGTCCTCCAGGACGCGGCCGGCGACCACCATGTCGAAGACGGCGTCCTCGAGCTCGGTGTGCGTCGGGAACGCGACCCACTGGCCCTTGATCAGGGCGACACGGGTGCCGCCGATCGGGCCGGAGAAGGGCAGGCCGGCCAGCTGCGTGGAGCAGGAGGCGGCGTTGATCGCGACCACGTCGTACAGGTGGTCGGGGTTGAGAGCCATGATCGTCTCGACGATCTGGATCTCGTTGCGCAGGCCCTTCTTGAAGGAGGGGCGCAGCGGGCGGTCGATCAGGCGGCAGGTGAGGATCGCGTCCTCGGAGGGGCGGCCCTCGCGGCGGAAGAAGGAGCCGGGGATCTTGCCGGCCGCGTACTGCCGCTCCTCGACGTCCACCGTGAGGGGGAAGAAGTCGAGGTTGTCCTTGGGCTTCTTGGAGGCTGTGGTGGCCGACAGCACCATGGTGTCGTCGTCCAGGTACGCGACGGCGGAGCCGGCGGCCTGCTTGGCCAGGCGGCCCGTCTCGAAGCGGATGGTGCGGGTGCCGAACGTGCCGTTGTCGATAACGGCCTCGGCGTAGTGGGTCTCGTTCTCCACCAGTGGTTCTCCGATACTTGTCGTCTTTCGTCCCGCGCCCGTGTGGCGGGGGACAGTCGGAGAAGCGCTCCTTGGTGCTGGCCGGTCTTCGATCGAAGCTCCCGGGGCGGCGGCGTGGGCCGCAGGCGGCGTTCGCCGCGCCGTTCCGGGGGCCACTACCGAGGACCGGCGGCGGCGGAGGGGCGCTTCCCCTCGTCAGTGGGTGATGCCTTCTGTACTACGGCTGTGCTACGGGGTGGTGCTGGTCGTGCGGGGTGGTGCTGGTCGTACGAGGTGGTACTCAGTCGTACGGGGTTGGTACTGGGTCGTACGGGTCAGGCCGGTCGTGCCGGTCTTCGGTCGTGCCGCTCGGCCGTGCCGGGGAGCTGTGCTCCTGCGAACAGGTTACTGAGCTTCACGCGCATACGGCGAAGGGAGCGGTTCCCGGTGTGTGGGAACCGCTCCCTTTCACGGCGTACTACTTGGCGCCGCCGGCCGCACCGCGGCGGATGCCCAGGCGGTCGACCAGCGCACGGAAGCGCTGGATGTCCTTCTTCGCCAGGTACTGCAGCAGGCGCCGGCGCTGGCCGACCAGGATGAGCAGACCGCGACGCGAGTGGTGGTCGTGCTTGTGCGTCTTCAGGTGCTCGGTCAGGTCCGAGATACGGCGCGAGAGCATCGCGACCTGGACCTCGGGGGAGCCGGTGTCGCCTTCCTTGGTGGCGAACTCCGACATGATCTGCTTCTTCGTAGCGGCGGCAAGCGGCACGCGTACTCCTCGTAGGTCTTCTTGCCATCGAGTGCCCCAGGTCGAATTCGCTGGGGATCTTCGGTTACTCGAGTGGCGGGGTGATCGGCCGGTGTTGTCGGTCGCTGGTCCCGGACAGACCGGAACGCGTACACAAACGGCCGTCACACAGCGTACCAGCCAGTCAAGACGTCATCGCACGGATGGAGTGGTAGACGTCGAACACCGCCAGACAGAGCGGGACGACCGTCAGTAGTACGAAGGACTCGGCGATCTCCAGGAAACGGCCCCAGAAGGGGGTGACGCCCATGCGCGGCACGATCAGCCCCAGGGTGATGATCAGTGCGGCGGTCCCGGCGACGGCGGCCGTCAGCCAGACCGTACGGACGTCGAGGCCCGTGCTGTCTCCGCGCAGCGCGTCGCGGATCAGCCCCTCCGGGGGGTTGAGGCAAAGGCCGAGTCCCAGCAGGACGAGTGCGCCGAGGCCGGCGGCGAGGGTGCAGCCGACCTGCGCCGTGTAGCTGAAGAGATGGGCGCGCATCAGCATGGCGACGCCGGTGGCGAGGGCGAGGAGCTGGCCCCACAGCCCGTCTGAGAAGCCGAGCACACCCGCTGAGCCGACGGCCAGCAGCGCGCAGCCGCCGACCATGCCGACGAGGAGCTCGTGGCCGCGCCGGGCCTGGGCGGCGATGCGTTCGGGGTCGACGGGGGCGGGCGGCGCAGGGTCGCTTCCGTAGGAGGCGACGCCGGTACGAGGCGGCTCGAACCCGATGGGGAGGCGGGCGAAGCGGGTGGAGAGACCGGGCAGGAAGGCCAGTGCTCCTACGGAGAGCGCCGCGCAGACGGCGGCCGTCTCGGCGGGTGCCATGCCGGTGGTGACGGCGATGAACGTCACCAGGAGGCCGACGGCGGAGGCGAGGACGAACGCGACGAAGGGGCTGTCGCCGCCGGGCGCGACGATCACCAGGATCACGGAGGCGATCAGGACGGCGGCGCACGCGAGGAGGAACTGGAGCCGGCCGATGCCCTGTCCGTCCGCGAAGGGCAGCAGGCCGGAGCCGGCGACGGCGGCGTTGGCCATCGAGCCGAGACCGAGCGCGACGGACGAGCCGCGGTCGTCGTAGACCCTCGCCCTCACACCTGCGAGGGAGACCAGCATCACGGCGGTGACGCCGGCCAGGATGCCCGGCAGGCCGTGTGTGTCGTGCCGGGGGTCCGCGGTCCAGAGCACGAACGCGAGCAGCGTCAGCAGGACGGAGCCGCCGACGAGGCCGGCGCCGCGCATCGCGCCGTCGGTCCACAGGGTGCGGTCGCGGGCGACCGCGGAGGCGACGGCGTCGGAGACGTCGTCGAAGACCGCGGGCGGCAGGGATTCGGCGAAGGGGCGCAGCGACAGCAGTTCGCCGTCGAGGATGCGCTGGGTGGCCAGGGAGCGGGCGCTGTCGAGGACGGTGCCGTCGCGGCGTACCAGGTGATATCCGACCGGGGCGCCGGCCTCGGGGCTCTGGCCGGAGAGCCGCAGGATCTCCGGGTGGAGGTCGGCGAGGGGGAGGTCCTCCGGCAGCGCCACGTCGATCCGGCCGTCCGGGGCGACAACGGTGATCCGGCAGAAGCCGGTGCCGCTGCCCGACGGGGCCGGAGCGCTCGGCTGACGGGTTCCGGTGGGCGGCGCTTGGGCCGTCGTACTCACGTGCCGCATCTCCTCTCTCCTCGTGGTTTTCCCTGTGCCCGACGGCCACTGTTGCGCTGCGGCGCGTCGCGTGGCGTCTTGGTGCGGCGCGGCGCGTCTTGGTGCGTGGGAGCTGCGGCGTGCCGCGGCGTGTCGTGGTACACCGTGGTGCGTTCGCGCTCCGTCGCGTGGCGTGGCGCTGGGGTTCGTGCTGCGTCGCGTCCCGTGGCGCTGCTTCGAGCTGCGTGGCGTGGCGCTGCGTCGCCCTCCGGATGCCCCTGATTTTTGCGGAAGTTCATCCGTGCGCAAAGGTGCCCGGTCACCTTACCGCCGTGGCGGTGGGCGCCCGCGCAAGTAGGATCCTTGCCCGCGAACGGAGGCCCGTCGCCACGGGGCGCCCCCGAGAACTCCTCCGTCCGGCAAGGGAATCGGTGAGCCGTGAGTCAGATCGTCGTCAAGCGCCCGCCGCGGGCACTGCCCGCCGACGTGCCAGGCGAACAGGTACAGGTGCGACCCCCTCCGCCGCTGCCCAGAGGGCAGCAGGAGGGGGCCCTCATGCAGCTGCTTCCCATGCTGGGCATGGGCGGTTCGGTCGTCTTCTTCTTCATGACCCCGAACCCGATCATGCGCATCATGGGCATGGTGATGATCGCCTCGACGATCGCCATGGCCATCGCGATGCTGGTGCGCCACCGGCGCGGAACGCAGGGCGAACTCGCCGACATGCGGCGCGACTACCTCAAGTACCTGACGCAGACGCGGCGTACGGTGCTGAGAACTGCGCATCTGCAACGGGACGCGCAGTACTACCTGCACCCGTCGCCCGAGCAGCTGTGGGCGCTGGTCGCCGAGGGCAGCCGGCTGTGGGAGCGCCGGGTCGCCGACGAGGATTTCGGGCAGGTACGGATCGGTCTGGGGAGCCAGCGGCTCGCGACGGCCCTCATCGAGCCCGAGACTGCGCCCGTGGACGAACTGGAGCCGCTCACCGCCGGGGCGATGCGGCAGTTCCTCGGCGCGCACAGTGTGGTGGACGGTCTGCCGATGGCCGTGTCGCTGCGGGCCTTCTACCACCTGACGATCACCGGTGAGGCGGAGTCGGTACGCTCGACGGCGCGCGCGATGGTCGCCTCGCTGGCCTCGCTGCACTCCCCCGAGGACATGGTCGTCGCCGTCGTCGCAGGACGGGGCGCGGTGCCGGGATGGGAGTGGGCGAAGTGGTTGCCGCACGTGCAGGCGCAGGGCCCCGGGGACGGGGCGGGCAGCCGCCGGCTCATCACGTCCGACGTAGGGGAGCTGGAGGAGATCCTCGCGGGGCGGCTGGAGGGCCGTCCGCGCTTCCAGCCCGGCGGGCAGCCGCTGCTGGACCGGCCGCACCTCGTCGTCGTCCTGGACGGCATGTCGCTGCCCCCCGTGTCGGCGCTCGCGTCGGCCGAGGGCCTGCAGGGCGTGACGGTCGTCGAGGTCGTACCGGGCGAGGTCACCGCCGCGCGGGGCGGCCTGGCCGTGGTGGTGCGGCCCGACTCGCTGCGCCTGGAGTCGGGGCAGGGCATGGTGTACGACGGTGAGCCCGACCGGCTGAGCATGGAGGCCGCGGAGGCGCTGGCCCGTCAGCTCGCGCCGCTGCGGGTCGCGACGGGTGGCGACGACGACGAACCGCTGCTCGCCAACCTCGACTTCACCGATCTGCTGAATCTCGGGGACGCGGCGTCCGTCGACGTCACCCGTACGTGGCGGCCCCGTTCGCAGGCGGAACGGCTGCGCGTGCCCATCGGAGTCGGCGAGGACGGGGCGCCCGTCATGCTGGATCTGAAGGAGGCCGCGCAGGAGGGTATGGGGCCGCACGGCCTGTGCGTCGGCGCGACCGGCTCCGGCAAGTCGGAGCTGCTGCGTACGCTCGTGCTGGGCCTCGCCGTCACCCACTCCTCGGAAACGCTGAACTTCGTCCTCGCGGACTTCAAGGGCGGCGCGACGTTCGCCGGGATGTCCCAGATGCCGCACGTCGCGGCGGTGATCACGAACCTCGCGGACAACCTCACGCTGGTCGACCGTATGGGTGACTCGATCCGCGGTGAGCTCAACCGCCGCCAGGAGATGCTGCGCGACGCGGGCAACTACGCGAACATCCACGACTACGAGAAGGCTCGCGCCGCCGGCTCACCGTTGCAGCCGATTCCCTCACTCGTCCTGGTCATCGACGAATTCAGTGAACTCCTGACAGCAATGCCGGACTTCATCGAGATGTTCGTCCAGATCGGGCGCATCGGTCGCTCGCTGGGCGTCCATCTGCTGCTGGCGTCGCAGCGGTTGGAGGAGGGCCGACTGCGCGGGCTGGAGACGTACCTCTCGTACCGGGTGGGGCTGCGTACCTTCTCCGCCGCGGAGTCGCGTGCGGCGCTGGGGGTGCCGGACGCGTACCAGCTGCCCAACGTGCCCGGTTCCGGGTATCTGAAATACGGCACCGGCGAGATGGTGCGGTTCAAGGCCGCGTACGTCTCCGGGGTGTACCGCGCGAACGCGGGGCCCGTCGCGGGCACCGGGGGGCCGCTGCCGGTCGACCGCCGGCCGGTGGCGTTCACCGCGGCGCCGGTGCCGGTGCACTACGTGCGGCCGACCGCCCGGCCCGGCGTACCGGACGCGCGCACGACGCCCGAGGACGGGGCGCTGGCGGACACCGTGCTCGATGTGATCGTGCGGCGGCTCGAAGGGCGGGGCGCGGAGGCTCACCAGGTGTGGCTGCCGCCTCTGGACAACCCACCGTCGCTGGACGAGCTGCTGCCGGGGCTGTCGAACGTGGAGGGCCGCGGGCTCACCCAGCCCGGCTTCGAGGGCGCGGGCCGCCTCGTCGTACCGCTGGGCGTGGTCGACAAGCCGTACGAGCAGCGCCGCGACACCCTGTACCGGGACTTCTCCGGGGCGGCGGGCCATATGCAGATCGTGGGCGGCCCGCAGTCCGGCAAGTCCACGCTGCTGCGCACGCTGATCGCGGGGTTCGCGCTGACGCACACACCGCAGGAGGTTCAGTTCTACGGGCTGGACTTCGGCGGTGGCGGCATGTCGTCGGTTGCCGGGCTGCCGCACGTCGGCGGGATCGCGTCGCGGCTCGATCCGGAGAAGGTGCGGCGGACGACGGCCGAGGTGTACGGCATCCTGACGCGGCGCGAGGAGTACTTCCGTACGGCGGGGATCGACTCCGTCAACACCTACCGCAGGATGCGGGAACGGGGCGTGATCTCGGCGGCGGAGCAGCCGTGGGGCGATGTCTTCCTGGTCGTCGACGGCTGGGGCAACTTCCGCACCGACTATGAGGAGTTGGAGCCTGCCGTGCTCGACATCGCGGCACGCGGGCTCGGTTACGGCATCCATGTGGTGCTGACGGCGTCGCGCTCGATGGAGGTGCGCGCCAACCTCAAGGACCACCTGATGAACCGGCTGGAGCTACGCCTCGGCGACACGATGGACTCCGACCTGGACCGCAAGGCCGCCGTCAACGTGCCCACGGGGGTGCCGGGACGGGGCCTGACGCCGGAGGGGCTGCACTTCATGGCGGCGGTGCCGCGGATCGACTCCATCAACTCCGACAGCGATCTGTCGGAGGCGACGGCCGCGATGACACGGGAGGTCGGGCGGCACTGGACGGGGCCGGCCGCCCCGGCCGTACGGCTGCTGCCGCGCGAGCTGGACGCGGCGACGCTGCCGACGGGTGCGGAGCAGCCGAAGCGCGGCGTGGCCTTCGGGATCGACGAAAACCTGCTGGAGCCGGTCTTCGTCGACTTCGACCGCGACCCGTTCTTCCTGGTGTTCGGCGAGAGCGAGTCCGGCAAGTCGAACCTGCTGCGGCTGCTGATCAAGCAGCTGTCGGCGCGGTACGACGGGAACTCGGCCAAGTTCCTCGTCATCGACAACCGGCGCGCCCTGCTGGACGTGACGCCGGCGTCGCACCTGGCGGAGTACGTGCCGATGTCCAACAACATGGAACATCACGTGGACGCGCTGTCCGACCTGATGCGGCGCCGTACACCGGCGGCGGACGTGACGGCGCGGCAGTTGCGCGAGCGCAGTTGGTGGCGCGGGCCGACGGTGTTCGTGGTCGTCGACGACTACGACCTGGTGTCCACAGCCAGCGGCAACCCGCTCAACAAGCTGACGGAGCAGCTGCCGTTCGCGCGCGACGTGGGTGTCCGCTTCATCATCGCGCGCAGCGCGGCGGGGGCGAGCAGGGCCTCGTACGAGCCATTCATGCAGCGGATGATGGAGCTCGGCGCGCAGGGCGTGCTGCTCTCGGGCGACCCACAGGAGGGCGACATCCTGGGCGGCGTACGGGCCCGTCCGATGCCGGCGGGGCGGGGAATCCTCGTCTCCCGGCAGCGGGGGAATCCGCTGGTGCAGACGGGGCTGATGACTTTGAGGGACGAGGGATGAGGGGGGCGGGGGCGCAGGTACGGGGCGGGGCGCCGGGTACGGGGCCAGGGCGCTGTAGTCGGGCGTGAGGTAGCCCTCCTGACGGTCCGTGGTCCGGAAACTCCGGTCAAGTCGCCGCGTACGGCGGGGGGGGAGCGAGGGGGGCACCTCCCGCGCGTGCCCCCTTCGCCATGACCCTCGGTCGCTCCTAGAAGTAGCCGGCCGACTTCTTGTCGCCCGCCTGATAGGCGGGGCCCGCCTCCCGGACCTTGCGGGCGATGTCCTTGAGCGCGTTGTGAATCAGGCGCGTCTCGTTGTCCCACTTCTTGTGGGCCGCGTCCGCGGCGGTCTTGGCCTCGCCCTCGAAGGTCGCGGAGACGCCGCGGATCTTCGTCTGGATGGCCTCAAGGCTCTCGTCGAGCCGGGCGGCTTGCTTCTCGATGACCGAGGCGGCCTGCTCCAGCGAGCCGTAAGTCACGACCATGGTGCCGTCGTTGTACTGAGCCACGAGTCCTCCTGCTTCCTGTGCGTGGGTGTGGGGGGGCGGGGGTGCGGGCGTCTGTCGGCGGACGGTCAGTAGCCGCTGATGTTCGACGTCGCCTTCGCCGTCGCGGCGGAGTCGCCGGAGAAGCCGGCCGTCACGTCGACGCCCTTGAGGGCCGCGTAGACCTCGTTCTCGGTGTTGCCTGCGGTGGTGCGGGTCACCTGGATCGCCTCCTGGAAGTTGAGCAGCATCTTCGCGATGCGCACCATGCCGGCGTTGATCTCGGCCTGCTTCGCGTCGAAGGCACTGGCGCCGACGCCCTTCCAGGCACCTTCCAGGCTGTCGATGACGCCCTGGAGGTTCTTCAACTGCCCCTTGACGTCCTCGAATTTGATCGTGATCTCGTCCTGGAAGTCCTTGAGACTCTGATCGCCGACCTTCTGGACTGCCATATGTCAGTCTCCTTTCGTCTGTGCTCGTTGCTGCGTGGGTGCTTCGGTGAATGGTCCGGGGGGCGTTACGCGGTGCGGCGTTTCCGTACGACGTCGAAGGCGCCCCCGGCGAGAGGGCGACGACCACGGCGGCTCCGCCGGGGATCAGACCCAACTGGCTGTCACTGCCGCTGTTTTCGGCGACGTCCGTGGTGAGCGGACGGTGCCGGGCTTCCAGCCGTCGCCACGTCCGGCGGAGTCGAACATGACCCGGAGGACCTGGTTGCCCTTCTGGGCACGTTTGCCTACTGCGGAGGAGAACAACTTCCCCGGCGTATGTGCGTAGTTGACCGCTTCTTCTTCCTTGGCAGCGGAATGATCTTTACGCCGGGCGCCAGACCTAGCAGGCCCTCGCTCCGTCCTGTTCCTGCGGTCAACTCCTCCATGGTTGTTCCGTGACCGGTGTAGTCGTCTGTCTCGTCTCCATCCGACCCTGTCGCGTCGAGTCCCTTGAGCACTTGGCCCTTCAGAGCGCCACCCACCATGCCGATCATCGACGCTCCGATCACGGCTGCCGCACACAGCGGGCCCCGTCGGCAGCCGTACAACCCGGATCGCTTCCGGGCCTGGCTCACTACTGCCGTCATCCCGACTTCCGAACCTTCCGCTGCGCCTATTCGATAACGGGCGGTACGGCACCACGGCGCCGTACCGTCCGCGTCTCTCCGTCCTCCGCCCGGATCTCCGGACGTCGCTGTTCGGGACGCTCCTGCTCCTCGTCGTTCGGCTGCCGACCGCGTCGCTCACCCGACAGCCCCGAGCCACCGGTTGTGAACCCGCCGATGCCCGGTCGCGGAGGCGTACCGCCGCTCCGAGGCGTGCCTACGACACCGCTGGAAGTGGGAAGGCCCCGCCCCGTTTGGCCCGCAGCTGACGGCGAGCGGCCGGGCGTCGGACCTTGGCCGCCGATGACGTTCCCCTGGGGAATGCGCGCCCCGGAGGCGCCTGTGCCGTTGCCCGCGGCGGGCTGCGGTGTCCCGCCTACAACGCCGTTGCCACGGACCCCACGAGGTCCGGTGGAGGTGCCCGAACCGGAACGCCCGGTCATGGGCCCTCCCGAGCTCGGCCGGCCGACCATGGGATTCCGCGTACCAATCGCCCCGCCAGTGCGCCCTGCGCCGGGCCCCACCCCTGTCGGCCTCCCGACCAGAGGCTTGTTCGCCCCCGTCCCTGAGTTGGTACCGCCGCCGCCCATGACGGGTGGGCGCCCGACGGGGCCTGGACGGCCACCGCCTCCCGTTCTCGCATTACCGCCCGGCCCCGGGCCTCCAGCGCTCGGCATGGCCGAGGGGCCCTGTCGGGGGGATCCGCCGGGCGTCGTGGGGCCTGAATCGGGCCCCGGCAGGGGGACATACCCGTCGCTGGCAGGGGGCCCGCCGTTCACAGGCAAAGGCTGCACAGGACCAGGATTCGTCGGACTCAGCGGCAGAGTCGCCAGGCTGTCGATCTCCATCGACGTGCTCGGCATGGGAGTCTTCGTGACCAGTTCATTGGCCGAGTGATTGACCAAGTGATCGGCTGCCGCGCGGGGCGCACTCTCCGCGAAGCCGGGCGACCCCTGTCGTAGAGCCGTCTGCCCACCAGCCCCACCGAGGCGATCACCGTCTGTCGCCGTGAGCTCTCGCGTAGTGAACTGTTCACCACCCCGAGGCTGCGGCACCCCCGTCGCCAGCATCTTCGGCAGTTCTGGCTCCCTCGCCCCCGCCAGCGACTCCTCCGACATCGCGTAGAACGACGCCAGGCGGTTCATCTGGTTGATGGCCTCCTGGCGGTTCTCCTCCACCTGCACCGCCCGCTTGTACTCCGGGTTGTCCTCCCGCTGTTCCGAGACCGGGAAGTCCTTGGGGCGTCTGTGGTCGGCCCTTGTGTCGCGGGGTGGCTTGGCGCTTTGGACCGAGGTCAGGCCGCCGCCCGCCACCTTCATCTGCGTGCCGACCACGTTCGCGAACGCGCCCAGATCCCAGGTGTACCTGACCAGTTCGGTGCCGTAGCGCTGGAACTCGGTCGCCGCCGCGCCGTGCCAGTCCGTGCCCCTGACGAAGTCGCTGAGCTCCTGCGCTGCCTTGTTGAGGCTCGCCTTGGCCTTTTCGAGGTTCTCGCCGGCCCTCACCAGGTCCGAGGGGTTCGCACCGTCCAGCAGGTCCAGCATGTCGTTGAGCCCGCGTTCTTCGAAGCTCGTCCTGGAGTGGATCCCGCCGGGGTTGCCGAAGCCTGCGCGGTCCATGGTCGAGGCCACACGCTCCATGGCGTCGGTCACGCCGAACCGCGTCTCGATCTGCGCGGCGTCTTCGTTCTGCCGCCGCTCCTGTGGAGAGAGCGGCGGCTTCTTGTCGTCACTCATGGCTCGTCACCCCAAGTCCTTAGTAGCGCCGGTGGAGTTCTGGCGCGGCGCCCCGTGTGCCCCGCCGTCCTCGCGCGCCTTCTGCTCCCCGTGGCCCTGACACCCCTCGTACTCCTTGCGCTGCTCGTGCAGTTGCGTCCGGATCGTGTGGAAGCGGTAACGCAGGTCGTCCTCGACGTTGTTGTAGCCGACGTCCGCGGCGTGCACTCCGATGCTCAGCAGCTCCAACTGGTCCGCGAGGGACTTGGACAGCGAGATGAGCGACGTGTGCACGCGGTCGTACTGCTTCGAGAACCCCTCGGCCTCGCCGAACCTCCCCGGGCCGCTGAACGACGCCCTCGGCACACCCTGCGCCGCGATCTCGCCCTTGTCGGCCGCGCCGCCCTCGAACTCCGAGAGCAGGATGTTGATCTGGCTCTGGAACTTCCTCAACGCCCCGACGCCGCGCTCGAGATCACTCGCCATCGGAGCTCCCGCTCATGCCGCCCACAGACTCAGGCACGATGCCCGTTCCTCTCCCCGTTTGATTCAGCTGTCCTTCCTCGCGATCACGGCCGACTGGTCACTTTGCGCCGACGGATGATCGCTCACAGTCACTGTAACTACTCAGGCGTAGGCCTCTAAGTGCGTGAGATGTCAGGTGAGTTGACTTCCGCGAGGGAACCTCACCCGGTCCCCCGAACCCGCCGCGCCCGGCGTCGTGAGTCGCGCAGGGCCACCGAAGCGCCCGTGATCGCCGCCACCAGGACGACGCCCCCGACCAGGACGTACGTCGCGAGCCGCGCGTTGCGTTCCTCTGCTGTCTCGCCGAGATACACCCCGGCGGGGGTCGGCGCCTCCGCGCGGGTCACCCCTTCGTGTGCCACCGGTTTCTCGACGGGCTTGCCGTCCTCGGTCAGCGCGCGGACCGGGTCCGCCACTCCCCAGCCGACGAGGCGGTCCCGTCCCGGGATCGAGCGCTCCGCCGTCTGCTGGATCTGGGCGACGATCTTCTCCTGGCTCCATTCGCCGTGCTTGCTCTTCATCAGGGCGGCGATTCCGGCGACGTACGGGGCGGAGAAGCTGGTGCCGTTGTCGGCGCAGTGGCCGCCGCCTGGGACGGTCGTGACCATGTCGACGCCGGGCGCCGCGATGCCGACGAACTCGCCCGACTGGGAGAACGCCGCGCGTTCGTTGTTCCTGTCGGACGCGGCAACGGCCAAGACGCCGTCGTACGAGGCGGGATACGTCTCCTTGACCTTGCCGTCCAGGCCGTCGTTTCCCGCCGACGCCACGATCACGACCTCCGCCGCGAGGGCGACGTCCACCGCTCTCTTCAGGTCGGTCGTCGGTTCGACGGCGTTCCTCGTGTCCTGGGAGATGTTGATGACGTCGGCCCCTTGCGCGACAGCGTGGTCGATCGCGTCGGCGAGGGTCTCGTCGGTGCCGTTGCCGAAGGCGTCGTTCTGCTGGATCGGGATGATCGTGGCGTCGGGCGCGAGACCGACGAAACCGGTCCCCTCGGCGGGGCGCGCGGCGATGATGCCGGCCACCTTCGTGCCGTGACCCACCACGTCGGTGGTGCCGTCGGAGGCGCCGCGTTCGAGCCTGTTGCCCTTGTCGTCGGCGGCGTTCGCAGGGATCAGATTGATGCCGCTCCCGACGTCGACCGCCTCGGTCAGTTGCGGGTTCCTGATGTCGACGCCGGTGTCGATGACGGCGACCTTCACGCCCTTGCCGGTGGACTCTTTCCAGAGCTCGTCCAGCAGGACACGCCCCAGGGCCCAGGGACGGCCCTCGTACTTCTTTCCGGGGAAGGAGCACTGCCCCGTGTCCGCGTTCGCGACGGGCGCCGGCAGTGTCACGACGAGCGTGAGTGCGGTGGTGGCCAGGGCGGTGGTCGTCGCGGTCAACCGGCGGTACGTGGATGGGGAGTTGGGCGTACGGGTGGCAGCGCGGGTGCGGTTCTGCGTGCGGGCGCGCATCGGCATGCGGGGGTCGGTGTACGTCATGGCCGCCCCGCCCTCACGAGCCCTGGGGCTGACCCGCGGCCCCGGTCGACAGCCTCGGCCCCGTCGGCAGGAACAACGACCAGGCCATCGGCACGGGCGCCGCGTCCACGTTCTGGTAACCCAGCCTGTTCTGCGCCTTCCGCACCTCGGCCTGGCGGGCCTGCCTGTCCTTCTCCGAACCCGATTCGCCGATCCCGGAGTCGTCCGTCGCGTTGTCGCCGTTGGACTGCATCGCGTACCGCAGGCCGGTGTCCGTCACCAGGAAGAGGAACCCGGACTTGGTCGTGTCCCCCGTGAACTGACGGAACAGCTGGCCTGATCCCGGCGTCACGTACGCGCTCGTGGACCCGGTCGCCAACGTCGCGGGAAAGCCGGTGCCCGCCCATGTGCTGAGCGTCGTCTCGCCGCTGTCCCCGTCCACCTCGCGCAGCACGTTGCACACGGTGTTACGGCTTCCCTGCGACGTACTCGCGGAGTTGACGGCGTCGGGGCTGCTCTGCGGCCAGTCCTTGTCCTGCCCGAACGGCGCGCCGGGACGGAACGCTGCAGCGCTCACCGACGTGGCCTCGCCGTCCTGGCCCACCTCGATCAGGTCGCGGCTGTTGAGCAGCAGCTTCGCCGTGAAGTCGGAGATCGGGGCGACCCGTTCCTCCATGACGACGTACTTCTGGTTCTCGGTCCCGTCCGTGGCCGTGAGGATGGTGCCGATCTTGTCCAGCGCGGGATCCAGGCCGCCCCCGACGCCCGCGTCGACGCCTGCCTGGCCGTCGATCTCGGGGAAGTCGACCCGGTCGCCCCGGTGCAGCGTGTCCAGCCACGCGGCGGAGACGCGCTGGGGCTCCTGGTCGTCGCCGACCAGTTGACGGAGCAGCAGTTCGTCGTCGGCCATCTCGTACGCCTTGCCGGCCGCGTCCACGATGTAGCGGGTCTCGTCGGGGCCCTCCACGAAGATCAGCTCACCGCCGGTCAGCCGGTTCGGGCCCTCGGTCTTCTGCCGCTCGCGCTCCGCGAACACGAATGCCGCCTTCTCGATGGCCCGGCCGCCCTCCCCGGGGCGCTCGCAGACCGCCCAGCGCTTGGCGGCCCCCGCCTCCTCGGCGTCGGGCAGCCGGTCGGGGGCGTAGGGAATGCCGAGGGTGGCGCCGTGCGGGATCTTGCCGTTGTCCAGCACGGATTCGTCGACGTTGATGACCTTGCCCTTGTCAGGGTTCAGGAGGAGCTTGGCCGACGACATGTTCAGGACCGGGTGGAGCTGGATCTTGTCGCCGGTCTTCAACACCACATAACGGGTGGTGGACTTGCTGGCGATGATGACGTTCTCGCCCGGCGTGTCCCACTCCCTGGGCGCCACGGGCTTGAACATCCCCCACGCGCCGAAGATCGCGAGGATGACCACGGCGACGATCATCCCGGGGACCACGCCGCGCAGCGGGCGGGGCGCGCCTTCCTCGGAGCCGGTCGAGTTGGGCTGCACGAACTGCGCGACCAGCCTTCGCTTCGCAAAGGTGTAGGCGTTGAGCTCGTCCCGTCGTGATGCCATCTGTCCACTGTCCCTCTCCCCCGTCGCATGGCCGCCTCCCCGAGGTCGCGGGGCCGCGCCGTCGTTCCGGCCTCCACTATGCACGCTGACGATCACCCCAAAATCGCTCAGGTAGGGTGATTCCCCCGGTCAACTGCCCACAGCGGAGCGGCCATTACGGACAGAGGAGCGACGCGGGGATGCGTACGGCGACAGGCGAGCGCAACGGGCGGACATCCGGACAAGCTCCCGGCGCCGCCCCGTCTTCCCGGCGGCAACGGCGCAACGGCCCCGGCGACGGGGCCCCGTTACCGCTTCCCGCCGCCCCGCCTCGCCCCGTCCCGGCGACAACCACTCTGCGCCCCCTCTCCCGCACCAGCCACGTCGGGCCCTTCCAGTTGCGGCAGTTGGTACTTGTCGAGTGCGCCCTCGCACTGGCCGCCGTGGGTGTCGCGGTCGGTGGACTGTGGCTCGCCCCCACCGTGGCCGCCGGCTGCGTGCTGCTCCTCTTCGCCGTCGTACGGCGCCGCGGCCACGCCGTCCAGGACTGGCTCGGCACCGTCCTCTCCCTCCGCGCGCGCGAACGCGCCGCCGGGCCGGCCGCGGCGGACGTCGACCCGTCGCTGGCCCCGGTCGCCGAGAGGGTCCCGGCGCTGCGCCCGTACACCTACGTCGACCGGGACCGCCGCACCGTCGGGATGCTCGGTGACGGGAGCTTCCTCACGGCGGTGGTACGGGTCGAGGCGAGCGGATCCGCGCTGCGCCCCGCCTTCGGGGCCCGGGCACTGCCGCTGTCGCTGCTGGGCGGCGCGCTGGAGGTCGACGACATCCGGCTGGAGTCGGTGCAGTTGGTGCAGCAGGTGCGTTCGGCGCCCGCGCCGCATCTCCCTCAGCGGTCGGTGGCGAGGCTCTCGTACGTCCCTCTTCAGGAGAAGACCAGCGCCCCGGCGCTCCGGCTGACATGGGTGGCCGTGAAGCTCGACCCCGAGCTGTGCCGGAAGGCGGTGGAGGCGCGCGGGGGCGGCGTCGAGGGCGCCCAGCGTTGCCTCGTACGAGTGGCGGACCACGTGGCGAGCCGGATTACCGGAGCGGGCTTCAGGGCCGTCGTACTGGATCAGGAGGAGCTGAACTCCACCGTCGCGACGTCGGCTTGTGCCAGCCCTGTACAGGCCGCCCCGGCCGGGCGTCCCGACGCCGCCCCGACGCGGCGTACGGCCGAGACGCCGCGCGTCTGGCGGTGCGACAACCGGTGGCACACGACGTACGCCGTGGCCCGCTGGCCGGAGTTGGGACGTGGGGCCGCCCCGCTGCCCAAGCTGGTGTCGCTGCTCACCGCCACCCCGGCGTACGCCACGACCTTCAGCCTCACCCTGCGGCGTGGCCCCCGTCGGGGAGCCGTGACGGTGCGGGGCCATGTGCGGATCACCGGGGCCAGCGACACCGAACTGGTCGGTGTCCGGCGGCTGTTGGAGCAGGCCGCGCGGTCGGCGAAGGTGGGACTCGTACGCCTCGACCGGGAGCAGCTGCCCGGGGCCCTGGCCACGCTCCCGCTGGGAGGCGCCCGATGAGGCGGCTGCGTACGCTGCTCGGCCCGCGGCACGCGGGGCACACCCTCCCCGCCGATGAACTCGGCGCGCTCTTCCTGCCTGTCGGGGACGACGGCGTGGTGATCGGCGACGACGCGCAGGGGCATCCCCAGATGGTGGGATTCCATCGCTCCGCGCCGTACGACGTCCTGCTGATCGGTGGCCTCTGGACCGCGCAGGTGTTGGCACTGCGCGCGGCGGGCACCGGAGCGCGTGTGGTGGTCGAGACGGGCCGCGCGCAGGCGTGGACGATGCTGGCGCAGGTCGCCGGCGCGGGCCTGGACTGCATCACCCTGCACGACGTGGGGCGGGTGCCGCCGCAGGGAGCGACGGTGGGCAGCCCCGTGGTGGTCGTACGGGACGCGGGCATGCGGCCGCCCCGTGGACGGGTGGTGTCGGCGCCGTGGCAGTCGGTACTGACGTTGCTGCCGTATGTGAGCCCCGTGGCGCCCCGGTTGATGCGCGAATCGACACTGGTGGGCGTACAGCGCGTGTCGCCGGGCGAGGCCGAACAGATCGGCCGGACTCTCGGTCTGTCGTCCGCGGAGAGTGATGCGCTGCCGACGCTCGCTGACGGCGTCACCCTGTGGTGTGCCGGTCGCGAGCGGAACTGGGTGATGACGAATCCCACGGATGCAGAGACGGGCCTCCTGGGCGCCGCTCGCAGAGTGGACTGAGAAGCAGCTCCGAATCGCTTGGACTGTCGCCGCTCCACGGGGCGGGTGCCCGGCAAGGGTGGACCGAGCGGAATCGGCGGACCTGGCGCACGGGGCCGATCTAGGATCCGTGGAAGGACGCGTCGGTGGGCCTGTCTGTCGCCGCTTGTACGTGTGTACGTGTGTACGTGTGTACGTGGAGAGCGTCCAACTCAGCCGTTGTCGAAGGGAAGGCCTGACCGATGGGGACCAAAGAGGAGAAGGACGAGCTGTACGCCCTCGACATCTCCGGCGTCGAGTGGCTCAGCGCCCCGGGCACGAGCGAGGACGAGGAGCGGGTCGAGATCGCTCATCTGCCGGGCGGCGCCGTGGCGATGCGGTCGTCCGTGGATCCGGACACGGTGCTGCGGTACACCGAAGCGGAATGGCGGGCGTTCGTGCTGGGCGCGCGTGACGGGGAGTTCGACCTCCGATAGACGCCCGGACACCTTCGTCGGGAGACGCCGTCTTAAGAGCCCGTGTCCAAGCGCGACCTCCGTAGGAGGAGGCTCGGCAGAAGCATCGGAAGGGGCGAAAGCCCTCCGGTCCGGACAGTCAGGGGCACACCGGCCCGCACCGGACCACCTTCCGGGTGTCGATACCGGATCGTTGGGTCGCGGCCGGGGACGGGGCGAACGGGCAGGCATTCATGGCCTGTTGTCATGATTCGCCCCACCCTCCTACTGACCGTCTGCCCTGGCCGAATCACCCCGCGGCAAGAGGTGACGTACGGGGCGGCCGCTGACGGGTGGGCGGGCCTGCCGTAGTGGGCTTGTGGACGATTAGGGTGGGTCGGGGCGCACAAGAACCCTCAGGCACGTCGTGCGCGTCCCAAGGGGTAGAGCCGGGCTGATCGAGTGACAGCGGTCGCCCCCACCCGAAAAGGCACCAGGGTGCTCGACCACACCAGGAGGCAAAGTGAACGGCGATCGGGACGAGATCCGTGGGGACTGGAACGCTCCCGTCGATGATCAGTCCGACGCGGAGCCCGCCGAGATGACGGGTGAGTTCACCATCGACTACACCCCGCCGGCCTGGTACACGCAGAATCCCTCCGGGGACACGTCGGGCGACGGCGCGGGCCAGCCGACCTCCACTCCTGGTCCGCCGCCCATGAACGGGGGTCCGGTGCCCGTGCCGGGACTGCCGACGGGCAGTGGCTACGAACCGAACTGGCCGAACCGGCAGCCTCCGCCTTCGATCCCCGCGCAGAGCGCGCCCCTGTCACCGTCCGTCGACCCGGTGCTGCCTGTCGCCCCCTCCGTGGCACCGTCCCTTGCCACGTCTCCTACAGCGGACGCCGCGGCGCCGGAGCCGTTCGCGCAGCCTTTCGGCGCGGGTGATCTGGAGAGCGGGGCGACCATGCGCTTCTCCCCCGCCGCGCTGAAGCGCGAGATGGCGGAGATCGACGCCGCCAAGGAGGCGGCGAAGGCTGCCGACAACGACGACCAGACGGCCGATGCCGCGAAGGCCGATGCCGATGCCGATGCCGGCGGAGGCTCCGACGGGGCGGCTGCCGACAGTGGCCCCGATGCGGGTCTCGACCTGGATCTCGATCTCGGTGACGACGAGAACCGCGACCGCGAAGACGACACGGACGTCACCGACGGGGCGGACAACGAGGCCGTCAAGAAAGACAAGAGCGACGAGGACAGCCCGGACGGGGCGGAGAACCAAGACGCGAGTGGGAGTTACCTCTCTCCCGACGCCGCATCCGTCGACGACGCCCCCTCCGACGCGGACGGCCGCGCGGACTCCCAGGCGGCTGCGGATGGCGACTCCGACCCCCGCGCCGACTCCGGATCAGGCTCGGGCTCGGACTCGGGATCCGAGGTTCCCGCGGACGTAGACGACGCCGTAGACGGTGCGGACATCTCGGACGAGGTCCAGGACCGCCCGGCCGAGCCGAACGACGCGGTCGACGAACCGGCCGATTCGGTGCCCTCGGACGAGCCCTCCGACGCGATTCCCGTGCTCGGCGCACCGGCGGCCCCGCCCGCGCCCGCACTGCCGTGGTCGCCGCCCCCCGTGGGCCCGGACTCCGGACTGCCCCCGCTGCCGCCCGCGTTCCAGCCCGCCGCCCCGGCGCCCGCGCCGCAGTGGCCCGCCGAGCGCTCACCGGCCTCCCAGTCCCAGTCCCAGTCGGTATCGCAGTCCCAGGCACAGCCGCGGCCCCACCACCAGTTGCCCCCGGCCGCCCCCGCGCAGTCCGGCCCTCCGGCCGAATCCCCCTGGGGGAAGCCCGCCGCACCGGCCACGCCCGCCGCTACACCGGCGACTCCCGCCGCGACGGCGCAGGAGAGCGGCTACGGATTCCCGCAGCCGGGACAGCACGGTCACCCGGGCGGGCCCGCACCCGCCAACGCGGGGCCCAACGCCCCGTACGCGCAGAGCGGTTACGGCTTCCCGCACTCCGGCCAGCAGAATCAGCCCGGGCAGCCGGGACAGCCGGGACAGCCGGGGCACCAAGTCCCGCAGCAGGGCTACGGATTCCCTCCGCCGGGACAGCAGGGGCAACCGGGCCACCAGCCCGGGCAGGGCGCCCAGCCCGCCCCGTACGCGCCCGTACAGCAGCCCCCGCAGGCACCCCAGCCCCTGCCCCTGCCCAACACCCCCCAGACGCCGCCCGCGCAGGCACAGCAGCCCCCGACGCCGAACCTGCCGGCTCCCACCTCGCAGACGCCCAACCTGCCCGCCCAGCAGCAACAGCCGTACCAGCAACAGCAGCACGGGCAGGGCGCGGCGCCCGGCGGCGTACCAGGCGGGGCCCCCGGCGCCCCGCCGGAGTCCGCACACGGCGCGCCGCCCATGGACCCGCGCGTCGGCGCGGGCTGGCCGACGGCGATGGCGCACGACCAGCGCGAGCGTTCCATGCCGGGTGCGCCTCTCGGCTACACCGCCGCCGTCGAGCTCTCCTCGGACCGCCTCCTGCGCAACAACAAGCAGAAGGCCAAGAGCAGCCGTAACCCTTCCGCCGCCTCACGCTTCAGGATC
Source organism: Streptomyces sp. NPDC058653 (assembly GCF_042716895.1). Lineage (NCBI taxonomy): Bacteria > Bacillati > Actinomycetota > Actinomycetes > Kitasatosporales > Streptomycetaceae > Streptomyces > Streptomyces sp. NPDC058653. The sequence goes on along the minus strand of NZ_JBHXRM010000050.1, from coordinate 32,759 downwards.
GGCGCCAAGAAGGAGGAGGCGGAGCGGCAGCGCAAGCTCGAACTGATCCGTACGCCGGTGCTCTCCTGCTACCGCATCGCGGTCATCAGCCTCAAGGGCGGCGTCGGCAAGACGACGACCACCACCGCCCTCGGCGCGACGCTGGCCACGGAGCGGCAGGACAAGATCCTGGCGATCGACGCCAACCCCGACGCCGGCACGCTCGGCCGCCGGGTGCGCCGTGAGACCGGGGCGACCATCCGGGACCTGGTGCAGGCGATCCCGTACCTCAACTCGTACATGGACATCCGCCGGTTCACCTCGCAGGCGCCGTCCGGGCTGGAGATCATCGCCAACGACGTCGATCCGGCGGTCTCCACGACGTTCAACGACGAGGACTACCGGCGCGCGATCGAGGTGCTCGGGAAGCAGTATCCGATCATCCTCACCGACTCGGGCACCGGCCTCCTCTACAGCGCGATGCGTGGAGTGCTGGACCTGGCGGACCAGTTGATCATCATCTCGACCCCGTCGGTCGACGGTGCGAGCAGCGCGTCGACGACGCTGGACTGGCTGTCGGCCCATGGGTACGCGGAGCTGGTGCAGCGTTCGATCACCGTCATCTCCGGCGTACGCGAGACCGGCAAGATGATCAAGGTCGACGACATCGTGCAGCATTTCCAGACGCGTTGCCGCGGCGTGGTGGTGGTGCCGTTCGACGAGCACCTGTCGGCGGGCGCCGAGGTCGACCTCGACATGATGCGGCCGAAGACGCGTGACGCGTACTTCAACCTGTCCGCGCTGATCGCCGAGGACTTCGTACGCGCTCAGCAGCAGCAAGGGCTGTGGACGGCGGACGGCAACCCGCCGCCGCATCTCGCACCGCCGATGCCCGGCCACCAGGGACAGCCCGCCCCCCAGGGGCACCTGGGGCACCTGGGGCACCCACAGTCCGGGCAGCCTCAACACGGGCAGCCGCAACACGGACACCACCCCCAGCAGGGGCAGCCCGGACAGCAGGCGCCGGGGCAGCCTCCGTACGGACAACCGCCTTACGGGCAGCCGCAGATGCCGGGCCAGTACGGGCACGGCCAGGCTCCCGGACAGGCACCGGGCGGCGCACCGGGGCAGCCGGCGGTTCCGGGCCAGCAGGCCCCCGGCCCCGGCCAGCCGTACTACCCGCAGCAGCCCCATCCGCAGCAGCAGGGCTGGCAGCAGTCGCTGCCCTCGCAGGCGCAGTCGTCCGGCAGCCCGGCCGGGCTGCCGCCGGGCCAGTACCCCGGCCAGCAGTCGGGCCAGCCGGGTCAGCCCGGTCACCCGCATCAGCCGGCGCACCCGGGTCAACCGGCGCACCCGGGCCAGCCGGCGCACGCCGGTCAACCCGGACAGCCCGCCCAGCCGGAATTGCAGGGTCCGGTTCCGCCCGCCGGCTGGCCGCAGCAGGAACCTCCGCAGGCACCGTCAGCGCCTCAGCAGTAGGGCGACAGAGGTTTAGACCAATGAGGGTCCACGCCGTCTCCACGGCGCGGACCCTCATCGCATTCCCGCAGCCCACACGGGGTTTCAACGGCCGTTGACGGGGCCCGACCTGCGCTGATAAACCTTCGCTTCACCAGTTGGTGAGCTGGGGTCAACCCGGCTGCCGCTGCCGGACGACACGAGCAACCGATTCGCGCCACCGCATCGAGCGACCGCTTCCAGCGGACCGCCCAACCCGGAGGCGTTCCCGACTCAACCAGTTCCCGACTTCCGACCGTCCGCTCAACCGGCCCCGTCCCCCACCGTTTCCGCTCTCTCCCGGACCGTTTTCTGCTTCGCCGAGTTCTCCGATTGTCTGCTTCTCTATTGGTCCGCTTCCCTGTTCCTCTGTTCCTCTGTTCCTCCGTTCCTCTGTTCCTCTGCCTGTTCTGTCTGTTCTTCTGTTTCTCCGTGCGAGTGATGACGCGAGGTCACGACCCATGGTCACAAGGATTCCGCCGCGTACGACGCGGCAGCCCACCCGGCAACGCCCCCGATTCCGTCACTTCCTGGCCTCAGGTGCCGCTGCCACTGCGATGGTGGCCGGTTCTGTGATCCCGCTCGGTCCGCTGCTGCCCGCAGCGCCACAGGCCCAGGCGGCGCCGAACGCGGCGCCCGTGGCCGCGCCTCAGGCCGCCCCGGCGGCGGCGGACGGCAAGAAGGTCCTCACGGTCGCCGTGGACCAGAGCATCGACTCGCTGAGCCCGTTCCTGGCGCAGACGCTCGTGGCGACCAGCATCTCCCGGCTGACGAACGAGTACCTGACCAACTACGACCCCAAGGACGCCCACCCCATCCCGGCTTTCGCCACCAAGTGGGCATCGTCGGCGGACAAGTTGACGTGGACCTTCACCATCCGCTCCGACTCCAAGTGGTCCGACGGCAAGCCGGCCACCGCCGAGGACGCGGCGTGGACCTTCAACAAGATGATGACGGATCCGAACGCCGCCACGGCGAACGGAAACTTCACCGCGAACTTCAAGAAGGTCACCGCACCCGACGCCACAAAGCTCGTCATCGAGCTCAAGAAGCCTCAGGCGACCATGACGGCGCTCGACGTGCCGATCGTGCCCAAGCACATCTGGGAAAAGGTCGGCGACTTCTCCAAGTTCAACAACGACAAGAAGTTCCCGATCGTGGGCAACGGCCCCTACATCATTGAGGACTTCAAGGTCGACCAGTACCTCCGGCTGAAGCCGAACAAGGACTTCTGGCGCGGCGCCCCGAAGTTCGACGAGCTGGTCTTCCGGTACTACAAGGACAAGGACGCCGCGGTCGCCGCCCTCCAGAAGGGCGAGGTCTCGTTCGTCTCCGGCCTCACGCCGGCCCAGGCCGCCGCGCTGGGCAACGCCGACAACATCAAGGTCAACAACGCCCCGGGACGGCGCTTCTTCGCTCTCGCCACCAACCCGGGCGCCAAGGCTAAGGACGGCAAGAGCTTCGGCAACGGCCACAAGGCGCTGCTCGACCAGAACGTCCGCAAGGCGCTGTTCCACGCCGTCGACCGCAAGACGATCGTCGAGAAGGTCTTCCAGGGCAACGCGGTGGAGGGTCAGGGCTACATCCCGCCGCGCTTCGACTCGTACTTCTGGGAGCCCTCGGGCAGCCAGACGATCGACTACGACCCCGCCAAGGCGGCAGCCCTCCTCGACAAGGCGGGCTACAAGAAGAACGGCGGCGGCAAGCGCGTCGGCAAGGACGGCAAACCGCTGAACTTCCGCATCCTCTGCCACGCCACCGACCCGAACGACAAGGCCGTCGGCAAGTACCTCCAGGAGTGGTGGGGCGACCTCGGCATCGGTCTGAAGGTCGAGTGCCTGGACAACGTGTCCGACCCGTGGCTCGCGGGCAACTACGACCTCGCCTTCGACGGCTGGTCGGTGAATCCGGACCCGGACTTCGTCCTGTCGATCCACACCTGCGCCGCCCTGCCCGCCACGGCCGAGGACACCGGCGCGACGGACAACTTCATCTGCGACAAGCAGTTCGACGAGCTGTACGCGAAGCAGGCGGTCGAGTACGACACGGCCAAGCGCGTAGACCTGGTCAAGCAGATGCAGTCGCGGCTGTACGACACCGGATACATGAACGTCATGGCCTATCCGAACGCCGTCGAGGCGTACCGTACGGACCAGATCAAGTCCATCACCACCATGCCCGAGGCCGCGGGCAACCTCTACGGCCAGGACGGCTACTGGAGCTGGTGGTCCGCCGTACCGGCCGACGCGAGCGGCGAGGCGAACTCCGACAGCGGCTCGTCGACAGGCACCGTGATCGGTATCGGCGCGGCCGTGGTGATCGTGGTCGCACTGGTCGTCTTCTTCGGGATCCGGCGCCGCTCCACCGCCGAGGACCGTGAGTAGGGCCGTGACCGGGAAGGCAGGAACGACCGTGCCCCGGAACGCGCGCACCGCCCCGTACACGACCGCGAGCAGGGGGTCCGGGAGGCTTCCCCGGAAAGACACCGTATGAGCACCGCAAGCACCCCCGGTGTGGTGCGGGACGCCGTCGACGACCCGGCGAAGACCGGGCCGTCCGACGGCTCCCGCAGCCGCGCGACTGGCTACAGGACCGGCTATCTGCTCTACGTGGCGGGGAAGTTGGGCGGCGCGGCCGTCTCGCTGTTCGCCATCCTCGTCACCAGCTTCTTCCTGTTCCGGATCATCCCCGGCGATCCGGTGAAGGCCATGACCCACGGCAAGCCGACGTCGGTGGAGCAGATGGCGACGCTGCGCAAGCAGTTCGGACTCGATCTGCCGATGTGGCAGCAGTTCACGGAGTACTGCGCGAAGGCGCTGACGGGGGATCTGGGGACGTCGTACCAGTTCCACGCCCCCGTGGGTGAGCTGATCGCCGAGAAGGTGCCCGCGACGCTGCTGCTGACGGGCGTCGCCGTGCTGATCTACTCGACGCTCGGGCTGTGGCTCGGAACGCGCTCCGCCTGGCGCCACGGCGGCCTCGGGGACCGGATCAACACCGGGATCGCGCTGACGCTGTGGTCCGTGCCGGCGTTCTGGCTCGGGCTGCTTCTGATCATCGTGTTCTCGGTGGGCATCGGGCCGATTCCGGGGATGTTCCCAAGCGGCGGGATGGAGTCGGGGAACGAGACCGGCTTCGCGTACGTGCTGGACGTGGCGCACCACATGGTGCTGCCGGTGGTGACGCTGGTGGCGGTCGGTTACGCGCAGACGCTGCTGGTGATGCGGTCCTCACTGCTGGACGAGATGGGCAGCGACTATCTGACGACGGCGCGGGCGAAGGGACTGCGGGACGATCTCGTACGGCGCAGGCATGCCGTGCCGAACGCGATGCTGCCGACAGTCACGATGGTTTTCATCAACTTGGGCCACGTGGCCGCCGGTTCGATCCTCGTGGAGACTGTTTTCTCGTGGCCGGGCCTCGGCGGGCTGTTCTACCAGGCGCTGAGCGTGCCGGATCTGCCCGTCGTGCAGGGGCTGTTCGTGGTCTTCGCCGGAGCGATGATCCTGATGAACCTCCTGGCCGACCTGCTCTATCCGCTGCTCGATCCCCGGGTGGGCCGATGACCATGGACAAGACGCCGCCGAATCCGCCGGAATCCGAGGACCCTGCCGAGGCCTCGGGGCCGTCGGAGGCTTCGGAGCATTCGGAGTCCGCGGCGGAGACGGCGCGGCCGCAGAACGGGACCCGGGCGGCCGGCAAGGCCGGGGCGACGGGCGGCGGCGGGGCCTCGTCCGCGCCGTCCGCCTCGTCGCTCGTACGGGCGCGGCGCCGCGCCTCGGTGTCGCGCTTCTGGCGCCAGTACCGTACTCACCGGGCCGGCCTCTTCGGTCTCGCCGGCCTCGCGGTCATCGCCCTGATCGCACTGACGTCGCCGCTGTTCATCGGCGGCGACGTACAGAGCGTCACCGACGCACCGGGGACGGCCCTGGAGAGCCCGAGCGGTGAATTCCCGCTCGGTACGGACCAGTTCGGCCGGTCACTCCTCGGACTGCTGATCTGGGGCGCGCGGATCTCACTGGTCGTCGGGCTGCTCGCCGCCGCGCTGTCGGTCGCGATCGGCACGCTTGTCGGCATCGTCGCCGGGCACTTCGGGGGCTGGTTCGCGACGGTCGTCATGCGGATCACCGACTGGTTCCTGGTGATGCCGGCGCTCGTGCTCGCGATCGTGCTGGCGACGGTGATGTCGCGCAGCATCTGGACGGTCATCCTGGCGATCGGGGTGACCTCCTGGCCGACGACGGCGCGGCTGGTGCGGGCGCAGACCATCGCCATCGAGTCACGCCCGTACATCGAGCGTGCGAGGGCACTGGGCGGCGGGCACGGCCACGTCATGACGCGGCACGTGCTGCCCAACGTGATGCCGCTGGTCCTCGCCCAGACCACGCTCGGAATCTCCACGGCGATCCTGACCGAGGCCACCCTCGCCTTCCTGGGGCTCGGCGACCCGTCGGTCGTCTCGTGGGGCGGGATGCTCCAGGACGCCCGGGAGGCGGGCGCCGTCTCGTCCGGACACTGGTGGTATCTGGCGCCGCCCGGTATCGCGATCGCGCTCGTCGCGCTCGCCTTCACGCTCTGCGGCCGTGCCATCGAGGCCGTGCTCAACCCGAAGCTTGGGGTGTCACGTTGACCGAAACACCGAAAGCGGAGACCTCGAAGCCTGCGTCGAGCCTGCTGGAGATCAAGGATCTACGGGTCACGTACGGCACGGGGCCCTCCGCCGTCCCTGCCGTACGGGGCGTCGACCTCGTCCTCGAATCGGGCCGCAAGCTCGGCATCGCGGGCGAGTCCGGGTGCGGCAAGTCCACCCTGGCGCTGGCGCTGCTCCGGCTGCTGCCCGCGTCGGCGAAGCTGACGGGGCAGGTACTGCTCGACGGCGAGGACGTGCTCACGATGAAGTGGGGCCGGCTGCGCGCGGTGCGCTGGGCCGGGGCCTCGATCGTCTTCCAGGGCGCCATGCACTCGCTCAATGCCGTGCACCGGATCGGCGACCAGATCGCCGAGCCCGTGCTGCTCCACCGCGGCGCGACGCCCGCCGCCGCCCGCAGGCGCACCGTGGAACTGCTGGAGCACGTCGGTCTGCCCGCCTCCCGCGCCGACGCCTATCCGCACGAGTTGTCCGGCGGGCAGCGGCAGCGCGTGATGATCGCGATGGCGCTGGCGTGCGACCCACGGCTCATCGTCGCGGACGAGCCGACGACCGCGCTCGATGTGATGATCCAGGCCCAAATCCTGCGACTCATCGAGCAGTTGGTCGCCGAGCAGGACATCAGCCTCCTGATGATCAGCCACGACCTGGCGGTGCTCTCCGACACCTGCGACCGGCTGGCCGTGATGTACGCGGGCCGGATCGTGGAGGAAGGGCCGGCGAAGTCGGTGTACGACGCCGCCGAGCACCCGTACAGCCGCGCGCTCTCCGCGGCGTTCCCCCGGATCGGGGACCCCGCCTCGCGGCGCGCGCCGCGGGGTCTGCCGGGCGACCCGCCGGATCCCGCGGCGCTGCCGTCGGGCTGTACGTTCCATCCGCGCTGCCCCGTCGCGCTGGACGAGTGCGCGCGGGAGGACCAGTCGCTGCGGGAGGCGGGGCCGGGGCGGCACGCGGCGTGCGTGCACGTGGGCGCGCCCGTACCGGCGCAGGCGTCGGCGACGCCCACGGAGCCACGCCCATGACGTCCGCACGCCGCGACGGGGCCGCCGGGCAACTCCCCCGTACGGCGCGGCGGTACGACGCCGCGAACGACGCCGACGCAGCCCCGTACGGGGCCACTGACCGGGGCCTCTCGCGGGCCGTTCGCGCCGACCTCCGCGCCGTCGGGACCATGGGTGACGGCGTACGCGTACGCGCCGACCGCACCGTACGGGGCGGCGGCGCACCGTGCCCGCACCGTCTCGCTCGTACGGCCGCAGAACGGCCACCCCTCAGGAGCCAGTCATGACCACCACGCCCACGCCTCTGCTCTCGGCCACGGGGCTGCATGTCACCTTCCCCGGGCGGCGCGGCGCCCCGGCGGCGCGCGCCGTCGACGGTGTCGATCTCGACATCGGCGGCGGCGAGATCGTCGCCCTGGTCGGCGAGTCGGGCTGCGGCAAGACGACGCTCGCCCGGACGCTGCTCGGGCTGGTGCCGCCGACGGCGGGCGCCATCACCTTCGGTGGCGAACCCCTCGGCTACCGGTCCGCCGCCCTCAAGGCCTACCGCAAGCGTGTCCAACTGGTGCTCCAGGATCCCAGCGGCTCGCTGAACCCCCGGCACACCGTGTACGACGCCGTGGCCGAGGGCCTGCGCATCCACCGGTACAGGGGCGACGAACGCGAGGCCGTCGCCGAGGCGCTGTCCCGCGCCGGACTCCGGCCGCCGGAGCGGTTCTTCCTGCGCTACCCGCACGAGCTGTCGGGCGGCCAGCGCCAGCGAGTCGTCATCGCCGGCGCGCTCGTCCTGGAGCCCGAACTGATCGTCGCCGACGAGCCCGTGGCCTCACTGGACGCCTCCGTACGGGGCGAGATCCTGGCGTTGCTGCTGTCGCTCCGCGACGAGCTGGGACTGTCCGCCCTGGTCGTGACCCACGACCTCGGGCTCGCCTGGAACATCGCCGACCGGGTGGCGGTGATGTATCTGGGCCGGATCGTCGAGACGGGACCGGTGGAGCAGGTATTGACGTCCCCTCAGCATCCGTACACGCAGGCGTTGTTGTCGGTGCTGCCGGAGTCGGAGAACGAACCGGTGGTCCTTGCGGGCGAGCCGCCGGACCCGTCGCGTATCCCGGGCGGCTGCCGTTTCCACGCCCGGTGCCAGATCCTCGCCTCCGGCGAGGCGGAGCGCTCCGGAGTCGCCACCAAGTGCCGTACGGAGCCCCTGCCGGTGCTCGCCGGCGGCGATGCCACCCAGGTCGCCTGCCACTGGGCGTCGGCCGCCGCAGCCGCCCCGGAGGGCGAGAAGGTGCGCTAAGGGCCGACGCGGCAGACTGTCACCCGCCGCGGGTCGCCGCCGCCGACCAACTCGGGAACATGGTGCCCGAGTTGGGCCCGCGCCGTCGCGTCAGCGCGCGTCGTACGCGGCGACGAGGTCGCGCGACCGCTTCACGTCGTCGGCGATGGCATCGAGGAGTGACTCGATGGAGTCGAAGGTCCGCTGGGGCCGTACGTACGACAGGAAGTCCACCGCGACGTGGAGCCCGTACAGTTCGAGCCCCACGCGGTCGATGGCGTACGCCTCCACCGTCCGCTCCGTGCCCTTGAACTGCGGGTTCGTACCGACCGAGATCGCGGCCGGCATCCGCTCGCCGTCGGCGGTCAGCCAGCCCGCGTACACGCCGTCCGCCGGGATCGCGGTGTGGGGCAACGTCTCCACGTTGGCCGTCGGATAGCCGAGGTCGCGTCCGCGCTGCGCGCCGCGCACGACCACGCCCTCGACCCGGTGCGGCCGGCCCAGGATCTCCGCCGCCCCGGCGACGTCGCCCTCACCGACCAGCCGCCGGGTCAGGGTCGACGAGAAGGGCTCTCCGCCGCCGGCGGCGCCGGTCACGTACAGGTCGACGACCTCGACCTCGTAGTCGTACGTGGCGCCCAGCTCAGCCAGGAAGGCGACGTTGCCAGCCGCACGGTGCCCGAAGCGGAAGTTCGGCCCCTCGATGACGGCGCTCGCGTGCAACTTGTCGACCAGCACCTTCACGATGAAGTCGGCGGGCGTCAGCTTCGAGAACTCGGCCGTGAACGGCAGGACGAGCACCGCGTCCACACCAAGCTCCGCCATCAGCTCGGCGCGCCGGTGGTGCGGCGCGAGGAGCGGCGGATGAGTACCGGGCCGGACGACCTCGCTCGGGTGCGGGTCGAACGTCACGACCACCGAGGGCACCCCCAGCTCCCGCGCCCGCTCGACGGTGCGGCCGATGATCAGCTGGTGTCCGCGGTGCACGCCGTCGTAGGAGCCGATGGTGACGACGCTGCGTCCCCAGTCCTGGGGGATGTCCTCCAAGCCGCGCCAGCGCTGCACTGTGACCGCTCTCCTCGCCCGAACCCGTGTACGTGATTGCCTCTTACGCAGGTCTAAGACTGCCATGCCCGTGGCTTTTGACCCGCATCGGCATCGTGGTACGGACCGACACGACGGTCTTGGGGACGCTCGGCCCGATCACCGCCGCCCACCGGCCCGTCTCCTCGGCCGGTCACGCACCGCAGAGGCGGGTGATTCCGGTCCTCCCACGGGCGGGACCGACCAGGCGGCGGTCGAAGTGCGTGGCCCCGTCGACGGTGCCGGCGCGCCCCCGTACGGAGGCGTGCCGGTGCGACGAGCGGCGTCCTGTCCGCAGGCGTTCCCTCAGCCGAAGACCGCCAGGCTCTTCGCCTTACCGCCCTGTTCCTCGACCAGTGCCAGCAACCGTCCGTCGGGCCCGAACGCCGCCACGGGGCCCCGCCCCGAGCCTGAACCCGAGCTCGCCCTCACCGCCCCGTCCCGGCGCACGGGCATCTCCAGCCGCACCCCGTTGAGCAGAAGCTTCGCCCGCTTCTCGTCCACGTCCCAGCGCGGAAACGCCGAAGCCGCGGCGTCCGCGACCGGCATGACCGTCAGCCGCTCCTGATGCTGGTCGAGCGTCCTCGCCTCGTCGAGGCCGTACGGACCGACCCGGGTCCTGCGCAGCGCCGTCAGATGCCCCCCGACACCGAGCCCGGCCCCGAGGTCACGGGCGAGGGCGCGGATGTACGTACCGGAGGAGCAGACGACCGACACGACCAGGTCGACCACGGGGGTGCCGTCCGCCGCGACGTCGGGGCGGACGTCGTACACCTGGAACGACGAGACGGTCACCGGCCGGGCCGGGATCTCGAAGTCCTCACCGCCCCGTACGCGGGCGTACGACCGTTTCCCGTCGATCTTGATCGCACTGACCTTGGACGGCACCTGCATGATCGCGCCGGTCAGCGCGGCCACCCCGGCGTCGATGCCCTCGCGGGTCACGCCGGACGCGTCGGTGGACGAGGTGGTCTCGCCCTCGGCGTCGTCGGTGACCGTGTCCTGCCCCAGCCTGATCGTGCCGAGGTACTCCTTCTCGGTCAGGGCGAGATGGCCCAGCAGCTTCGTGGCCCGTTCCACGCCCAGGACGAGGACGCCCGTCGCCATCGGATCGAGCGTGCCGGCGTGACCGACACGACGGGTCTTGGCGATCCCGCGCATCTTGGCCACGACGTCGTGCGAAGTGAAGCCCGACGGCTTGTCCACGATGACAAGGCCGTCGGGCGTGGGGAGTTGCTGTGTCATTGAGCGGCGGCACCGTCCGTGTCGTCGCCGCGGTCCGCTCCTTCGGCGGCACCCGCCGCCCCGTCGGACCCGGCCCCGGTCCCACCCCTGGACTCGACCCCGGAGCCGGTCTCGGCCCCGGACTCCGCCTCAGCGTCGTCCTCCTCGTAGCCCTCGTCGCCGGGCTTGCGGTAAGGGTCGGCCTCGCCCGCGTAGGTCTTACCGGTCGACACCTCGCGCACCTCGGCGTCCTTGGCGCGCGCCTTGTCGAGAAGGTCCTCGATGGTGCGGGCGTTGTCCGGCAGCGCGTCCGGCACGAACGCCAGCGTCGGCGTGAAACGGACGCCGGTCTGACGGCCCACCTCGGAGCGGAGCACGCCCTTGGCGCTCTCCAGGGCGGCGGCGGACGCCGCGCGCTCCTCGTCGTCGCCGTAGACCGTGTAGAAGACCGTGGCCTCCCGCAGGTCGCCGGTGACCCGGGCGTCCGTGATGGTCACGAACCCCAGTCGCGGATCCTTGATACGCCGGTCCAGGGTCTCCGCGACCACGACCTGGATGCGGTCGGCCAGCTTGCGCGCCCGCGCGTTGTCGGTCACCGGTCCGTCACTCTTCCTTCTGGGTTCTTGTCTGCTGCTCTTGCCGCGACGACCGTCGCCCGCCGCCGGAGCGGGCGGGCCTCAGTCGTCGTCTCCGTGCAGCCGCCGCCGTACCGACAGCAGCTCCACCTCCGGACGGCCGGCGACCATGCGCTCGCACCGGTCCAGAACGTCCCTCAGATGCCCCGTGTCCCCGGACACCACCGCCAGGCCGATCTCGGCCCTCCGGTGGAGATCCTGATCGCCGGTCTCCGCCACACTCACCCCGAACTTCCTCTGGAGTTCGGCGACGATCGGCCGGACGATCGAGCGTTTCTCCTTCAACGACCGTACGTCGCCGAGGAGCAGGTCGAAGGACAGTGTCCCCACATACATGTGTATCCGGATGTCCCGCCGGTACGGGGTCGGGCCCGCCAGCGCTTGGCAGGGGCACATAAACCGTACACGGAACGGCCGGGGCCGATCGACGGAATAAGCGCACCGTCGACCGGCCCCGGACCGCCGATGCCGCCCGAGCGGAACCCGGGCGGCATCGGCACCGCGCGACGTACCGGGCACGTCCGTCACGTCACCTCTTGCCGGTCACGTGACGGACCGCACCGTCGGTGTACGTCAGCCGCGCGGCTTCTCGCGCATCTCGTACGTCGCGATGACGTCGTCGATCTTGATGTCGTTGAAGTTCCCGAGGTTGATACCGCCCTCGAAGCCTTCGCGGATCTCGGTGACATCGTCCTTGAAGCGGCGCAGACCCTGGATGTTGAGGTCCTCCGCGATGACCTTGCCGTCGCGGACGAGCCGGGCCTTGGTGTTGCGCTTGACCTCGCCGGACCGGATGAGAACACCCGCGATGTTGCCGAGCTTGGACGAGCGGAAGACCTCGCGGATCTCCGCCGTACCGAGCTCGATCTCCTCGTACTCCGGCTTGAGCATGCCCTTGAGGGCCGCCTCGATCTCCTCGATGGCCTGGTAGATCACCGAGTAGTACCGGACGTCGACACCCTCGCGGTCGGCCATCTGCGACGCGCGCCCAGCGGCGCGCACGTTGAAGCCGATGACGATGGCGTCGGAGCCCATCGCCAGGTCGATGTCGGACTCCGTGACCGCACCGACGCCGCGGTGCAGAACCCGGATGTCGACCTCGTCGCCGACGTCGAGCTGGAGCAGCGAGGACTCGAGGGCCTCCACCGAACCGGACGCGTCGCCCTTGATGATGAGGTTGAGTTCCTGCACCAGGCCGGCCTTGAGGGCCTCGTCCAGGTTCTCCAGGGAGAACCGGACGCCCTTGCGGGCGAACGCCGCGTTCCGCTCACGAGCGGCACGCTTCTCGGCGATCTGCCGCGCGGTGCGGTCCTCGTCGACGACCAGGAAGTTGTCGCCGGCGCCGGGGACGTTGGTGAGTCCCAGGACCAGGACGGGGGTCGCGGGACCCGCTTCCTCGACGTTGTTGCCGTTGTCGTCGAGCATCGCGCGGACACGGCCGTACGCGTCACCGGCGACCATCGTGTCACCGACGCGCAGCGTGCCGCGCTGGACGAGCACGGTGGCGACGGCGCCGCGACCGCGGTCGAGGTGCGCCTCGATGGCGATACCCTGCGCGTCCTGTTCCGGGTTGGCCCGGAGGTCGAGCGAGGCGTCCGCCGTGAGGACCACGGCCTCCAGCAGGCTGTCGATGTGCAGACCCTGCTTGGCGGAGATGTCGACAAACATGGTGTCGCCGCCGTACTCCTCGGCCACGAGGCCGTACTCGGTCAGCTGACCGCGCACCTTGGTCGGGTCCGCGCCCTCGACGTCGATCTTGTTGACCGCGACCACGATCGGCACGTCGGCCGCCTTGGCGTGGTTCAGCGCCTCGATCGTCTGGGGCATCACACCGTCGTTCGCCGCCACCACGAGGATCGCGATGTCGGTGGACTTGGCACCACGGGCACGCATGGCGGTGAACGCCTCGTGACCCGGGGTGTCGATGAAGGTGATCCTGCGCTCTTCGTCGTTGACCTCGGTGGCGACCTGGTACGCGCCGATGTGCTGCGTGATACCGCCGGCCTCGCCCGCGACGACATTCGTCTTACGGATGGCGTCGAGCAGCCGGGTCTTACCGTGGTCGACGTGACCCATGACGGTCACGACCGGCGGACGCGCGACGAGGAACTCCTCGCCGCCCTCGTCCTCGCCGAACTCGATGTCGAAGGACTCGAGAAGCTCGCGGTCCTCCTCCTCCGGGCTGACGATCTCGACGACGTAGTTCATCTCGCCGGCGAGCACGTGCAGGGTGTCGTCGGAGACGGACTGCGTGGCGGTGACCATCTCGCCGAGGTTCATCATCACGGCGACGAGCGACGCCGGGTTGGCGTTGATCTTCTCCGCGAAGTCGGTGAGAGACGCACCGCGCGACAGCCGGACAACCTGGCCCTGGCCGCGCGGCAGCATCACGCCGCCCACCGACGGGGCCTGCATGGCCTCGTACTCCTGGCGCCTCTGCCGCTTCGACTTACGGCCACGACGGGCCGGTCCGCCGGGGCGGCCGAACGCGCCCTGTGTGCCACCGCGGCCGCCGGGACCACCCGGACGTCCGCCGAAACCGGGACGGCCACCGCCGCCACCGAAACCGCCACCACCGGGACGACCCGGGGCGCCACCGCCGCCGCCACCGCCGGGACGACCGGCGAAGCCACCGCCGCCACCGCCGCCGCCACCGGGACGACCGGCGAAGCCGCCGCCGCCACCGGGACGACCGCCGCCACCGCCACCACCGGCGGGCCTGCTGGCACCACCGGGGCCACGGCCTCCGCCGGGGCCACCACCGGGACGCGGGCCCGCGGCGGGACGCTGCGGCATCATGCCCGGGTTCGGACGGTTACCGGCGGGACCGCCACCGGGACGCGGGGACTGCGGACGCGGCATTCCACCGGGGCTCGGGCGACCGCCCTGGCCACCGGCACCGGCCTGCGGACGGGGACCGCCCTGACCGGCGCCCTGCGGACGCGGGCCACCGGGTGCACCGGGGCCGCCGGGACGCGGGGCGCCACCCGGACGGGGCGCCTGCGGGCGCGCCATTCCGGTGGAACCACCCGAGGTGAAGGGGTTGTTGCCCGGACGGGGACCCGCCGGACGGGCACCGGGGCGGGCGCCCTGACCCGCGGGACGCGCGGGGCGCTCGCCGCCGCGGCCACCGTCACGGCCGCCGTCGCGCTGACCGCCGGCCGGAGCCGGACGGGCGGCCTGACCACCGGTGGGGCGGGGCCCCGGGGTGGCCGAACCGGAACGCGGGGCGGCGGGAGACTGCGGGGCCTGGGGCGCCTGCGGCGCCGCCGGGGCCGGAGCCGAGAACTCGGCCGCGGGCACCGGAGCCGGCGCGGGCTTCGACGCCGGGGGCTTCGGACCGGGACGCGGGCCGGAGGCGGGCGTCGCGGCCGGAGCCGGAGAGGAAGGAGTGCTGCTCGGCGGGGCCTCGGCGGCGGCCGGCTTGGGGGCCGGGGCGCCGGGCTTGGGAGCAGCCGGACGTGCCGCCTGCGCCGGGGAGGGCGCGGCGGGCTTGGCGGGGCTCGCCTTACGAGGGGCCCCGGGCTTCGCGGCGGGCTTCGCGGCGTTGCCGCCGGGGCCCTGCAAAGCATCAGTCAATTTGCGTACAACCGGCGCCTCGATCGTCGAGGACGCCGAACGGACGAATTCACCGAGTTCTTGGAGCTTGGCCATGACGACCTTGCTCTCGACGCCGAACTCCTTGGCGAGTTCGTATACCCGGACCTTAGCCACTTCGCTCCTTTTAGGTCCGGGTTACCGCCGGACCGTCGCTACTTCATGGGCGTACTCATCGCGTACTCATCGAGTGCTCATCGCAATCTCGACCTACTTCCAACTCGCGAGGTACCTGAACCGCACGGGGTTCCGTGCCGTACGTCTTCTTCTTGCGTTGCCGCCTGCTCGACATGTCGGCGCACTTCCGCGCTGTCGAGCGGTCCCTTGGCCTTGAAGGCCCGGGGAAACGCCCGGCGGCGAACCGCCTGATCGAGACAGAACGAGACGGGGTGTACATACGCGCCCCGGCCGGGCAGCGTACCGCGTGGATCAGGGAGGCAAGCACCCTCGACCACGACGATGCGCAGCAGATCGTTCTTGGGCGCTCGCTCCCGGCATCCCACGCAGGTTCGCTCAGGGCAGGCGCGAGCGTGCGTCCGGCCAGACATGCTCAAGTCTACCTCCCCGCGCCGCCCTCCTCCCTTTGGGGCGAGGGTCGGACGCTTGCTGGCCAAAAAGACTCGGTTGATCTCCGCACCGTCCGCTGTCTCACGTCGCCGCAGGTCGCGGGCGGCGGGCGGAGTTGATCGGCCGGGACGGGCCAGCGGCGACGGTGGCCGACGGGTGGTCGTCGATGGCCGGATACGGTACGGCCGGTCACCGAAGGTGACGGTCCCGGTGATGGGTCGGCGGCCCGGCGGTGACGGTGCGGCTGCGCCGCCGCGACGGGGCGGTGGCGGGGGCACAGTGGTGATGATCACGGCGCCAGGTCGTGCATCCCGCGTCGCCCGTCTCGCGGCGTACGCCGTCGCGGCGTCGGGTTCGCCCGTACGTCGCCCCAGTACGTCGCGGAATCCCGCCCCGTACGGGGCGCCGTACGCCGCCCCGTGGCGTTGCGGGCCCTCGTCCGGGCGCCCGGTCAGCCCCGGTCGCCGCGAGGCGACCGGCCTCCCGCGGCGGCGCCGTTGTCCCCCGCCCCGTCCGCCCCGTCGGACTGCTCCGTGTCGGGCCGGATGTCGATGCGCCAGCCGGTGAGGCGGGCGGCGAGGCGGGCGTTCTGCCCCTCCTTGCCGATCGCCAGCGACAGCTGGTAGTCCGGCACCGTCACCCGCGCGGAGCGGGCGCCCAGGTCGACGACCTCGACCTTGCTGACGCGGGCCGGCGACAGGGCGTTGGCGACCATCTCGGCCGGGTCGTCCGACCAGTCCACGATGTCGATCTTCTCGCCGTGCAGCTCCGCCATCACATTGCGCACCCGGGCCCCCATGGGGCCGATGCAGGCGCCCTTGGGGTTGAGTCCGGAGCGGGTGGACCGTACGGCGATCTTCGTGCGGTGGCCCGCCTCACGGGCGATCGCGCAGATCTCCACGGAACCGTCCGCGATCTCCGGGACCTCCAGCTCGAAGAGCTTCTTCACGAGGTTGGGGTGGGTGCGCGACAGGGTCACCGAGGGACCCCGTACGCCCTTGGCGACCCGGACCACGAACGTACGCAGCCGCAGACCGTGCGTGTACTCCTCGCCCGGTACCTGCTCCTGCACCGGGAGGATGGCCTCCAGCTTGTCGTCGAGCCGCACCAGTACGTTGCGGGGGTCCTTGCCCTGCTGGACCTGGCCCGCGACGACGTCGCCCTCACGGCGCGCGTACTCACCGAACGTGACGTCGTTCTCGGCGTCCCGCAGCCGCTGCTGGATGACCTGCCGCGCCGTCGTGGCGGCGATACGGCCGAAGTCGGACGGGGTGTCGTCGAACTCCTTCGCCTCCTGGCCCTCCTCCAGCTCCGACGGGTCCTCCTTGGCCCACACCGTTACATGACCGTTGTCGCGGCTGAGGACGACGCGAGCGGTACGGCGGCTTCCCTCGGTGCGGTGGTAGGCGATGAGGAGGGCGGATTCGATCGCCTCGACCAGCAGGTCGAACGGGATCTCCTTCTCTTGTGCCAAGCCCTTCAGGAGCTTCACATCAATGTCCATGGCTACGCCTCCTCTTCCTTCTTGTCCTTGCGGTTGAACTCGAGCTCCACGCGCGCCTTGGCGATCGACGCGAATTCGACCCGGCGGACGGTCGGCTTGCGCCCCTTCACGCCCGGGACTTCGAGGTCGAGCCCCTCCTCGTCCACCGCGAGGACTCGGGCCACGAATTCGTCGCCCTCATGAAGCTGGATCTTCGCCAGACGGCCGACGGCGCGTGCGTAATGACGGCGCTCGGTCAGCGGACGGTCGGCTCCGGGGGAGGTCACTTCGAGCTGGTACTCGTCCTCGCCCATCAGGTCGGTCTCATCGAGAGTCGTGGAGATGGTGCGGCTCAGCTCCGCGCACGCGTCCAGGTCCACGCCGTCGTCGGAGTCGACCACGATCCTCAGCACACGACGCCGACCCGCCCGGGACACCTCGATCTCTTCGAGATCCAGGCCTTTCGCGCTGACGAGCGGTTCCAGCAGTCCGCGCAGCCTCTCGCTGTGGGTGGTGCTCATCCGGGTGACTCCTCGGCCGCGTGTGTGCTGTTGTGGGATCGTCGCGTGTCAGGCAAAGGGTATCCGGTCGCGGGGGGTGTTGCCGTCCACCTGCGGCCCGCCCGCAGGTACGCTCGCCTGCGGTGATCACTGCGAGGCCCGAGGGAGACACGCGTGGGGCGCACGGGGACGACACGGAGAGGTGCGCTCCTGGCGGCGGGCGCCGCGGCCGGTGGCCTGCTGACCGCCTGCTCCGGGGGTGACGACGGTGACGGGGCGGACCGCGCGGCGAGCGCGGTGGCCGCCCGGGCCGCGAAGGCGCTGCGGGTGAAGTCCGCCGTCGCGAGGCGCGAACTCCTGCGGCAGTACGACGCGGTGATCGAGCGCCATCCGGAACAAGCCATGTTGTTGACGCCGCTGCGGGGCGCCGTGGCGCAACATGTGACCGCGCTGTCGCCGCCTCCTGAGGAGGGCGGGTCGGCGAAGCCGTCGCCTTCCGCTTCCCCGTCCGCGTCGGCGCCTCCGTCGTCCGCCCCGTCGTCGGACCCCTCGTCCGCCCCGTCGCTGGAAACGGCCGTCGGGGATTCCGGGGACGGTGGGCCCGCGCCGTCCGTGTCCGCCGATCCCGTGACCGCCGTGAAGGCGCTGGCCGCGGCCGAGCGCCGCGCCGCCGACGCGCACGCCGAGGCACTGGTGCACGCCCCGCCCGAACTCGCCCGGTTGCTGGCCTCCCTGGCGGCGGCCGGTGCCGCCCACGCGTACCTGCTGACGGAAGGATCCCCCTCGTGAGCGACGACGGTGCGCTGGACGCCGCGCAGGCCGCCCTCGCCGCGGAGCACGCCGCGGTGTACGGGTACGGCGTCGTCGGCGGCCGTGTGGGCGACGAACGCCGCACAGAGGCGACTCACGCCTACGACGCGCACCGTGCACGGCGCGACTCCCTCGCGCGTACGGTGCGCGATCTCGGCGGGAAGCCCGTCGCCGCCGCCGCGGCGTACGATCTGCCGTTCAAGGTGCCCGACGCGGCCGCCGCCGTACGCCTGGCGGCCGAGCTGGAGGACCGGATCTCGGGGGTCTACTCCGACCTCGTGCGCGCCGCCGAGGGACCGTTGCGGCAGGACGCCGCGGGGGCGCTGCGCGAGGCGGCGGTCCGGGCGGTGCGCTGGCGGGGCAGCGGCGTAGCCTTTCCTGGGCTCGCCGAGCGGCTGTGAGCCGACTCGCTCCGAAGGGGATCCAGGCACGTATGGCTTTCGAACCGCCGCGGCGACTGGTGCGCGGCCTGAGCGAGACGTACGGGGAGTCCGTCGCCGGAGAGTGGCTGGGACGGTTGCCGGGGATCGCCCAGGAGGCCGTGGAGCGGCGGGAGTTGACGGTCGAGCGGGTGGTGGCCCCCGGGGGCGGGAGCAGCCTCGTGGTGCTCGTACGGCGCCCCGACGGGGCGCCCGCCGCGCTCAAGGTGGCCCCGCCGTTCGCCGGCCCGGGGCCGGAGCGGGCCGCGCTCACGCACTGGAAGGGCTGGGGCTCGGTCGAGCTCATCTCGGGCTCCGACGGTGAGCTGCTGCTGGAACGGCTCCACACCGAGACCTCGCTGCGTTCGCTGCCGGAGGCCAAGGCGCTGCTCGAAGCGGCGGGAACGGTGCGGAAGTTGTGGGTCGAGCCCGTCGCCGGCCACGGCTTCGAAACGGTCGCGGAGCGGACGGCGCGGGAGGTTGTGGCGATGCGGGAGGCGAGCGACCCGCAGGTCGTCCCGCTCGTCAGCGCCGCTCTCGACGCGCGTGAGGAACTGCTCGCGGCCGGGGCGACGGAGCTGGTGCTGCTGCACGGCGCGTTCAGCCAGGGCAAGGTGCTCTCCGGCGACCGGGCCCCGTGGCTCGCGGTCGGCCCCGTGCCCCTGGTGGGTGAGCGCGCGTACGACCTGGCGCGCCTCGTACGTGACCGGGTCGAGGACCTGGTCGCGGCGGCGTCGGGCGCGTCCGCGACGCGGCGCAGGGTGAGCAAGCTGGCCGACGCTCTGGACATCGACCCCGAGCGGCTGCGGGGGTGGACGCTCTTCCGCGCGGTGGAGTCCGGCGCACGCGCGCTGGAGGCCGGACGCCGTCAAGACGCGGAACTGTTGCTGGAGTTCGCCGACTGGCTGTAGCGGGGCGGGGCGGGGTACGCCGCCACAACGGCGCGCTCCGCACCGTACGGGCGCGACCGCACCACCGAGCCCGTCCCGACACCGCCACAGGAACTCCGGTTACGGGGCGGGCCGGCCCCGGGAACCCGGACCGCCCGCCCCGCCCCATACACCGTCGTACACGGCTCGTCCTCGCCCCGCGTCGCGCTCGCCCCGCCGCATCGCACTCGCCCCGACGGGGCAGCGACGCCGGAACAGGCGGGGGCGCTGAGGGCCGCGCGAGCGGAGCGGCTGCCGGCCCGGAACGGGGCAGGAGCGACCGCACTAGCGGCGTACCGAGCGATCGCGCCATGGACGCGCACCGCCGCGCGGGCGGCGCGGACGGCACAAGCGGAGGCACTGACCGCCGGGCAGGCGGGACGGGCGCCAGTCCGAAACGGGGCAGCGACGCCGCCGGGCGAGGGTCGTCAGACGGCGGCCGTCAGACGCGCGACCGCCTCAGCGACCGTGAGTTCCTCGCGCTCGCCGCTGCGGCGGTCCTTCAGCTCCACCACGCCCTCGCCCGCGCGCCGCCCCGCCACCAGGATCTGCGGAACGCCGATCAGCTCCGCGTCCGTGAACTTCACGCCCGGTGAGACGCCGGCCCGCTCGTCGACCAGCACCCGCAGCCCCGCCGCCGCCAGCTGCTCGGCGACGTCGACCGCCAGCTCCGTCTGGAGCGCCTTGCCCGCCGCGACGACGTGCACGTCCGCCGGGGCGATCTCACGGGGCCAGCACAGACCCTGTTCGTCCGCGGTCTGCTCGGCGATCGCGGCGACGGCACGGGAGACGCCGATGCCGTACGACCCCATGGTCACCCGCACCGGCTTGCCCTGCTGCCCGAGCACGTCGAGCTGGAAGGTGTCGGCGTACTTGCGGCCGAGCTGGAAGATGTGGCCGATCTCGATGGCCCGCCCCAGCTTGAGCCCGGCGCCGCACACGGGGCAGGGGTCGCCCTCCTCGACGACCACGACGTCGAGGTAGTCGTCGACCTCGAAGTCGCGCCCGTTGACGACGTTGCGCGCGTGGGTGTCGGCCTTGTTGGCGCCGGTGATCCAGGCCGTGCCGGGCGCGACGCGGGGGTCGGCGATGTAGCGGATCTTCAGCCCCTGGGGGCCGACGTAGCCGCGTACGAGCTCGGGTCGGCCCTCGAAGTCCTCGGCCGTCACCAGTTCCACCACGGCGGGCGCCAGGTGCTCGCCGAGCTTGCCGAGGTCCACCTCACGGTCGCCGGGGACGCCGACGGCGGTGATCTCGCCGTCGACCTTCACCAGCAGGTTCTTCAGCGTCGCGGAGGCCGGTACGTCCAGGTACGCGGCCAGCGACTCGATCGTCGGGGTGTCGGGGGTGTCCAGCTCCTCCAGCGCCCCGTGCACCGACCCGTCGACGGGGGCGGTGGAGAAGGTGACGGCCTCCGTGTTGGCGGCGTAGTCGCCGTTGGGGCAGTCGACGAAGGTGTCCTCACCCGCGGCGGCCGGGGCCAGGAATTCCTCCGACGCCGAGCCGCCCATCGCGCCGGAGACGGCGGAGACGATGCGGTAGTCGAGCCCCAGGCGCGCGAAGATCTTCTGGTACGCCGCGCGGTGGAGCGCGTACGACTCGGCGAGGCCCTCGTCCGTGGTGTCGAAGGAGTACGAGTCCTTCATCTGGAACTCACGCCCGCGCAGCACGCCGGAACGGGGCCGCGCCTCGTCCCTGTACTTCGTCTGGATCTGGTAGAGCATCACCGGCAGGTCCTTGTAGGACGTGCACTGGTCCTTGACGACGAGGGTGAAGATCTCCTCGTGGGTCGGGCCGAGCAGGTAGTCGCCGCCCTTGCGGTCCTTGAGGCGGAAGAGGAGGTCGCCGTACTCGTCCCAGCGGCCGCTCGCCTCGTAGGGCTCCTTGGGAAGCAGCGCCGGCAGCAGTACCTCCTGCGCGCCGATGGCGTCCATCTCCTCGCGCACGACGCGCGAGATGTTGTCGAGGACCTTCTTGCCGAGCGGCAGCCAGCTCCAGAGTCCGGCGGAGGTGCGGCGCACGTACCCGGCGCGGACCAGAAGCTTGTGGCTGAGGGTCTCCGCGTCCGCCGGGTCGTCGCGCAGTGTCTTGGCCATCAAACGGGACATGCGCTGGACCTGGGACATGGGGAGCACTCCTGCGTTTCTTCTCGGGTGTTGGCAGGAGGTTATCCGGGGCACGCCGAGAGGCGGAAATCAGTATCGGTGGCCCACGGGGCCTCAGCGCCGCCGCAGCGGCAGCGGGGCGCCCATCACGGCGTACGGCTTGGGGGCGCTGGGGAAGCGGACCTGGCGCGCGAGGTCCTCGTAGCCGAGGGCGCGGTACAGGCCCCGGGCCGGGCTCTCGGTGTCGATCGCGGAGAGGATCGAGCGGGGCTCCCGGGCACCGTCCGTGATGGTGGTGATCAGGGTGCGCCCGATGCCGTGTCCTTGGAAGGCGGGGTGGACGTGCAGTTCGGTGATGACGAAGGAGTCGTCGAGCCACTCGACGCGGTCGGCGGCGCGCAGATACGGCTCGACGATCGTGGACCACCAGTGGGAGCGGTCGTTCGGCATGCCGTAGACGAACCCGGCCAGCCTGTCCTCCGCCGTGACCGCCCCGTAGGCGCGGGCACCGGGCGCCAGGAGGTGCCGCAGCACGATCTGGCGCCGTACGCCGATCTCGGCCTCGCTCAGGCCGAAGGCGAGCGCCTGAACGGCCAGCGCCTCGTCCACGCGCGCGGCAAGGTCGATCGGCCCGACGCGCACGTCGGGGATCTGGGACTCGCTCCCGGGAGAGCTCGGCACGCTCGGCATGGCCGAACCCTACTTTCAGAAGAGGACGCTCATGAAGGCGCCCACCTCGCGGAAGCCGACCCGTCGGTAGGAGGCGCGGGCGGGGACGTTGTAGTCGTTCACGTACAGGCTGACCACGGGGGCGACGTCGGCGAGCGCGTAGCGTACGACGGCCGCCATGCCGCTCTCGGAGAGACCCCGGCCGCGGAACTCCGGGGCCACCCACACGCCCTGGATCTGGCACGCGTGCGACGTCGCCGCGCCGATCTCCGCCTTGAAGATCACTTTGCCGTCGTCGATACGGGCGAACGACCGCCCCGCTCCTACGAGTTCGGCCACCCGCGCCTGATAGAGCAGTCCGCCGTCGCCGGCCAGCGGTGAGACGCCGACCTCCTCGGTGAACATCGCCACGCACGCCGGCATGATCGTCTCCAGCTCGTCCTTACGGATGCGGCGGACGAGGGGGTCGGGCCGCACCGTTTCGGGAACCTGCTCGGTGACCATGAGCGGCTGATTGGCCCGAACCTCGCGCGCGGGGCCCCAGTTGGGCTCCAGGAGCCGCCAGAGGAGGGCTGTGGGTTCGGCGGGGCCGACGATGGAGGAACAGCGGCGCCCCGTGCGGCGGGCGCGGTCCGCGAAGGCCCGTACGGCCTCGGGGGAGGCGCAGATGGGGACCAGGTTGGCGCCGGAGTAGCACAGCGAGCGCAGCCGCCCGTCGGCGTACCAGCCCCACATCTCGCCGCCCAGGCGCCAGGGGTCGAGCCCCGCGGCCTGGACGCGGGAAGCCACGAAGGCGTTGGCGACGGGCTCACTCTCAAGAATGGCGAGCGCGGCGCCGAGTTCGCCTGGGTCGAGGACCCGAGTGGTGGTCTGCGTCAACACGAGAGGGGCCTCACCATACGTCTGCTGATTCTCCGCACTGTACCCGTCACTTCTGTGACGCGCCGCGTACACCGAAGGGCCCCGCTTCCTCCGAACGCCCTGAGGCGTGGGGTGCGGGGCCCGTACGGAGCCGGAGCCGGTGCCGAAGCCGGAGTCTGGGCCGGTGGCGAAGCCGGAAGGAGAGGGCCCGCGACGGCCGCCGACGGGGTCGACGCGCGGAGGACACCTGGTCGGCCAACGCACCTCGGTCACCCGACGCCTCACCGGAGCCGCCCCGAGTGCCGATCCTCAGCTGATGGAGACCTCTGGCTCGCCCGAGGGGACCCCGTCCCGCTCCATCTCCTCGGCGATCTTCATGGCCTCTTCGATGAGCGTCTCGACGATCTTCGACTCGGGCACCGTCTTGATGACCTCGCCCTTGACGAAGATCTGCCCCTTGCCGTTGCCGGAAGCGACGCCCAGGTCGGCCTCACGGGCCTCACCGGGGCCGTTGACGACGCAGCCCATGACGGCGACGCGCAGCGGCACCTCCATGCCTTCGAGGCCCGCGGTGACCTCGTCCGCCAGCTTGTAAACGTCCACCTGCGCGCGCCCGCAGGACGGGCAGGAGACGATCTCCAGGCGGCGCTGCTTGAGGTTGAGCGCCTCCAGGATCTGCAGGCCGACCTTGACCTCCTCGGCGGGCGGCGCCGACAGGGACACCCGGATCGTGTCCCCGATGCCCTCGCTGAGGAGCGCCCCGAACGCGACCGCCGACTTGATCGTGCCCTGGAACGCCGGCCCCGCCTCCGTGACGCCGAGGTGCAGCGGGTAGTCGCTCTGCGCCGCCAACTGCCGGTAGGCGTTGACCATGACGACCGGGTCGTTGTGCTTCACCGAGATCTTGATGTCGCGGAAGCCGTGCTCCTCGAAGAGCGACGCCTCCCACAGGGCGGACTCGACGAGCGCCTCGGGGGTGGCCTTGCCGTACTTCTTCAGGAGCCTGGCGTCGAGCGATCCGGCGTTCACGCCGATACGGATCGGGGTGCCGGCCGCAGAGGCCGCTTGCGCGATCTCCTTGACCTTGTCGTCGAACTGCTTGATGTTCCCCGGGTTCACCCGCACCGCCGCGCAGCCCGCGTCGATTGCCGCAAAAACATACTTCGGCTGGAAGTGGATGTCCGCGATCACCGGGATCTGGGACTTCCGCGCGATCGTCGCCAGGGCGTCGGCATCGTCCTGCGTCGGGCACGCCACCCGTACGATCTGACAGCCCGACGCCGTCAGCTCAGCGATCTGCTGCAACGTCGCCCCGATGTCCGACGTACGCGTCGTCGTCATCGACTGCACCGAAACCGGCGCGTCACCACCGACAGCCACCGAACCGACCTGGATCTGTCGACTGACCCTCCGGTCGGCGAGCTTCGTCGGAACATCCGGCATTCCGAGAGAAATCGCAGTCATCTGCTGTGCAACCCCAAGGTGTGGATCGTGGTCCCGAGTTCGGCGGGCTCCAACCATCGAGATTACGTCACCCGCCCGCCGTACGAGCACACCGCTGCGAGCAAACCACCCAAAGCCATACGGCCGGGCGCAAAGAGACACCCGGCCGTAAACCCGCGGCCGCTTCGGCGGCACGGACTGTTTCCCGACGTACGGAACGCGGCGGACGACGCGCTCCGCCCCACTACATGATCTTGACCGGATTCACCACGTCGGCGATGAGCACCAACAGCGTGAAGCAGATGAAGATCCCGGCCACGACATAGGCGACGGGCATGAGCTTCGCCACGTCGAAGGGCCCCGGGTCGGGCCTCTTGAAGAGGCGGGCGAGTTTGCTCCGTACCGACTCCCAGAGCGCGCCCGCCATGTGCCCGCCGTCGAGCGGCAGCAGCGGCAGCATGTTGAAGAGGAACAGCGAGAGATTGAATCCGGCCAGCAGGAACAGCATCATCGCCATCTGGTTCTGCGCCGGGACGTCCAGCGTCATCACCTCGCCGCCGATGCGCGCGGCGCCGACGACGCCCACGGGCGAGTCGTCCTTGCGGTCGCCGTCCGAGAAGGCGGCGCTCCAGAGATCGGGGATCTTGGAGGGCAGCGCGACGATCGACTCGACACCCGTCACGATCATGTCGCCCATGCGGTCGACGGAGTCGCCGAAGGAGAGCGGGACGATCTCGGTGGCGGCGGCGAAGCCCAGATACCCGGCGGGCACGTACTTGTCCGGGACGACCTCCCCGTCCGAGTCCTTCTTCGCCACCATGTTCTTCGCGAGCGTCGCCTGGAGGACCTGCTCCTTGCCGTCACGGTCGACGGTGAGGGTGGCGGGGCCGATCGTCTCGCGGATGAGGTTGGACAGCGTCGACCAGTCATCGACCGGCTGTCCGTTGAAGGCGACGATCTTGTCGCCCTCCTTGAGACCGGCGGCGCGGGCCGGCGAGACGGGGTCGCTCGCGGTGCACTTCTCGCGCGCCTCGTTCTGGGAGATGACGCACTTCTGGACGCCGGCGACCTCGGTCGTCTGGGTCTGGAAGCCGAAGCTCATCGCGACGCCCATGAAGATCACGACGGCGAGGACCAGATTCATGAACGGTCCCGCGAACATCACGATCATGCGCTTCCACGGCTTGCGCGTGTAGAAGAGCCGGGTCTCGTCGCCCTCCTTCAGCTCCTCGAAGGCCGCCGAACGGGCGTCCTCGATCATGCCGCGCCAGGGCGACGTGGACCGTGCCTCGATACGTCCGTCGGCACCGGGAGGGAACATCCCGATCATGCGGATGTAGCCACCGAGAGGGATCGCCTTGATCCCGTACTCGGTGTCGCCCTTCGTGCGCGACCAGAGGGTGGGGCCGAAGCCGACCATGTACTGCGGCACGCGGATACCGAAGTACTTGGCCGTCGACAGGTGGCCGAGCTCATGCCACGCGATGGAGAAGAGCAGCCCCACGGCGAAGATCACTATGCCGAGGACTGTCAACAGGATCGTCATGCGCGAGCCTCCGCTGGCCGTTCTTCGCCGAATTTCTCTGCCATTTCGCGGGCCCGGGCGCGTGCCCAGGTCTCCGCTTCGAGGACGTCCGTCACGGTGAGCGAGGTTCCCTTGGCGGGTCGGCCGTGCTCGGCGACGACATCGGTGACGGTATCCATGATGCCGTTGAACGGCAGCCGTCCCGCCAGAAACGCCTCCACGCACTCCTCGTTGGCGGCATTGAACACCGCCGGAGCCGTACCTCCCAGGGACCCTACGTGGCGGGCGAGTCCCACCGACGGGAAGGCCCCGTTGTCGAGCGGGAAGAACTCCCACGTCGACGCCGCGGACCAGTCGAAGGCGGGCGCCGCGTCCGGCACCCGTACCGGCCAGCCGATGCCGATGGCGATCGGGCCGCTCATGTCGGGCGGCGTGGCCTGCGCGAGGGTCGAACCGTCCGTGAACTCCACCATGGAGTGGACGTACGACTGGGGGTGCACGACGACCTCGATACGTTCGAACGGGATGTCGTACAGGAGATGCGCCTCGATGACCTCCAGCCCCTTGTTGACGAGGGTCGCCGAGTTGATCGTGATCACGGGGCCCATGGCCCACGTGGGGTGCGCGAGGGCGTCGTCGGGGGTGACGTCGGCCAGTTCCGCCTTCGTACGGCCCCGGAAGGGGCCACCCGAGGCCGTGACGACCAGCTTGCGCACATCGGCGCGGGTGCCTGCCGCGAGGGCCTGGAAGAGCGCGGCGTGCTCGGAGTCGACCGGGATGATCTGGCCCGGCTTGGCGACGGCCTTGACCAGCGGGCCGCCGACGATCAGCGACTCCTTGTTGGCGAGCGCGAGCGTACGGCCGGCTTCGAGGGCGGCGAGGGTCGGCGCGAGGCCGATGGAGCCGGTGATGCCGTTGAGCACCGTGTGGCACGGGGACGCCGCGAGATCGGTGGCGGCGTCCGGCCCGGCCAGGATCTCGGGGAGCGGCTCGGAGCCGTACTCCGCGCCCAGCGCCTCGCGCAGCGCCGGCACGGCGTCCTCGCGGGCGACGGCGACGGTGCGGACGCGGAGCTGTCGCGCCTGTTCGGCGAGCAGTCCGATCCGGCCGCCTGCGGCGGACAGCGCGGTGACACGGAAGCGGTCGGGGTTGCGCAGGACCAGGTCGATCGCCTGCGTGCCGACGGACCCTGTGGAGCCGAGGACGACGATGTCCCGGCGGCCTTCGGACGCGTCGAAGGCGATATGGGGGTCGGCGAGGGGGGCTGGACTGTCGCTCATGGCCCCATTCTTGCCCCATCGGGCGACGGCGCGGACAGCACGGTGCGAAATGGGGCCCGGGGGGCGATGCACCGGGCGGTTCGCGGGGGGCGCTTCCGGGGCGCTTGCGGCGGCGTCGCGCGGGACGTCTTGCGGGGGATCTCCGGGCGCGTCCGAGGTTCGTGCCGGCGGTCGGTCTCATGGCGGCGTACGGGGCGGGACGGGGGTGCCAGGGGTGGCCCGGGGGTGCCAGGGGTGGCCCGGGGGTGCCAGGGGTGGCCCGGGGGTGCCCCGCCAGGAGAGGCCCTGGCGCGTCTCCCGCGGCGTCTTCGAGGGCGCGCCGGGTTCGTACGGGGCGGGACGGGGCGTCAGCCCTTGGCGCCCGCCGCGAACTTCTTCCACTGCGCCGTGATCACCTCTTCGGGCACCTTGCCGATGTCCTTCGTGTCCGTGATGTCGGCGCGGAAGGAGAGGGTGGTGGTGCCGGAGCGTACGACGGTGAGGTACTCGTACAGCTTCAACGTGCCCTTCACGTCGAGGATCGTGAAGCGGTACGCCTGCGCCTCGTCGCCGTGGTCGGGGGCCTCAACCGGCTCGACCTTCAGGTACTGCCCCTTGGCGACGGCACGGTTCTCGACGAAGCCGCCCGCGCACGCCTTGCCCGCCGCGCCGAGGGCCTTCATCACGGAGGCCGCACCGTCGCCGTTGTAGGAGCGGAGCTGTACGGCGACGGTCGTGCCCAGCATCTCCTCGGCGACGTCGACGTTGCGCTGGACCTCGGACACGGGGTCGAAGGCGGTGGCGCCCTTGGCGAGGCTGACGAGGGGCTGGCAGGTGGCGGGGGTGGCGGTGTAGTCCTCGCCGAGCGGCGCGCCGAGAGTGAACTCACCGGCGGTGTACTTGCCAATCTTCTCGCCGTCGGTGAAGGCGAGTGCGGTGAGATCGCGCTGGCTGAGGGCCCCGGTGCCGCCGGCGCCGGAGGAGCCAGCGGCGTCGCTGCCGTCATCGGCGTCTCCGGCGTCATCGGGGTCTCCGGCGGGGGTGGACGTGGGCGCCTTGCCGTCCGCTCCCGTTTCCTTGCCGGCCTCGCCGCCGTCGCTGCTCTCGCCCGCCCCGTCGCCGCCGCAGGCCGCCGCACCGGTGAGTACCGCGCCGACGAGCACGAGCGCCGCCAGGTGGCGCAGCCGCGCGCGTCGCCCGCCGGGCCGTCCCTGGTTTCCCGCCCCGAACATGCCTGCCCCAATCGTCAGTTGACGGCGTCGTCGGCCCGCGCCCTCTGCGGCGTCCTGTGCCGATCGCGCGGCTCGCGCCCCGTGTGGTCGCGTCGCGGCTCGATTGTGCTGCATGGGGGCACCGTGGTCACGCACGGCGGGCCGGGGCGCAGGCGGCCGAGTCGAGACAACTTCGGTGAGTTGCGGCATCCGCATTGACACGCCTCACGCGTGGGCGCAATTCTGAGAGCGCTCTCAGAAAGGTCTGTACCTGAAGAGTCAGTTCGTTCCGGTTTCCCCGCTCCCGGCCGGCGTTCCGGCTCCCGGCCCTTCAGGTCGTACCCGCCTCACCGGCGGCGTCCGTACGTCAGATTCCGCCCCCCACTGTTCTCACCGGGATTTACCTGACGAGGAGGAAGAGCGAGTGCCTGCGATACGCAAGCTGCTGGCTTCCCTGGCCGCCGCGGTGGTCTTCACCACCGGATTCACGGCCTTGAGCGGCACGGCCCCGGCCGAGGCCGCGGTTCCCAACACCATTCCGTTCACCATCACGAACAACTCCGGCCGCGGTGAACAGCTCTACATCTACAACCTCGGTACGGAGCTGTCGTCCGGCCGACAGGGCTGGGCCGACGCGAACGGCACCTTCCACGCCTGGCCCGGCGGCGCCAACCCGCCGGCCCCGGCGCCCGACGCCTCGATCGCGGGACCGCCCCCGGGGCAGACCAAGACGATCCAGCTGCCGAAGTTCTCGGGCCGGGTCTACTTCTCGTACGGGCAGAAGCTCGTCTTCAAGCTGGCCACCGGCGGGCTGGTGCAGCCGGCGGTGCAGAACCCGAGCGACCCGAACAGCAACATCCTCTTCAACTGGTCCGAGTACACGCTCAACGACGCCGGTCTGTGGATCAACAGCACACAGGTCGACATGTTCTCGGCGCCGTACGCGGTCGGCGTCAAGGGCCCCAGCGGCTCCACCAAGACCACGGGCCATCTGAAGCCGGGCGGCTACAACGGCTTCTTCAACTCTCTCAGGAGCCAGCCGGGCGGCTGGGGCGGTCTGATCCAGACCCGCTCCGACGGCACCGTGCTGCGGGCTCTCGCGCCGGGGCACGGCATCGCGTCCGGTGCGCTGCCGGCCGGAGTGCTGAACGACTACATCGACCGGGTGTGGGCGAAGTACGCCAACTCCCCACTCACGGTGACCCCGTTCGCGAACCAGCCGGCGGTCAAGTACGTCGGCAGGGTCTCCGGCAACGTCATGAACTTCACCAACACCTCGGGCGCGGTGGTCACTTCGTTCCAGAAGCCCGACGCCGACAGCATCTTCGGCTGCTACAAGCTGCTCGACGCGCCCAACGACCAAGTACGGGGCCCGATTTCGCGCACCCTGTGCGCCGGGTTCAACCGCTCGACGCTCCTGACCAACCCCAACCAGCCCGACACCAGCTCGGCGGACTTCTACAAGGACGGCGTCACCAACCACTACGCCCAGAAGATCCACGCGCAGATGGTCGACGGCAAGGCGTACGCGTTCGCCTTCGACGACGTCGGCGCGCACGAGTCGCTCGTGCACGACGGCGACCCGCGGCAGGCGTACCTCACGCTCGACCCGTTCAACTAGGCCGACGCCGACCAGCGCACCGGCGCCGCCGGGCCGCGTCCTCCGTGAGGAGGGCGCGGCCCGGTGGTTCTTCAGCCCCGGGGCACCGCACCCGGAAGATCTCGGCTCCCTACCGGCCCGGGGGGCGCCGGGCCGACCGGATGGTTGCCCCGTCGCTCAGCGGATCGGCCGGTGGACGTTGTTCCGTTGGGACGGACCGGGCGTGGCGTCGGCGATCCAGGGGCCGTCGCCGCTCGGGTCGATGATGCCTTCCTCCAGCCACGTGTACGTTCCGGACAGGACGCCGTTCACGACCTTGCGGTCGATGTCGTCCGTGTTGGTCCACAGCCTCGTGAACAGTTCCTCCACACGGATCCGGGACTGCCTGCAGAAAACATCGGCGAGCTGGTACGCCTCGCGGCCGTGCTCTCCCGTGGTACGGAGCATCTCGGCCCGCACGCACGCCGCGCTCATCGCGAACAGCTCGGCGCCGATGTCCACGACGCGCCCGAGGAAGCCCTGCTTGGTCTCCATCCCGCCCTGCCAGCGCGACATGGCGTAGAAGGTCGAGCGCGCGAGCTTGCGCGACGTCCGCTCGACGTAGCGCAGATGCGCCGAGAGATCCAGATGCCCCTTGGGGTGAAACTCCGCGTAGGAGTTGGGCAGTTGACCGGGGCCGGCGACCAGCTTCGGCAGCCAGCGCGCGTAGAAGGCGCCGGCCTGCGCCCCGGCCCTGGCCTTGTCGGACAGCGTCTTGTCGGGGTCGATGATGTCGCCGGCCACCGCCAGGTGTGCGTCGACCGCCTCGCGGGCGATCAGCAGATGCATGATCTCCGTCGAGCCCTCGAAGATCCGGTTGATCCGCATGTCGCGAAGAATCTGCTCGGCGGGTACGGCGCGCTCGCCGCGGGCCGCCAGCGACTCCGCCGTCTCGAAGCCCCGTCCGCCGCGGATCTGGACGAGTTCATCGGCCATCAGCCAGCCCATCTCGGAGCCGTACAGCTTGGCCAACGCCGCCTCGATACGGATGTCGTTGCGGTCCTCGTCGGCCATCTGGGACGCGAGGTCGACCACGGCCTCCAGCGCGAACGTCGTCGCCGCGATGAACGAGATCTTCTCCCCCACCGCCTCGTGCTGGGCGACCGGCTTGCCCCACTGCTCGCGCGCCGTCGTCCACTCGCGCGCGATCTTCAGGCACCACTTGCCGACGCCGACGCACATCGCGGGCAGCGACAGCCGGCCGGTGTTGAGCGTGGTGAGGGCGATCTTGAGACCGGCTCCCTCGGGGCCGATACGGTTCGCCGCCGGGACCCGTACCTGGTGGAAGCGGGTGACCCCGTTCTCCAGACCACGCAGGCCCATGAAGGCGTTGCGGTTCTCCACCGTGATGCCCGGGGAGTCCGCCTCGACGACGAAGGCGGTGATGCCGCCCTTGTGGCCCTCCGACCTCGGTACGCGCGCCATCACGACGAGCAGGTCGGCGACGACGCCGTTGGTGGTCCAGAGCTTCACGCCGTCCAGGACGTAGTCGTCGCCGTCGCGCACCGCCGAGGTGGCGAGGCGCGCGGGGTCGGACCCGACGTCGGGCTCGGTC
This sequence comes from Streptomyces sp. NPDC058653, assembly GCF_042716895.1. Lineage (NCBI taxonomy): Bacteria > Bacillati > Actinomycetota > Actinomycetes > Kitasatosporales > Streptomycetaceae > Streptomyces > Streptomyces sp. NPDC058653. Next base: position 844 of record NZ_JBHXRM010000050.1, on the reverse strand, counting down.
AGCAGGAAGGCGGAGATGTCCGTGCGGGCGAGGCGCGGCAGGAACGTGTCCTTCTGCTCCTGGGTGCCGAACATCTTGAGCGGCTGCGGTACGCCGATGGACTGATGTGCGGAGAGCAGCGCGCCGATCGAGGCGTTCGCCATGCCGACCAGGGCGAGGGCCTTGTTGTAGTACACCTGGGTGAGGCCGAGGCCGCCGTACTTCCGGTCGATCTTCATGCCGAAGGCGCCGAGTTCCTTGAGGCCGTTGATCACCTCGTCGGGGATGCGCGCCTCGCGCTCGATCTTGGCGCCGTCGATCCGCGTCTCGCAGAACTCGCGCAGCGTGGCCAGGAAGGCTTCTCCGCGCCGTACGTCCTCGGCCGGGGGCGCGGGGTGGGGATGGATGAGATCGAGCTGGAAACGGCCCAGGAAGAGCTCTTTGGCGAAGCTCGGCTTGCGCCAGCTCTGCTCGCGGGCGGCCTCGGCCACCCGGCGCGCTTCCCGCTCGGAGACTTTGGGCTCCGGGACCTGGGCCGTGTCGAATGAATCGGATGGAGCGGACATCGGGAACTCACCTCGCCGCGAACGTCGGGTCGATGGGCCCGACCGGCCAAGGCGTTCTCGGGTCGCCCTGGTGGGAAAGGTACCGGCCGGTACTACTCGTCCGTATCTACCCGATTACCGAGGGTGTGGCCAGTCCCGCCGCGCGGGATGGACGCGACGGGGCGGGGTCGTTCCCCCATACCGCGCGACCGCCGGGGGCGCCCAACGGCGGCCCCCGCGGGCGTGTACGCCGTACGGGTGTTGGGGGGGCGGGGGGGGGGGGGGTGTCGTATAAACAAAAAACAACCCACCACACCACG